>NZ_JBVAXK010000004.1:0-486017 GCF_055419285.1 Mycobacterium sp. IDUB_28 | reverse complement strand
ACCTTCAATCACTCGGCTACGACACGCCGGTACCGCTGATCAGGTCCGACTCGTACACCACTCTGCTGGACGCAACCTTGGTGCGCAAGGCCAGCCGCTCATCCAGATTCCGGGTGTCACAGTCCAATCCGATGATGACCGTGTCCCAGCGGGGCTTACCGATGCGCGGCGCGTGGGCCGAGAACGGCTTGCCGGTCAGTTCGATCACTTCCAGCGCGCGTACCGTGCGACGCGTGTCGGCAATCGGAATCGCGGCCGCTGCGGCAGGGTCGCGGCGTTCCAACTCCAGGTGCAATTCGGCGGGTCCCACCTCGGACAACCGCTGCTCCCAGCGGGTGCGAACCGCTTGGTCGGTATCGGGAAACTTCCAATCATCAAGCAGCGCTTGGACGTACAGCATCGACCCGCCGACAAGTATCGGCAGCGCACCCCGGGCGAGGATCGCTTCGACATCGGCCTTGGCGGCCTGCTGATACCTCTCGACACTGGCGGCTTCGGTGATATCGAGGACGTCCATCTGGTGATGCGGAATGTTCCGGCGTTGGGCATACGGCAACTTCCCGGTTCCGATGTCCATGCCCCGATACAGCCGGGGTGCCTCCGCGTTCACCACCTCCACAGCACACTTGCCACCGAGTCTTTCGGCGACGTGCAGAGCGAATTCGGACTTGCCAGTCCCTGTGGGTCCGATGATCGCCATCGGCCTCATGCTCGCTCCATCCCGTCGGGACATTCGCCCCTTCGCACCGGCATTCCAGTGGCCTTCCTGCGACGACAGCTATTCCGTGCAGCGCACACACGCCGAATGAGAAAAGGATCGGATGGGTCGTATCGCCAGGCCGTCTCGCAAAAGATCAGGTCCTCGCGCTACCGGAAATCCGGACCCCTTACCCTCTCCAAACGGGTTGCGATGTCAGATGACCCACGACTCACCGAGCAGGTGGTAGTCGTCTATTTCGTCGTCTGCGGCGACCGCGTGCACATACTTTTCGGGCTCGTCGGAATAGATCTCGACGATCGAAATCGCGGGCTCCCTGAAGCCGAAGTCGCCGTCGATGTCGGTGTGCAGTATCTGGAACGTTATTTCGATCATGCACATTTTCTCGACCCCGGCAGGGGTGTTATGCAGGAGGACCATCTGGGAGACCCGCCCGCTGGGATGTTTGGGCGGCTGACGACCGTTGGCGAACTCGTCTTCGATGTCGTAATAGCCGGGGAACCAGGTGTTGGTGTAGATGCCCATTTTGAGCAGGAGGTTCATCATGGGTATCCCGACGTATCGCGCGGCGAATTCGTAGGGCGCATGGGGCAGGCGCTTGCGGTGGGTGTAGGTATAGCGGTCGTCGGCCCAGAGAAAGTCATGGTATTCACTGCAATAGGTGAAGTATTTACTGTTCCGGAAGTCTGCCAGGCCCTTCTTGAGTGCAGCGCGCAGCTGTGCTTCCAGCTCGACGTAAAACGGGGCTTTGTTCACAAATCACCTTTCTTGACCGCACCGAACAACCCGTTGCCGGTGAGCAGTTGATCGGGATCGTATTCACGTTTGAGCTGCGCGAGCCGGGTGTAGTTGGACGCGTAGACGGCGCGCGGATCCGTGCTGCCATAGTTCTGGTAGAGCGATTTGCCCAGCATGTGACCCGACATCGCCTGCCAGCAGTCGTCGGCGTAGCTGACATGTTCCTCGGGCGGCTGCCGCTCCTCCCAGGCCGAGCAGATCAGCAGGTTGTAGGTCGCGCTGCGGTGCGGGAATGCGGTGTCGCTGGGAGCGTGGTGGTTGATCCGACCACCTACGTGTTCCACCGAGACCAGGCTGCGCGGTGAGGTGATGGTGTCCACCTGATCCAGCAGTGTTGCGGCGGCCTCAGCGGTCAGCGATCCCGCGCCCAGATATCCGGCCCGCCAGTAGTAGTGCTTGCCGTGGGGCACATGCGCATCGAGCATGCTCTGCAACTCGGAGTAGCGGATCTTGCCGATCTCGTCGCGCAGGGGTGTGCCCAGTGCGCGCACGCGTGCGACCAGCCGTGCATGGTCGGTGGCAGGCAGGTAGGACAGCAGCGACAGGACGCAGACGCGTTGATCGTCGACCTGCATGAAAGTGAGATACATGGTGACATCGTCACTGCACTGGTCAGTGAACTCGCGGTAGAAGTCGAAGACGGCCTTCGCGTCGGCGATCCCGAAAGTTATTGAGCCACCCGATACTTCGGGACCGACCTCGTGCAGTCGGTAATGGAAGGAGGTGGCGATCCCGAAGTTGCCGCCACCGCCGCGCAGGGCCCAGAAGAGATCGGGATGGTTCTCGCGGTCAGCGCGTAGGTATTCACCACGGGCCGTCACGACGTCGACGGCCAGGAGGTTGTCCGAGGCCAGACCGTGGCGCCGGGACAGCCAACCATAACCGCCCCCCAGCGTGAGTCCTGATATCCCGGTGTGCGACACCGTGCCCAGTGGTGTGGCCAGCCCGAATTGCTGAGTCTCGTGGTCGAATTCGCTGCCGAGCAGACCAGCCTGGGCCCAGGCGGTCTTGTCCTCGCGATGGACGACAATCCCTTTCAGAGCGGACAGGTCGATGACGATGCCGTCGTCGATCATCGCGTGTCCGGCGACGCCGTGGCCGCCCGCGCGGACGGCAACCGGCGTTGACCGAGCGTTGGCAAACCGCACCGTCTCGACGATGTCAGACACCCCGCGGCACTGGACGATCATTGCGGGATGTCTGTCGACACGGCCGTTCCACAGGCGCCGCGCCGAGTGGTAGTCGTCATCCCCCTTGACCAGAAGTCGGCCACGGAGATTGCTGCGCAACAGGTCAACACCGGTCATACTCAGGCCTGCTCTGCCGGAGGGCGCCGAACCGAATTTGTGCGTACCGCGTCAGATCGTCGATATGGTCGGGCGCGGCTTTGCCGACGGCGACGGCGCCCTCGAAGTACGCCTCCCGCAATATGTCGCAGAGGTGCAGGGTCAGCATCCGGCCGTAATCTTCGTAGGTGGCAACGCAGGTGGACAGTCGGTCCGCCCAGTTCGCCACACCGGTTGGCTCCGACAGGCAGTCCTTGACGAAGGCAATCATGTTCTTGTGGTGAGAGCTGCACAGGTTTTCCAGAACGTGTTGCTGCGGAGTGTCGATTCCAAGACATTGCGCCAGTTCTTGGCCCCACATCGTCGCTTCGGGCCAGAGCTGAAGTGCGCTCAACAGACCACACGCCTGCACATAGCTGTCGGTCTCGTTGTTCCGGAGAACCTCGGTCTGGGTGACGACAAATGCATTGGTGTACCGGACCACTTTGTAGAGAAAGGCGGTCAGCGGTTGCAGTGACTCGGGCATGGGCGCCACTGCGCCTTCGACGAACACGTCGGGCATGCCGAGCGTCTTGGCTGCCGAGCCGTGCGCAATCTCGAATTCTTTGGTGATGTCGGTCCCGGCCAGCATCGACAAGATGGTGTCACCGCCGATATGGATGGCCAGAAACCCGGTGATGTCGAGGACATTGTTTCGACAGATGACCCGCACCCGGCAACGCGGGTCCGTTGCGGTGGCGACATCCCACGGATACAGGCGGGCCGCCACGGCCGGCCGCGCGCCCGTGGCCGGCTGCACACAAAAATGGAGTCGCCGCTGTTCGCGTAGACGTCGGAACGCGTCGTCCACCAAAGCGGAATGCATGGCGATCGCCGTACGCAATGCGGTGTGAATGCGCCGCACGAACACCGCGTCGCCCAACACGTAGAGGTGCGCCGGGCCGTCGAGTAACTGAAACAACTCGCCCGCGCGCTGCTGCACGAGACCAACCAGGTTCGGATGCGATACCAAGGTCATGTCCCCGTCCACCAGAGCACGCAGCTCAGCGGGGACGTTCGCCCCTTCCAGCCATACTGCGGCGGCGCGGGCATTCTGGTGTTGTCCGAGCGCTATCCCCATGCCAAGGCAGTCGACATCGGAGAAGATGACGACGGGTGAAGGTTGTTTCGGTGGCCGGCAGAACGCACCTGGTTCGCGCTCTACGAAGCGAATCGACGCGATGTCGTCGACCACAGGAGCCCAGAAGATCGTTTCGTTGCCGCCCGGGTCTCGGCGCACAAAATTCGCCAGAAGCGTTGCGCGCGTTCCATCCCGGTGCTCGATACCGATGGCCGCGCGGTCGCCGGGCAGCCAGCCCAGATCGCGTACCGGCAACCTCCACAATCGCGAGGTGCAGCCATCGGTCTGCACCGGGAGCACATGGGCATGAGCACGCCGCGAGCCGCTGAGTCGTTCGGCCGCACTCACCCGCAAGTGGCGGTTCGCCAGTTCCCACCCCGGTGTCGAGGCGTTTCCTTCGATCCCCCCGTTGCTTCTCTCCCGACCACTGAGAATCGCCTGGTAGGAATAGGCGAACACTTTCCGGTGGTGCAACTGGAAGAAATACCCGTAGCTCTCGCACAGGAAGTGGTAGGCCTCGTCGAGTTCGGGGCAGCGCCCGCGATGCGTCGCGACGTACTCGGACACGGGCATATCACCTACGGCGGCAATCAATTCCCGCCACGCGGGCGGCAGCATTGCACGTGTTCTCGTCATGATCTGTCCGAGAAACGAGGTGTACTTGGTGCGCCCGATCAGCTGGTCCATGACGTGCCAGGCGGGCGCGAACAGCCCCGAAAAGCCCTCCTCGCCTTCGGACATCGCGGCTGTCCACCGTGCGGTGGTATTTCCCCACTCGACCGCGCTGACCCGGGTGTCGGCCGAGGCCAGCACTTCCTCGACCAGCGTTTGCCAGATCCGCGCAAGTCGGACTAGTTGTCCTGCCACACCCGCATGATCTTCGGCTTGCATAGCGCGTTGAATCGCCAAGGGAGCACTGACACCGGGGAAACGGGAGCAGATTTCGATGACGGAAAACCAGAACTGGTGTTCGGTCCTCGATAAAAAGAATGGCGCGAGCAACCGGCAGCTGTCGCCTCTGACGCGTTCGGGTGTGTAGCGTTCATCCCCGCCCCACACGAAGTTGGCGACAAACAAGTCACTTTCCACACAGGACCGATGCCGTCCCATTCGCCGCCACACTGCCTGCCAAGGCTGCATCACCTGCGCTTGCACAGGCGCCAGCACACTGTCGCCGACGGTAGGCACCAGGGTGCCCGCATGGAGACGCTGACTGCCTTCGTCCATCTCCTGCCAGCAGTATTTGAACCCGAGGGCAAGGACGCCCAGGACCATGTTCGCCCGAACCAGATACTTGTCCGGCAGCCCAGTGGGATCCAGCGCGGGCAGGCTCATCAAATTCCGGCACACCTGACCGGCGCGATACCAGGAAGGAATTTCAGCCAGGAATTCGTCCCAAACCCGCCATTGGGCAGGCAGACATCGCGGTAGCGGTTCCCGGGGCAGAAACTCGTAGTCCTGGCTGATAAATCCACGGTGGCCGTAAACATCGGTCGCGCTGTCTTTCAACAATGATTCGACAGGGGTCAAGGGCGGCACAATAACACCTCTCAGTGGAGACCAGCGGGTGTAAAAACTGCTCGATATCGGTGCTTGCCAAACGCGAGGTCAGGCACTATTTCTGCGCGTGTTGCTACCCAGTTCTGCTGCGGGACCGCATATCTCGTCTCGCTGTCGGTTGCCGGGCGAAACTCTTCATTGGGTGCCGCATTGCTCGAGTATCCAGTACTTAGTGGCGCAAAGTTCTGTCGTCCCGCGAATACTCATAGATTCTTCATATCTGACGCAGCGTTTCCTATCGCCACGCCCGCCGGACCTGCGGAGTTATTTGTTTTCTGGACAAGGGCCGAATAACCTCACTTTCCACGAATAGCAAGTTTTCGGGACACCTGTCCCCCGGAGAGAGGCAGGAAATTCGCGAAGAAATCCCGGGCCTCCTTTTCAGGGAGGGCCGAGTACGCGCAATTCGACCGTCGGCCCTCGTTGAGAGCGGTTACCGACGCCGACGCTGCAGCTGGGATCGGCCTTCCTACGGGGAATGCCGACGTGTCTCGATCTCCTTTAGAGGGAGATTCGAGCGAGGGGTGGCCCCGGCTCAGGTGCTGAATCTGAGCGGGACGGACGGAACTATAAACATGTGGTCCACATCACCGCAACCGGATCTCGTGAATTGCCTGAATGTTTCGCGATCTGGACAGCTGCGCCGACCAGGCCGGCGCACTTCACCAAAAGAGCTGGCGCCACCGTCTTTTGGGCAATGCACCAGCGTTCCGGGTGGGCCCGCCCGGCCCCAGTCCGGCCCGCGGCGCGAGCGGATGCACCTGCCATTGCTGCCGCGGGCTCGATACACCGCCGCGAAGTTCATCGGTGGCCGCTTAGAGTCCCCTGTCGGGGTCGGACCCGGAAGTCGCCCGTACGTTAGGGTCGGTTACGTGGCTGACGATGAACTGAGCCTTTCACAATCTGTCCGACACTGACGCCGGGAGAACACGCATGAGCGCCGAGCAGCCGACCATCATCTACACGCTGACCGACGAGGCGCCTCTGCTGGCGACCTACGCCTTTCTGCCGATCGTGCGTGCGTTCGCCGAGCCGGCCGGCATCACGATCAAGACCAGTGACATCTCGCTGGCGGCCCGCATCCTCGCCCAGTTCCCCGACGAACTCGACGAAGACCAGCGCGTTCCGGACAACTTGGCCGAGCTGGGCAAGCTGACCCAGCATCCCGACACCAACATCATCAAGCTGCCCAACATCAGTGCCTCGGTGCCGCAGCTGGTTAAAGCGGTCAAGGAGTTGCAGAGCAAGGGCTACAAGATTCCGGACTTCCCGCAGAACCCGAAGACCGACGAGGAAAAGGAGATCCGCGCCAAGTACGCCAACTGCCTGGGTAGCGCGGTGAACCCCGTTCTGCGGGAGGGTAATTCCGACCGTCGCGCACCCAAGGCGGTCAAGGAATACGCGCGCAAGCATCCGCACAGCATGGGCGAGTGGTCGATGGCCTCGCGCACACATGTCGCGACGATGAAGCACGGCGACTTCTACCACGGCGAGAAGTCCATGACGGTGGACCACGCATGCGACGTGAAGATGGTGCTGGAGACCAAGAGTGGCGAGACCATCGAACTCAAGCCCAAGGTGTCGCTGAAGGACGGCGACGTGATCGACAGCATGTTCATGAGCAAGAAGGCGCTGTGCGAGTTCTACGAAGAACAGATGGAGGACGCGCACAAAACAGGCGTGATGTTCTCCCTGCACGTCAAAGCGACGATGATGAAAGTCAGCCACCCGATCGTGTTCGGGCATGCGGTGCGCATCTTTTATAAGGACGCCTTCGCCAAACACCAGGAGCTGTTCGACGAACTGGGCGTCAACGTCAACAACGGACTGGTCGACCTCTACGACAAGATCGAGTCGCTGCCCGCGTCCCAGCACGACGAGATCATCCGGGATCTGCACGCCTGCCACGAACACCGGCCGGAGCTGGCGATGGTCGACTCGGCCAAGGGCATCTCCAACTTCCATTCCCCCAGCGACGTGATCGTCGACGCGTCAATGCCGGCGATGATCCGCGCCGGGGGCAAGATGTACGGCGCCGACGGGCGGCAGAAGGACACCAAAGCGGTCAACCCCGAGTCCACCTTCTCCCGCATCTACCAGGAGATCATCAACTTCTGCAAGACCAACGGACAGTTCGATCCGGTCACCATGGGCACTGTCCCCAACGTGGGGCTGATGGCTCAGCAGGCTGAGGAGTACGGCTCGCACGACAAGACGTTCGAGATTCCCGAGGCCGGGGTCGCCAACATCGTCGACCTCGAAACGGGCGAGGTGCTGCTCAGCCAGAACGTCGAAGAAGGCGACATCTGGCGCATGCCGATCGTGCGGGACGAGCCGATTCGCGACTGGGTCAAGCTCGCGGTCAACCGGGCACGTAACTCCGGCATGCCGGTGCTGTTCTGGCTGGACCCCTACCGCCCGCATGAGAACGAGTTGATCAAGAAGGTCAACACCTATCTGAAGGATCACGACACCGAAGGTCTGGACATCCAGATCATGTCCCAGGTGCGATCCATGCGATACACGCTCGAGCGCCTGATCAGAGGCTTGGACACCATCGCTGCCACCGGCAACATCCTGCGCGACTACCTCACCGACCTGTTCCCGATCCTCGAGCTGGGCACCAGCGCCAAGATGCTGTCGATCGTGCCGCTGATGAAGGGCGGTGGGTTGTACGAAACCGGCGCCGGCGGCTCGGCACCCAAACACGTTCACCAGTTGACGGAGGAGAACCACCTGCGCTGGGACTCACTGGGTGAATTCCTGGCGCTGGGGGCGTGTTTCGAGGACATCGGGATCAAGACCGACAACGAGCGGGCCAAGATCCTGGGCAAGACCCTGGACGCCGCGATCGGCAAGCTGTTGGAGAACAACAAGGGCCCGTCGCGCAAGACCGGTGAACTCGACAACCGGGGCAGCCAGTTCTACCTCGCGATGTACTGGGCGCAGGAGCTCGCCGATCAGGACGACGACGAGGACCTGAAGAAGCACTTCGGCAAACTCGCGGAGGTCTTCGCCAAGAACGAGGACAAGATCGTGTCCGAGCTGAACGAAGCTCAGGGTAAAGAGGCCGACATCGGTGGCTATTACTACCCGGATGCGGAGAAGACCGCAGCGATCATGCGGCCGAGCAAGACGCTCAACGACGCGTTGTCCGACGCCCGGGAATGACCGCCGGCCTGCCGCCCGGAGCGATGGAGTTCAGGGCGTCAGCGCGGCGGGTGCGTCTCGTCGGTCCACGTGGTGGGCAGCAGCGGCTGCGGCGGCCCGTTGCCGAATGAGTCGGCGGCCAGTTCGGTCATTCCGGCGGGCTCGATAGCCCCAGACGTATGGTGCGTGCCGGTGAAGCCGAACTCCCTACCGGCACCCCGGTCCGAAGCGGTTGCACCGAGCTCTGTCGGTTCCGGGCCAGCCGGCGTCGCTTCATCGGAATCCAGAAATTCATAGACGTATCCGCGGTCCTTGACGTCGGCCGCGCGACGGCGGCGGGCCTTGCGCCGCTGCGCTGCGGTCGAGACCGCCGTCGCGGATGCCACGGCCGCATGATCCGCAGCGGGTGCCTTTGCCGCCGTGTGGTCGGTCAGGGTCGGGCCGACGCCTTGGTCGGGGTCCATACCGCCGACCGCATAGGGCACTGCCGCCGGCGGCCCCGGCAGCGGTGCCGCGCTGGGACCACCGACACCGGTCAGACCGGTCGGGGTAGTCGCGGGTGCCGCGATTCCGGTGATCGGCGCGATCGACGCCATCGGGAACGGATTGGATCCGGACTGGTGCGGCAGCGAATCGCCCGCGGCATCGGGCAGCACCGATGCGGGTTCCGGCACCGCCAGGGCGGCCAGGCCGCTGAGTCCGGCCAGCCCGACCGCGGCGGCCATCAGCAGCGGCGACGCCAGCAGCATCCCGTAGAGCGTCCACCACAGCGGCCAACCCCAGAAGTTGTAGCTGATCACAAAAATTATCGGGCCCCAGGTCGTCAGTGCCACAACCGGATTGGCGGCGAAGTCGACCAGGAACGCCTGAATCAGATTGAGTGGGTTGCGCAAGAAATCCAGGGTTTCCTGCCCAGCCGGAAAGGTCAGGATGGTGGGCGCCAACGCGTCGAGGATGTCGTTCCAGATTTGCGCCAAGGACTGCGCTTCGGCTGCGGCGATCACCGGCGGGGCCGGCGAGTCGGCCGGTATTGCCGCCACCGCGGTCTGGGTCACCGCCTGGTAGGTACTCATTGTGGTGGCGGCCTGGATCCACATTCGCGCGTAGTCCGCCTCGTTGAGTGCGATGGGAATTGTGTTGATGCCGAAGAAGTTCGTGGCCACCAACACGCCGTGCACCGCATGGTTGGCCGCCAGCTCGGCCGGTGTCGGCATGGTGGCCAGCGCCACGGTGTAGGCAGCAGCCGCGACCTCGTGCTGGGCAGCGGTGTTGGCGCTGTTGCTGCTCTGCGCGGCCAGCCAGGCCAGATACGGCGCGTGTGCGGCGAGATATCGCTCGGCGGTCGATCCCTGCCAGGACGAGCCCCCCACCACCTCCAGCAAGGTGCTCAATTCTGTTGCAGCGCCCAGATACTCGCGTGCCAGCGCGGTCCAGGCGGCAGCCGCGGCGAGTATCGCGCCGGGCCCGGGCCCGCTGAACAGCAGCGCCGAGTGCACCTCGGGCGGCACAGCCGCCCATATCGGCGCAGTCATCGCCGCGATCCGACGAGGAGTCTGCCGGCGACCGCGGAAACATAGAGCCACAGCACGAGGCTGCCGACCCATGTTGGCACGTAATCGAATTCGTCGGCCCGAGCCGAAGCGTTGACACCCAGATAGGCGCAGACCGCGAGCACCGAGATCCCCACCAGTGCCGACAGCGCGGCCCACCGGTGATCACCGGCCCCGGCAAAGTACCGGGCGAAGGCGAAACATGCCACGGTGACCGCGAGAAATCCGATCATGCCGCCGATGCCGTGGATCCTGGCGGACGTGCTCAACGCGTCGTAACCGGGGAACCCGCCGGACGTTCCCGGCGGGAAGCCGAAAGCGGGCTCCGGCGGACACAGACCGACGATGAAGCCGGCGCCCAGACCGTAACCCACCAGCCCGGCCGCGGCCACCACCCCGGAACGCTGCGGCCACGCGGACCATCCGACACCCACTCCGAAGGCGACCAGCAGCACACCGTAGACCAGTATGTCGATGGTCTGCACCCACCCCCAATCACCCAGCACCAGAAGGCTGTTGGGGTGGCGGCGGATGTCGAATCCAGGCCGCGCGGCAGCCAACAAACACGATGTCACGGTCATGCAGACGCCGGCGACCACGCCGGCCCACAACAGCGTCGCGGCCAGGCGCGGGGCGCGGACGGCCACCTCAGCCTGCAACGTCATCGCGGTACCCTCTCGGAATACTTGGTTAGCCAAACCTAACCGAACATAACATGAATGATGTTCATGTTCGACCTGTGCAACGATATTCCGGTGGCCACCCACAATGCGTTGCGTCGGCGTCAGCCGGTGCAGGAACGGAGCAGAAAGCGCGTCGCGCGGATGCTGGCTGCCGCGCTGGAGTTGCTCGAATCCGGCGGCGAGGAAGCGGTCACCACCCGCGCGATCGCCGAGCGCGCCGGGATCCCGGTCGCCACCGTCTACCAGTTCTTCCCGAACCGGGACGCGATGTTGCAGGAGATCCTCACCGACCTGCTGGACCGCCGCGACGCCGAAGGCAGCATGGTGTTGTCCGCGTTGGCGCCGGCCAGTCTGGGGGAAGTGATCCATGCGCTGTTCGAGTTTCACCGCGAGTACCTGGACACCCACCCGCAGCTGGCTAATCTGTTCTACCTCAGTCGTTCCCGGGGATTGATCGCCGACCCGCAGCAACGCCGGGCACGCTTCGCCGAAGCGCTGCACGCCGCCCTCATCGAATGGCGGCTACTGCGCGCCGACACCGACCTCCTGGTGACCACCATGGCCGTCGAACTCGGTGATCACGTCTTGGAGTTGTCGCACCGCGCCGGCCCCGGCCGGGCTCGCGCGGTGTTCGCCGAGGGCGAGCGCGCGCTGACGAAATACCTGGAGCTCTACGCAATGCCCGACGAGACACCGGCTAACTAGCTGGGCAGCGCGTGACATCGGCTACCGACTGCCGACCAGGTACCAGGTGTGCATCACGCCTTTGCCTTTGACGTCGACGTCGCCGCGCTCCTCGAACAGAAACGTGCCGTTGAGCCGCTCGTGGACATCCTGGGGCACCTGAATTCGTCCCTCGACGCCGGTGGTTTCCATCCGCGAAGCCACGTTGACCGCGTCCCCCCACACGTCATAGAAGAACTTTCGCGCCCCCACCACACCGGCCACCACCGGCCCCGCCGCCAAGCCGATGCGCAATGGCACCGCCCTGCCGCGCATGTCGGTCAGATCCGCGACCGCGGCCGCCATGTCCAGCGCCAGGCGGGCCAGCGCCTGCAGATGATCGGGTCGCGGTTCCGGTACACCGCTGACGATCATGTAGGAGTCACCACTGGTCTTGATCTTTTCCAGGCCGTGGCGATCCACGAGTCCATCCAATTGGGTGTACAGGCGGTCCAGGAAGCCGACCAGTTCGGTGGGCGCAGTGTCGCTAGCCTGCCGGGTGAAACCGGCGATGTCAGCGAACAGCACCGAGGCGTCGTCGTATTTGTCGGCGATCACCGGCCGGGACGGATCTTTGAGTCGCTGGGCGATCTGCGCCGGCAGGATGTTGGCCAGCAGCGCCTCCGACCGTTCGTATTCGGCCTCGATGGCCTGCTCGGCACGGGTGACCTCACGTACCGCATACCAGATGGTCGCGACCACCATGACCCACGATGAGATCACGGTGATGACGAATCCGAAGGTGTAGGCCCAATCCGGTTGTACGCCGGTTCTTTCCGGCACCAAGAGTTCGGTTGCGACGGTCAGGACCGCGCCCAGCGCCGCCATCAGCACGGCCAGTCTCAGATGGTCGACGGCGAGCACCAACACGATCAACGTCGCCGCCACCAGGAAGTAGAACTGCATCCCTGATCCGGTGCCGACACGCAAGGTCACGATGAGGATCAGCAGGTAACCCACCATGAGAAAGGTCAGCGGGGCGACCAGCGTACCGAACCGGTACAGCAACGGGATCGACAGATAGAGCGCGGTGCCGATCGCGCTGACGACGCCGATCCACAACCCACCGTGACCGATGAAGATCGACAGCACACTGAAGAAGCCGCTGACCATCGCACCGATCCGGGTCGCCACGGTCAGCACCCGCTCTTGTCGGGCAATACGTTTCGACGAGGGCGCAACATCCGGCGGCGTACCGTGCTGCCGGCCCAGACCAGGCACGACCAGCGATCGCGGTCCGAGCGTCATGGTGGCAGCGTAACGCCGTCGACACGGCGGAGACCTTCGATTCAACGGGTCCACGGTGTTGCCGGTCAACCCTGCACCACCTCGGCCGCAGCAGGATCCGAAGACTGGCGCACAATGCAATCACCGGCACTTCGTGAGGAGTTCTCATGTCCCTGTTCGATATCTCCGAACGCGCCCAGCAGTACCAGGCCGATCTGCGCGAGTTCATGGATTCCCACGTCTACCCGGCGGAGACGATCTATGACGAGCAGATGCGGGAGGCCGGTGACCCGCACTTCCACCCGCCCGTCCTGGAGGATCTCAAGTCCGAAGCGCGAAAACGGGGATTGTGGAACCTGTTTCACCCGCACCCCGAGTGGGGACCGGGGCTGACGAACCTCGAGTACGCGCCGTTGGCCGAGATCATGGGCCGCAGTCATCTGGCGTCCGAGGCGTGCAACTGCAGCGCCCCGGACACCGGGAATATGGAGGTGCTCACGCTGTTCGGCACCGACGAGCACCGGGAGCGTTACCTCAAACCGTTGCTGGACGGCAAGATCCGGTCGGCGTTCGCGATGACCGAGCCGGCGGTGGCGAGTTCGGACGCCACCAATGTCGAAATGTCGATGGTCCGCGACGGTGACGGCTATGTGCTCAACGGACGGAAGTGGTTTGCTTCCAACGGAATGCACCGTAACTGCAAGGTGCTGATCGTGATGGGTAAGACGGATCCGGACGCCGCCCCGCACCGGCAGCAGTCGATGATGGTGATGCCGATTGACGCGCCGGGCATCACGGTGCGACGCAACTTGTCCGTCTTCGGTTACCAGGATCGTGAGGGACATGCCGAGATCGACTTCGACGATGTGCGGGTGCCGGGCACCGATGTGCTCAAGGGGGAGGGCGAGGGTTTCGCGATCAGCCAGGCCCGGCTGGGCCCCGGCCGCATCCACCACTGCATGCGGGCCATCGGCATGGCCGAGCGCGCGCTGGAGCTGATGTGCCGGCGCGCCCAGTCTCGCGTCACCTTCGGAAAACCGATCAGCGACAACGCCAATATCCGGGACTGGATCGCCGAGGCGCGTATCGACATCGAAATGATCCGTCTGCTCACGCTCAAAGCCGCGCATCTGATGGACACCGTCGGCAATAAGGAGGCGCGCACCGAGATCGCGGCCATCAAGGTTGCCGCCCCCAACATCGCGTTGAAGATCGTCGACCGCGCCATCCAGGTGCACGGCGGTGGCGGTGTCACCGACGATTTCCCACTGGCGATGGCGTGGGCGCATCTGCGCACACTGCGACTGGCCGACGGCCCGGACGAAGTGCACAAGCGGGCCATCGCAAGTCAGGAATTGCGCAAGTACCGCAACGATGTCTGAGGACATCCCGGGCGTCGACGCCGCGGCGGTGTCGCGCTGGCTGGTGACCCTGGGCATCGACGCCACCGGTCCGCTGCGCTTTCAGCGGATCGGACTCGGGCAGTCGAACCTGACCTATCGCGTCAGCGATGCCGACGGGCAGGCCTGGGTGCTGCGCCGCCCGCCGCTGGGTCACCTGCTGGCCTCGGCCCACGATGTGGTGCGCGAGGCGCGGATCATGGCGGCGCTGGCCGACACCGACGTGCCGGTCCCCCGAATACTGGCCGTGACAACCGATCCGGAGTTCACCACCGCACCGTGGGTGTTGATGGAGTTCGTCGACGGTTTGGTGGTGGACACGATGGCGGTCGCGGCGGCGCTGACACCGCAGCAGCGCCGCCAGATCGCGCTGTCCCTGCCGCGCACCCTGGCCAAGGTCCACGCCGTCGACCTCGCGGCGGTGGGCCTACAGGATCTGGCCAGCCACAAGCCGTATGCGCAGCGCCAGCTCAAGCGCTGGGCCGGACAGTGGGAGCTGTCGAAGACGCGCGACATCCCCGAACTCGACGATCTCACCGCCCGTCTCTCGGCCTGCATTCCCGAGCAACGCGAAGTCAGCCTGGTGCATGGTGATTACCATCTGCGCAACCTGATCACCTCGCCGCAGACCGGGGCCGTGATCGCGACTCTGGACTGGGAGTTGTCCACGCTGGGTGATCCGCTCGCGGACATGGGCAGCCTGCTCACCTACTGGCTGGAGCCCGGAGAAACGACCAAAAACGACTTCGAGCCGACCACACTGCCGGGTTTTCCCGATCGCGCGGAGATGACCCGGCTCTACATCGACGAGACCGGCCGCGACCCCGCCGCGGTGCAGTACTGGCACGCGCTGGGACTGTGGAAGCTGGCGATCATCGCCGAAGGCGTCATGCGCCGGGGCATCGACGAGCCGCAGAACAGGGCCGCCTCCGGAGCACCGACCACCGACCGGATCGACGCGACCGTGCGCATGGCATGTGAAATCGCCGCTGCGGCAGGGATCTTCGGGCGCTGACTACCGGCCTGAAGTCTCCGCAGCCGGACGACCGGCGTGCTGCCCGTCGCACCACTGGTCGGGAGGCACCGACTGGCGTACCTCCGCCACATGCTCCCCACACCCCTCCCACGTGGTCTTTCCACAGACCGGGCATTGCACCGCACGACACATAGAATCTCCTCGAAACGCGTTGGCGCCACCGCTACTCGATAGACTAATGCGCCCGACTGGCGCTGCTGCGTGCCGTTCAGTTAATCGACGAGGTCACGCAGCGTCTCGATCAGCTTGACCCGCTCGGCGGGCGTGCCGGCCAACGGCATCACGTTCAGCGTGGTCACCCCCGCGGCGCGATACGCGGCCACCCGTTCCTTCACGAATTCCTTTGTGCCGATCAGGTTTACGTTGCGCACCAACTCGTCGGGAACGGCTTTGGCGGCCGCGTCCTTCTCCCCGGCCAGGTAAAGCTGTTGAATCCGATCGGCTTGCGGGCCGTAGCCGTACCTGGTGGCCAGGGTGTGGTAGAAGTTCTTGCCCTTGGCCCCCATGCCGCCGATGTAGAGCGCCAGGTGCGGTTTGACGAATTCGAGCATCGGCTCGACGTTCTCACCGATCGCCAGCGCCGGTCCGGCGTACACCTCGAGTGCGCCGAGTGCCGGATCGCGCTTCGCCTGCCCGGCGGCCAGGGCCTGGCCCCACACGTCAGCCGCCTTCTCCGGCAGATAGAAGATGGGTTGCCAGCCCTCGGTCAGCTCGGCGGCCAGTTCGACGTTCTTCGGGCCCAGCGCCGCAATCAGGATCGGAATGCGTTCCCGGACCGGATGATTGATCAACTTCAGCGGCTTGCCGAGTCCGGTCCCCTGTCCGGCGGGCAACGGGACGGTGTAGTGATTGCCCTGGTACTGCACGGTCTCGCGGCGCCACACCTGGCGGCATATCTCGATGATCTCGCGGGTGCGGGCAATCGGGGCGTTATAGGGCACCCCGTGAAAACCCTCGACCACCTGCGGACCGGACGCACCCAGCCCCAGGACGAACCGGCCGCCGGAGACGTAGTCGAGGCCCGCCGCGGTCATTGCGGTCAGGGTGGGCGTGCGGGTGTAGAGCTGCAAAATGCCCGATGCCAGTTCCACCCGTTCGGTGCTGGCCGCCAGATAACCCAGCGCACTCACCGCATCGAACGAATACGCCTCGGGCACGAATACGATGTCCAGCCCCGCGTGTTCGAGGTCGGCCACCTCGGCAGCCACTTCCTTGAAGCCGCCGGCGTAGTTGATGCCCAGTCCGATGCGCACGATCAGCCGTTCTGGGCGCCGGCGAACTCGACGGCCTCCTGCTGGATGCGGTCGAACTGGGCGCCCATCGCCTCCGACAGCGCCTGCGCGCCGGACAGCGGCCGCACCATCACGGTGAAGTCGTCGATCAGGCCGTCCTCGTTGAAGTGCAGGAAGTCGCAGCCGGTGATCTTCTTTCCGGACACCACGGTTTCGAACACGAACGCGTGGTCCCGCCCGTTCTCGTCGTGAATTTCCCGGATGTAGCGAAAGTCCTGGAAAACCCGCAGCACACCGCGCAGGATGGCGGCGGTGATCGGTTTTCCGACGTACGGCTTGAAGGCCACCGGGCTGGTGAACACCACGTCGTCGGCCAGTAACGCCTGGATGGCCGCTTCGTCGTGGTCTTCGACCGCTTTCCGGAACGGGTGCATGAGAACCTCGCAATAGTCAATTTGTTGAGTAGACCCGATCGACGCTAGAGCTTCCCTGCCCCGCCTGTCTATAGGTAACTAATAACCTTGTTGAATAGGTGCTTCGTTGTACGATGCGTCGATGTCGCTGCGTGACGCCGTGCTGACGGCACTTCTCGACGGTGAGTCCTCCGGCTACGACCTGGCCAAGGAGTTCGACGCGTCGGTGGCCAACTTCTGGATGGCCACCCCGCAACAGTTGTATCGCGAACTCGAGCGACTGGCCGAGCAGGGTCTGATCCAGGCGCGCGTCGTGCACCAGGAACGGCGGCCGAACAAGCGGATGTACTCACTGACCGACGCGGGCCACGAGTCGATTCGGCACTTCACCGCACGGGCGCCCAAGCCGGCGGCGATCCGCGACGAATTGATGATCAAGGTGGCGGCCGCCGATGCCGGCGACACATCAGCCGTCCGTGCCGCGATCGCCGAACGGCGGGATTGGGCGACGGCCAAACTCGAACGCTACGAACGGCTGCGCGCCCGCCTGCTGGCGGGACGCACCGAGGAGGAGTACGTCGCCCACGCCGAACGGGTGGGCCCCTATCTGACGCTGCTACGCGGAATTTCGTTCGAGGAAGAGAATATTCGCTGGGCCGATCATGCGCTGACCGTCATCGGCCGCCGTCTTCCGGCGCGCGCATGAACCGCGGTCCCCGGGTGGTGATCATCGGAGCTGGGCTCGCCGGAATCACTGCGCTGCACACCTTTACCCAACGCGGGTTCTCCGATGTCACGGTGTTCGAGAAGGGCGGTGCCGTCGGCGGTGTGTGGCACTGGAACCGGTATCCCGGTCTCACCTGTGACGTGCCCTCCCAGCTCTACCAATTCGGGTTCGCGCCGAAATCCGACTGGTCGCACATCTGGGCCGACGGGGCTGAGATACAGCGCTATCACGATGACGTGGTGGCCTCACTCGGCCTCGGCGAGCATATCCGGTTGAACACCGAAGTCGTTGCGGCACAGTGGGATGAAGAAACCTCCAGCTGGACGTTACGCACCGCCGCCGACGAGCAGATCGTCGCCGACGTCGTGGTGTGCGCCACCGGCGTGCTGCATCATCCGGCCGTACCCGACATCACCGGACTCGACGAGTTCCGCGGGCCTGTGGTGCACACTGCCCGCTGGGACGACGCCGTCGACACGCACGCCAAGAACATCGCGGTCATCGGCACCGGCTCGACGGGCGTGCAGATCATCTCCGCGCTGCAACCCGCTGCGACCGCGATCACGCATTATGTGCGCTCCCCGCAGTGGATACTGTGGGCGCCGATGTCGTTGCGGCAGAGCGCGGTTGTCACCGCGACGTTGCAGCGCTTTCCGCGCGTCCAGCACGGGTTGTACCGAATGATGTTGTGGGCGTCCGGGATTCTCGCCGACATCACCACCCGCCCGTCCTGGCGTCGGCGCGCGGTGCAGAACTATGCGCGCCTGTGCCTGCGCCTGCAGGTCCGCGACACCGCGCTACGGGTCAAGCTCACCCCGGACTACCAGCCGTTGTGCAAACGCCAGGTGGTGTCCGGAACCTATTACCGCGCAATCCAAGCCGACAATGCCGAGTTGGTGACCGACGGCATCGACGAGGTGACGCCCACCGGGATACGGACCGCCGACGGCCGGCACCGGCCGGCCGACGTGATCGTGCTGGCCACCGGCTTCCATTCGCACAACTACATGCGGCCGATGGAGATCACCGGCCGCGACGGCCTGACCATCGACAAAGCGTGGGCCGGCGGACCGCGGGCCTACCGGATGACCGCTATCCCGGGTTTTCCCAACCTGTTCACAGTGCTGGGGCCCAACTCTCCGACGGGGTCCATCTCCCTGCAGTATTCCGCCGAGCGGACCGCCCGCTACATCGCGCACTTCCTGGAGATGCTGCGTACCGGCGCGGCGACCTCGATCGAGGTCACCCAGGACGCGACCGACGAGTTCAACGCCGATGTGGCAGCGGCCATGGCGCCGACCGTCTGGAACACCGGCTGCAACTCGTGGTACCGCACCGACGACAACACGATCGATCTGTGGCCGTACGACCGGGCGACCCTGACGTCGATGCTGGCCGCCCCGGAACCGGCGCACTTCGACATCCGTTAAGGCACCGCCCCGGTCAGGTAGTGCGCAAGTACCGGCCGGAGCCATTCGGTGAGGGTCGCGTCGTCCATCTCCACCAGCGCTGGGATACGCAGCACGTAGCGGGCCGTTGCCAGACCGAGCACCTGCGATCCCACCAGTGCGGCACGCTCGGCGGCACGGTCGGGAACGGCTGCGGCCAGGGCCGGGGCGACCCGGTCGACGAACACCTCGAGCAACGCTTCGGCGGCCGCCTGGTTCGTCGCGGCCGCGCGCAGCAACGGCAGGAACGGCCCCTGTGATCCCCAGATCGCGACGAACATCGGCAACAGCACGTCGGCGAGTTGGTCAGCGGCCACTCCGGACAGGTCGGGGAAATCGATATCCAGGCGGGACGCCGCGGCGAACAGTTCGGCTTTGCTGCCGAAGTAGTGCATGACCAGCGCCGGATCGACGCCGACGGCCGATGCCACCGAGCGGATGGTGGTGCGTTCAAAGCCATGGTTGCCGAACTGTGATCGCGCGGTCGCCAGGATCGCGGCTCGGGTGGCTTCCCCATCGCGTGTCTTCCGCGGCATGGTCGACAGTGTATTTCAACAACTGTTGACAGGGCTACCGGCTCGGACTACCGTCCATTTCAACGGTTGTTGAAATCTGCGAGGAAGGTTGTCGCCATGACCATCACCGCCATCCAGATCGGTCTCGACCCCGACGTGATCGAATACTCGTCGCCGGAGTTCGCCCGGTTTCCGGGGCTCAGCAGTAGAACGCTGCGGGCGGCCAACGACGACAATGTCGCGGCACTGCGGGCGGCCGGCTACCGCGTCGACAACTGCCTGATCGACTTCGGCGACGCCGGCCTGCAACAGGCCCGAAAATGGCTGGAAGCCAACCGATATGACGCCGTGCTGATCGGGGCGGGCGTGCGGCTGGTCGCGAGCAACACCCTGCTGTTCGAGGCGATCGTCAACGTCGCACACACCACCCAGCCCGGCTGCCGATTCGTCTTCAATCACGCAGCGACGTCGTCCCCGGACGACATTCGTCGCTGGTTCCCGCATCCGGGGGCGGTGCGGGCATGAACACCCACGACTGCGACGTTCTGATCGTCGGCGCCGGTCCCACCGGACTCACCGCCGCGGGTGACCTGGCCCGGGCGGGTCACTCGGTGTGCGTGCTGGAACGCCGGCCATCGGTGAACCCGTCCAGCCGGGCGTTCGCCACCATGGCGCGCACCCTCGAGGTCCTCGACGCGCGCGGACTCGCCGAGGACCTGCTCAGCCGGGCACACCGGGCGCCGGGCGTCACGATCTTGCGCGGCGCACGCATCGACCTCACTCACCTCGATTCGCCCTATCGCTTCGTGATGGTGACGCCGCAGACCAACGTCGATGCGGCGCTGCATGATTACGCTGTCGCACAGGGGGCCGACGTCCGGCGCGACGTCGAAGTCGTCGGCCTGCAGCAGGATGATGCCGGCGTCACTGTGCAGACCGCAGACGGCGACCGGTGGCATGCCCGTTACCTGATCGGCGCCGACGGAGCGCACAGCGCGGTCCGCACGCTGATCGGCGCGGATTTCCCGGGCGAGACGATCTTGTCCTCGGTCGTGCTCGCCGATGTCAAACTGGCGCAGGCGCCCACCGGCGACGGCCTGCGGGTCGGCAGTACCCGAAACAGGTTCGCATTCCTGGCCCCCTACCAGCGGCGCGACGGTGACGGCTCGTGGTACCGCGCCATGACCTGGGACCGCGGTTACCAGGTGTCCGATCACGTGCCGGTGACCGACGACGAGATCGTCAACGTGCTCGACACCGCCATGGGCGCCGAATTGACCGTGCAGGAAGTGCGCTGGAAGTCCCGGTTCCACTGCGAGGAAAGGCAAGTCACGAGGTATCGGCACGGGCGCGTGTTCCTGGCCGGCGACGCCGCCCACGTGCACTCGCCGATGGGCGGCCAAGGCATGAACACCGGGATCCAGGACGCAGCGAACCTGGCTTGGAAGATCGGCGCGGTGCTCGCCGGTGCCGACGACGCGGTGCTCGACACCTACCACGACGAGCGCCACCCGATAGCCAAGCGGGTGCTGTTCCAGTCCGGGCTGTTGGCCCGCGGCGTGACACTGCACCCCCGGGTGGCCCGGGGTTTGCGAAACATATTGGTACCCAACCTGCTTCGCGTCCCGCGGGTACGCGATGCGATCGCCGGCAGCTTCGCCGGGACGACGTTGCGGTATGCGCGGCGCCGCGGTGAGCATCCGTTGGTGGGTACCCGTGCGACACAGGTGCCGTTGACGGCGGGCCGGCTGACCGAACTGCACCGCAGGTCACCCGGCTTCGTGCTGATTCGGGAGCGCGATGCCGTCCCGGCCACTGCGGTCGCTCTGCAGCAGGCGCAACGCACCGACGCCGGCCCGGCGGTCCTGGTGCGGCCGGACGGCTACGTCGCCTGGGCCGGGGACTCCGCGGACCGGGCGGGGTGGGTTGCCACCCTTACCCGATGGGTTGGACCTCGAGCGACATCGCTGCCGGCCACCGCGTGAGTCAGGTCTGGAGGGGATACCGGGGATCCGGGGCATTTGCCGGCATTGCTGACCGGCCGCTGCGGCGCACGGGTTCGCCGGCGCCCGGCATGATGGCCGGGTGACCACCGAGATCCGCGTGCTCGACGACGAGGGTGACCTGCTGGCGGCGTCGAACGTGTTCCGCGCCGCCATGGTCGGGTTCCCACCGCTGAACCTGGCGCCCGGCCGGATCACCAGAATGCTCGAGCCGGGCCGGACCATCGGGGCATTCGTCGACAACCGGCTGGTCGGCACCGCCGACGCCGTCACCAGCCGGCTGACCCTGCCCGGTGGCGCGCTCGTCGGACACGCAGCGGTTACCCACATCGGGGTGCTGCCGTCCTTCACCCGGCGTGGGGTGGCGACCGAGCTGGTGCGCCATCAGCTGCAGGACATCGCCGCTCGCGGCGAGGTGGTGGCGACGCTGCGTGCTTCGGAGGCGACGATTTATGGCCGGTACGGGTACGGGGTGGCGAGTTCGGTGCAGAGCGTGGAGGTGCACACGGCGCGGGCGGCACTGCGGCCGGGCGTCCCGTCCGGCGGGCCGGTGCGGTTGCTCGACCCGGCCGACGCGTGGGAGCTGCTGCCGTTCGTCTACTCCGAGCATCGGCCGGCGCGTCCGGGCAGCATCGACCGCCCCCCGGTGTGGTGGGAAAGTTTGCGGTCGCGCAGTGAATCGGCGCCGGGCGCTTCGTATGTGGCGGTGCACGGCGACCCCGGATCCGAGTCCGGGTTCGCCCGCTACCGCCCGATCGACACCGACCGGTGGTTCGTCAGCGATCAGCGCACCATCGTGGTGGAGGACTTCTTCGCGCCCACCCCCGATGCCTACCTGGGACTGCTGCGCTTCCTGTTCGGACTGGACCTGGTCGATCGGGTGATCTTCTGGATGTTGCCCGTCGACGATCCGCTGCCCTTGCTGCTGCAGGATCGGCGCGCGGCGAAGATCACCGCTCGCTACGACGAAACCTGGTTGCGGATCATCGACGTTCGGCAGGCGCTCACCGCCCGAAGCTACGCCGGTGCCGAATCGGTCAGCATCTCGGTGAAAGACCCTCTGTTGACGGACAATTCGGGTGTTTTTCGGATCAGCGGCGATGGTGCTGCGCCGGTCGAGGAGGGTGCGCAGTTACACGTTGACGTGGAGGGCCTGGCCACCGTCCTGCTGGGCGGTGCGACATGGCACAGCCTGGCCCTCGCCGGACTGGCCCGCGCCGACGATCCCGCGGCGCTCGCCGCCGCCGATCAGCTCTTCAACGTGCCCGAAGCCCCTTACGCCGGCTTCTACTTCTAGCGATGATCGTCGTCGTCGGCGCCGGCATCTGCGGGCTGGCAGCTGCGCACGAACTATCGCGCCGTGGCGAACGGGTGATCGTGGTGGAGCGAGGCGAGCCGTTCGCCGAGCAATCGGTGGGACTGGCCCGGATATTCCGCATCGCGCACCGACGACCGCAGTTGTGCCGGCTGGCGCTGCACGCCCGGAAGGGTTGGCAGCGCTGGGAATCCGAGTTCGGTGCCGGGCGACTACTGGGCACCGAGGGGTTCATCGCCGCAGGCGCGGACGCTGAGGTTGCCGCGGCAATGTCGCACGCGGGTGCTGCATTCTCCCGGTTGGACCCCGACGAGATCGCGGCCCTCCTGCCATTCGCTGACGTGCCCTGGGAGACAGCGGTTCTCGATCCGCTCGGTGGCAGCCTGCGGATTCGCCGCGCATTGTCCGCCCTGGCGAAGCGCGTGAATATTCAGCGCGCGCGGGTTATTTCGGTCAACGACGACGGTTCGGTCCACTTGGCCGACGGCGCCGTACTACCCGCCGACCGGGTGCTGATCTGCGCAGGGGTGCAGACCCAGGCGCTGTTCGGCCCGCTCGGAATCGAGTTCGGCCCGCACACCCGGTTCACCTACCAGGGTGCTGACGCCCACGGCGCCGCTTGTCTGTCTTCCCCCGAAGGCTACGGATTGCCGATCGGCAGCACCGGCCGCTGGGCCTTCGGGCAGGACGTGCCGGACCCGGCGACGGTACGCGCGTTGTTCCCGTCGTTGGCAGCGGTCAGTCGGGTCGATTGTGTGACTGCGCGCGCAGCCTGGCTCGACGAGGGCGGGGACGGCTGGCAGGTGGCCCGGCGCGGCAACGTGATCGGGTTCGTCGGCAGCAACCTGATGAAATTCGGCCCGCTGCTCGGCGAACTGCTCGCCGACGCCGTGCTCAGCGAACACCTTCCCGCTGCGCTGGTCCTCGAGTAGGCGCGACGGGTTCGACCAGGGAGTTTGGCGGCGATCGGGGTGAGTGAGTACTCTCTCACCTATGGTCGCCTCGGGACGCGATCGGCTGTTGGCCGAAGCGTTGAAGCTGTTCGCCGCCAAGGGTTACGCGGCGACCTCGGTGGCCGATATTCAGCGGGCGTCCGGTCTGGCGCCGGGATCGGGCGCGCTCTACAAGCACTTCGGTTCCAAACGCGAGCTGTTGGAGGCCGCTGTCGCGCACCGCATCGACAGCATTGTCGCCGCCCGCGAACAGTACGACGCCAAAGAGCCGCACAGCGTCGAACATGCGGTACGCACCGCGGGGCAGTTGATCTGGAGCAGCTTCAAGCAGAGCGAGGACCTGCTGCAGGTCATGCTGCGCGAGCCCGACGAGCTCGGCGACCTGGACGAGAAGACCTGGCAGGTCATCACCGACAACGCCTATCAGCGCTTCGCCGACGAGCTCGCCGCGTCCAACCGTAGCGGTCGCACGCAGATCCCCGACCCGGATGCCGCGGCGGCGGTGGCGATCGGCTCGTTGTCCTACGCCGCGACGCTGCAGGCTCTCACCGGTCGGCTGCCCGGCAACATCGACGAAGAGCGTTACTTCGAGGCGTGGGTGAACCAGACACGCGCCGTGCTCGCCCAGTACCGAACCCCGAAAAACAAGTAATAACAACATATTTCAGGAGTGGATCCGTGACATTTTCCATGCAGCTCAGCGACGACGTGATCGAGGTGCGCGACTGGGTGCACAAGTTCGCCGCCGACGTCATCCGGCCGGCCGCGGCCGAATGGGACGAACGCGAGGAAACCCCGTGGCCGGTGATCCAGGAAGCCGCCAAGGTCGGCCTGTACTCCCCTGACTTCTTCGCCCAGCAGGCGGCCGAAGAGACCGGCCTGGGCATGTTGACGGCCTTCGAGGAGATGTTCTGGGGCGACGCCGGCATCGCGCTGTCCATCATGGGCACCGGTCTGGCCGCAGCGGCGTTGGCGGGCAACGGAACTCCCGAACAGCTGGGTCAATGGCTACCGGCGATGTTCGGTACCGCCGAGGAACCCAAACTGGGCGCGTTCTGCTCGTCCGAACCCGACGCGGGATCCGACGTCGGTGGCATCCGGACCCGGGCACGCTACGACGAGGCGGCCGGTGAGTGGGTGCTCAACGGCACCAAGACCTGGGCCACCAACGGCGGAATCGCCAACGTGCACATTGTGGTGGCGTCGGTCTATCCCGAGCTGGGCACCCGCGGCCAGGCCAGCTTCATCATCGGACCGGACACCAAAGGTCTCTCGCAGGGTCAGAAGTTCAAGAAGCACGGCATCCGCGCGTCCCACACCGCCGAGGTGGTGCTGGACAACGTCCGGTTGCCCGAGGACGCGATCCTCGGCGGTCGGGAGAAGTTCGAGGCGCGCGTCGCCCGGGTCAAGTCCGGGGCTTCCGCGCGTGGCCAGGCGGCGATGAAGACGTTCGAACGCACCCGGCCGACCGTCGGGGCGATGGCGGTCGGCGTGGCCCGGGCCGCTTACGAGTACGCGCTCGACTACGCCTGCCAGCGTGAACAATTCGGCCGCAAGATCGGCGAGTTCCAGGCCGTGGCGTTCAAGCTGGCCGACATGAAGAGCCGGATCGACGCGGCGCGGCTGCTGGTGTGGCGGGCCGGCTGGATGGCGCGCAACAACCAGAACTTCGAAGCGGCGGAGGGTTCGATGGCCAAGCTGGTGGCGAGCGAAACCGCCGTCTACGTCACCGACGAAGCCATCCAGATCCTCGGTGGTAACGGTTACACCCGCGATTACCCCGTGGAGCGGATGCACCGAGACGCCAAGATCTTCACCATCTTCGAGGGCACCAGCGAGATCCAACGGCTGGTGATCTCGCGCGCCCTGACCGGACTGGCCATCCGCTGACGCCGGGCCGACACGGCGTGCGTGAGCGGCTCGCAGCTTCAGCTTCGGTGGCACGGCTGACATGATGTCACCCATGGCGACTGCGTTGGATTCGGTGCTTGCCGCCGACAGTGAATCGACCGCTGGTTCGATCGCGGTCCGTGGCAGCATCGCAGTTGCCGGATCGACCGCGATCGCAGGCAGCGTCGCCGTTGCCGGATCGACGACGGCGGCGGCCAGCGTCGCAGTCGCCGGGTCGGTCGCGACGGCGGGCGGCATCGCGGTCGCCGGATCGGCCGGAACGGCCGGCGGAGTCGGGGTGATCACCAGCCTGCTCACGGTGATCTGTATCGGCGTTCGGGAATGCGTGGCATGCCTGGCATGTATCGCCTGCGCCCGGTGCGTCGGTTGCATCGCGTGTGTCCGATGCACCGATTGCGTCGGTTGCATCGGCTGTGTGAACTGTTCTGGGCTGCGAAATGTGGTCGGCGCCAGGAATATTCACCTGCCGGTTGCGGCGTGACACGTCCCGCGAATCGGTAGCCCGGGTTTGATCGCGAGGTGTGGAGCCGTCCTCTGGATCGTGGGCCCGGTTGGGTACCTGCTCCTCGAAGCGGTCGCGGCGGCAGCCTTCCGCGATTACAGCTATGCGAACAACTACATCAGCGACCTCGGACTGACCGGCCCGCGAACGCGGCTGATGCAGCTGGCCTTCTGCATGCAGGGCACTTCCTTCCTGCTCGGCGCCCTACTCATCACCGGATCTGCGCGCAGCGGTAGGCACCGGCTGTTCCTCGGCCTGGCCGTCGCGAACGCACTCGGCAACTGCCTGGTCGGCACCGTGCACCGGGGTGGGCTGCACGTCGTCGGCGCCGTGCTGGCCATCCTGGGCGGCAATGCCGCCGTGCTGGTCGGTCGGGCGGTGGTCAGCTCGTCCGCGTGGTACCGCCAGACCGCCAAAGCAATTGCGGCAGTGGGATTTGTGAGCTTCGGCGGGTTTGCTGCCGGGACGTTCGGCGTCGACCTGGGCCCGAAGGGGATATGGGAGCGCGGCAGCGTGTACACGATCCTGCTGTGGCAGCTGCTCACCGCGTTCCTGGTGCTACGCGGGCACCGCGCGGCCACCCCGGATCATTGACCCGGTTGTTGATTGGTCGGGCGGAAGCCGGACTGCGCCACCGCAACCGAGACACCGTTGCCGATCGGCCCCCGGTGATCGACGAGGACGGCCGATCCGGTCGCCACGCCGTCGTCGCTGCAATGCGTCATGGCGGCCAGGCCGAGCTGGGGACCGTCGGGCAGCCGGCTCAGCGTGAGCGTGTAATCGACGTTGATGAACTGCAAACCCTTGCTGCCCCAGTTCGCGATCGACGCGGTGATGTCGCCGGCCATCGCGGCGCGGGTGAAGGGCGTCAGCTCCTCCCCGCCGATCGCGGACGGGTCTCCTGCAACCAGGTGTACTTCGGCCCCTGCCGGTCTGCCCAGTCGGGATCGGGATTCTGCAGTTCACCGCCCCACCCGTAGGTCCTGATGAAAAGCGACTCGACACCTTCCTGATCGACCGGCAGGGGCGGCAACTGCACCGGGGGTGACCACACCTGTCCGTCGGGCTGGTCCCCCCGCCGCACGAACAGGGCGCTCGCGTTTGCGACCACATGGCCGTCCTGGACGAGTGCGGTCTCGACAAGTCGCAGCCGCCGCCGGTCCTGCTGGATGCGGGTGCGCACCTCGAGCGGCTTCGGCGCCGTCGGCCGGGGCAGGTCGACTGTCAGGCGGGCGGGCTGGAACTGCGGATCGCCGCTCGCGCGCTCGGCCGCCCAGCCCAGCAGGCCGCCGACGACGTGGCCACTGAGCGATGGCCCCCAGCCACCCCGAGCCATAGTCGTTGGCACATAATGGTTTTCGTCGCGGACGAAATACGGCAGCGGATCCGCCGGGTCGCCGGCCGGGGAATTGCGGTGCACATCGTGTTTCTACAGCAATGGGCCGGCGGCGTTGCGCCGGGTTACGACAACCGCGCCAGCGCGGTCCTGATCTCGGCGACGCGGGCCGCATCGATACCCCAGGGTCGCTCGACGCCGACCTGCTCGTCGAGATCCCAGAGCACGCACTGTTCGTCCGGTTCAGCGACCAACTGCCAGGCGATCACCGTTCTGCGAAGCTGCTCGTCGGCCGATTCGCTGGCGGCCCGGTTACCCGGCAGCGCACCGCCGTCCGGGTGGTGGTGCAGGAACCGACCGTATGCCGCGTCGCAGAAGACGGCATACCGCGCGGTGCACAAGATCAGACCGTGCCACGCCTCGTCCACCGCATGCGACGGCATTCCGATCACCTGCTTGTCCCGTAGCGCGGGCGCACAACACCGAAGCCACTGCCGCAGACCGGTCTCGACGAGCGTTCGCGGTTGCCATGGACACGTCTTGAACACGGCCGGGGGCAGTTCCAGTGCCGCCACCGCGCGGTGGGCGCGGTCGTGTCGATCCAGCCGTCGGCGTAGCACGAAATCACTGTAAACGGCGTCCGCGAACGTCCGCAGTCCTTGGGATTAACGTGGGTGCATGACCGTGACTGAACTGAGCATCATGACGGGCGTGGTGGGGTTGTTCATCGCGGGCTGGCTTCAGAGCCGGCGTGGCCGGGGCCGCGGCGACTTCGGCGACGGCGACATCTGGTCGTCTGGACTGGGATCCCACGGCGGCACGGACGGCGGGAGTGGCTGCGGCGGCGGGTCGAGCGGGTGCGGCGGCGGGTGCGGCGGCGGCGGCGATTAGCTATTTCCAGGCGAACAACGGTTGCTCGAGTTCATCCACCGGATCGTGCCGGCCTTCCAGACACCACCACCGAAGCTGCAAAAGCACGGCGCCGGTGGGAGCGTGGATCAGATCGTTGCCCAGCGGAATCTGGACGACCGGACGCGGGCTTTCCGGGATGGTGATGAAGCGGGGCGAATCGGCGCGTTGCAATTGGTGCAAGCCCACCCGGTAGACGGCCACCACCTCGTCGGGGGCCGGACGCAGATCGCCTCGGCCGCCGCCCCAGATCACCACCGGGGTGATCACGTACCCCGACCGGGTCGGGTAGTCGTCCAACATCCCCAGCACCGCCGACGGCGGCAACCGGACGCCGACCTCCTCGTCGAGTTCCCGCAACGCCGCGTCGGTCACGGTCTCACCCGGATCCAGCCGGCCACCCGGCAATGCCCACTGCGCAGCATGGGAGGACAGCCGAGAGGTCCTGCGGCACAACAGAAAAGCCGCGCCGCCGGCCACGTCGACCATATGTCCGTCCAGGTCGCCCGGCATCGGCCGGTCGGCGATCCAGTCGTCCACCGGCGCCGGATCCACCCTGTCCTCGCCGACTTCGGAGTCGACGAGAACGACCGCCACCGCCGCGTGCCTCTTGGTGGGGTCGGTCACCGCACGCCGGTCGCACTCGGCCAGGCGAGCCCTAATCTGATCCCGCAGCGCGTCGTCGTAGGTGATAGTCACCGCTTGACCATAGGCGGCGGGACGGACGCCGACGCGGCACACGGGTACGTCGACCGACTCCTCAAGGACCACCGGTACCTGCGTGACGTCTACTGAGGGTGTGACCGAGCGAACATAGTTAGTGCCCTAACTAATCAGTACGATGGACATAGACGGCATCGGTCGCGGTGCCCGATCAATGCATCCCGATCAGGAGCGAACATGGCCTCCGCTCGCCCGAACCTGTGGCAGTACATCACCTATTCGTACGGGCGACGCCTGCCCGCCGCGATGCAGGAGTGGGTCGCCAATGACCTCGCGGGCCCGGGCGCGATCCGCCGCCACATGGTCCGGCTCTCGATCCCGCCGCTGCTGGTCCTGGCACCATTCTGGCTGTTGCCGGCGTCGGTGTACGTGCACACCGAGATGACCTTGCCGATCTACCTCTGGACCCTGGTAATGGCGTTTGCCCTGAACAAGGTGTGGCGCCGGCACCGGTTGGCCCAGCACGGTCTGGACCCCAATCTCGTCGACGTGCTCAACCGGGAAAAGAACGTGCGCCTGCACGAGGACTACGCACGCCGCTACGGGCCGCGCCCGCAATCGGCCGAGTGGCAGGCGAACAGCAGCCCGTTCTGAGTTGAGGAGGCAGCGCGATGGCCCGCGAACCGGCCACTGTCGCGGAGGTCGATCCGCTGTCCCTGGAGAGCCAGGTGTGTTTCGCGCTGGCCGTCACCAACCGCGCCGTGCTGGCCGTATATCGGCCCTTGCTGGAACCGCTCGGCCTGACCCATCCGCAGTATCTGGTCATGCTGGCGCTGTGGGACACCAGCAAAAAAGAGCGAAAACCGCTGTCGGTCAAAGATATTGCCACGCTGCTGCAGATGGATTCCGCCACCCTGTCGCCGATGCTCAAACGTCTGGCTGCACAGGGCCTGATCACGCGCACCCGCAGCACCACCGACGAGCGAACCACCCATGTCGAGTTGACCCCGAAGGGTCGCGACCTGCGCCGGGCGGCGTTGCAGGTACCCCCGGCCGTAGTGGAACGCCTCGGCGTGCAGCTTTCCGAACTCGATCAGCTACGTGAGCTGCTGACCGGGATCAATACCGCCGCGCGGGCTACCGCCCCGCTCGACCCGTAGCGGTCGGCCAAAATACTGTAAGGCATACAGTACGATTCCTGGGATGGCTGGCCGTGTCGTCCACACACCCACCTTCTGCCGCATCTGTGAGCCGTTGTGCGGCATGGTGGCCACCGTCGAGGACGGCAAGCTGGTCGCGCTGCGTCCCGACAAGGATCATCCGCTGTCCGCCGGTTTCGCCTGCCAGAAAGGCATCGCGTTCACCGAAGTAGTCAACGACCCCGACCGCATTCAGACACCCTTGCGCCGCACCGCTGACGGCTTCGAGCCCGTCTCGTGGGACGAGGCGCTCGACGACATCGCGGTCCGGGTTGCCGCGATCCACCGCAAGCACGGCTCGGGAGCGTTCGGCTGGTACCTGGGCAACCCGGCGGCGTTCAGTTACTCCCACCTGTTCGGGGCGATGTCGTTCATCAAGGGCATCGGCCGGCACAGCCACTTCTTCACGTCGTCTTCACAGGACACAAGCAGTCGGCTCATCGCCAGTCAATTGCTGTACGGATCGCCGATGTCGGTGCCGATCCCGGACCTGATGCGCACCGACCTGCTCGTCATGATGGGCGCCAATCCGGTTGTCTCCCATGGCAGCTTCCTGACGGCGCCGCGGATCAAGGACCGCATGCACGACATCGTCAAGCGCGGTGGTCGTGTGATCGTGGTCGACCCGCGCCGCTCCGAGACCGCCGCGCAGTTCGAATGGCTGGGCATCACGCCGGATGCCGACGCCTACCTGTTGCTGTCGCTGCTGCAGGTGCTGTTCGCCGAGGGCCTGGCCCACGATGTCGGCGCGCATGCCGACGGAGTGCGCTGGCTGGAAATGCAGTGTGCGCCTTTCACTCCCGAACGCACCGAACGCCACACCGGGATAGAGCCGGCAGTGGTGCGCTCGCTGGCCAGAACTTTATCTGACACCCCGCGCGCCGCGGTGTACGGGCGGCTGGGCACGTGTGTGGGCAGACACGGCACCCTGACCACCTATCTGATCGATGCGGTCAATCTGATCGCGGGCAACCTGGACCGCCCAGGCGGCAGCGTCTTCAGCACCTTGGGTATGCCCGGACAGAAGTGGGGACTGAAGTTGATGGGGTGGTCGTTGCGGCGCACCTACCGGCGCAACCGAACCCGCATCGGTGGCTTCGGCGCCGCCATCGGTGCCGAACCCGCGGCGCTGATGGCCAAGGAGATCACCACCGTCGGCGATCGGCAGATCAAGGCGCTATTCGTCGGGGCCGGCAACCCGGTGCTTTCGGTCCCCAACGGCGACGAACTGGAACAGGCCGTCTCCCAATTGGACCTGATGGTCGGGCTGGACCTGTACGTCAACGAGACGACCGCCCACTGCGACTACGTGCTGCCCGTCACCACGATGTACGAACGCGACGACTTCGCAGTCACCTTCCAGACGTTCCAGGCCACCCCGTTTCGTCAGGTCACCGAAGCAGTGGTGGAGCCGGTGGGTCAGGCACGCACGGAATGGGACATCATCACCGAGTTGATTGCGCGGACGACGGCTCGGACGCCCGCCTTCGTCGCCCTGACGGGTCTGCGTCGCGTGTCGGTCTCGAGAGGCAGACGGTTGCAACCGCGACCTCTGGTCGACCTGATGATCCGATTGTCCGAGGGTGGCGACCTGTTCGGAATGCGGCGCCACGGGCTGACTTTCGCCCGGTTGGCCGGGAAGCACCCGCACGGTGTAGTGCTGAGTCCACACCTGCGCACCGGCGTGCTGAACGAGGTGGTGGCCTACCTCAACGGTCGAATCCGGCTGCAGCACAATGACATCCACGCCGAGATCAGTGCGCTGACCCGGCGCCGCAGTCCGGATGACTACCCGCTGCGGTTGATCGGTATGCGTGAGCCGCGGTCGGAAAATTCGTGGTTGCACAACTCGCCATTGCTGATGCGCGGCAACCGCTCTCACCACGCGGTGATGCACGCCGACGACGCCGCGCAACGCCACATCGCCGCCGGCGACACCGTGATGGTCCGTTCGCCGTTCGGGCAGATCAGGATTGCGGTGACCCTGACCACCGACCTGGTCCGCGGCACCATCGCCGTGCCCCACGGGTGGGGCCACAAAGGCACCGGGAGATGGCAATTGGCCAACCGGGCCGGCGGTGCGAACGTGAACCAACTGACATCGAGCCACCCCGACGACCTCGAGGCGCTGGCGGGCATGTCCTGGTTGACCGGTGTGCCGGTCGAGGTCGACGCCGTCGCGAGGTGAGCTGGTCGTCACCCCCGCGGGTCCGGGGTGCCCAACTGCTCGGCGAGCCAGGGCAGGGTCAACGCGAAGGCAGTGGCGGCCGACGGCCAGTCATGTCTGCCGGGCAGCGCGACCACCTGGCACGAAATGCCCTGCTCCGTACCGACTTTGCACAGGTGCTCGGCGGCGTCCTGGCCCACCCCTCTGCGGTGATCGGTTGAGCCGGGAACCGCGAAGAGACCGGACAGGTCGGCATAACCGCCGTGGCGGTTCATTGCCGTGGCCGGGTCGAACCGCCGGTATGCGTCGATGTCGCCGTCGAAAAGCCGGTCGATAGTCTGCGCAGGGGTCCCGGCGTTCGGACCGCTGTCGCCGCCGATGTCGACGAAAGCGCTGAAGATCTCCGGGTGTGTCACCGCGAGTCCGACCGCGCAGGTGCCGCCCGAGGAGAACCCGACGATGCCCCATCTGGTCTCGGCACCGAGGGCGAACAGGTCGCCGATCTCCGGGACCACCTCTGCGGTCAGGTGATCCGCGGAGTTGCCGCGTGACCCGTTGACGCATTCGGTGTCGACGGTGAATCCGCCGGTGGCGTCGGCGAATACGGCCACGGGCGCCTGACCGCCATGTGCTGCCGCGAAACTGTCCAGCGCGGCGGTGGCCCTGCCGACGCGAACCCAGTCCGCCGGCGTGTTGAACTCACCGCCGATCATCATGATGGCGGGCAGGGGCCTGCCCGAGAACCATGCCGGCGGCAGGTACACCCACTCGCGCCGGTGCGCGAAACCCGACTTGCCCGTGCTCGTGGTCACCGCCACCACCGCACCGTGTCGTGGGGTGACATGATCGCGCCGCATCGCTCGCGCGGTGTCCAGATCGAGCTCATTCGGCAATGGCCGGTTGGCCAATTGGCTCCATGCGGCATGCACGGTGGGGTAGTAACCCAGCCACCCGTTGATCGTCAGACCGATGCTGAGCAGACAGAACGACGCCGCGAACACCGACGCGTTGCGCCGCCACCCCCCGGCGCTCGCCCAGCCGGCCACAGCGACGGCGATGGCCAGGCCGGCCAGTGACACCCACAACCACAGCTGCCACGGCGCCGGCTCGCTGGCCAGCCCGAGCGTGCCGTAGTACCAGTGCACCGCCACCCCGGTGCTGACGCCCACCAGCACCGTCAGGGCGAACCAGCGCGTGCGCCACCGGCGCCCGACGGCATAGAGCAGCGCAGCGACGGTCACCACCTGCACCGCCGCTGGGATCGGTCCATGCATCAGCGAGCCGTGCCACACGGTGGTTCCTTCGATCAACAGCCTGGGAGTTTTACCCGAAGCTGCGCCCGGGAAACCCGCGGCGCCAGCACTTACTTCTGCTGCCTCAGCTGGGCCCTGGCTTCCTGCAGCGCGTTCGCGGCGTCACGGCCGTCCCGGCGCGCCTTTTCGTACCTGCTCCCGGCGCTGGCCAGGGCACGCTCGGCCTTGCTGAGGTCTGCCGCGGCCTGGTCCCGACGGGTCCGGGCGGCGTCTCGTTCGGCACGCCGGGCGGACAGCACGCTGTCGGCCTGCGCGGCCGTCCGCTCCGCGGCGGCTACCGCTGCCGTCAACTTTTCGCGCCGGGCGGCCTCGACTTTTTGGTCGCGCTGCGACGTCTTGGCCGGCCGGGACGGTTTGTCCGCCGGCGCGGTCCGTTGGGTGGCCGCTGACACCGCCGCGCTGTCGCCGAAGTCGCCGAAGCCCGACCAACGTTCTGCCTTGACCAGGCGCCCGAGCCGCGCCCGCACGTCGGGGTCGGCGATCGCAGCTTGCAGGGTGCCCGCAACGTCGTCGCGCGCCGCCGCCGACGGGTTTCTCACCTCGGCGGCATCGAATGCGGCGTCGGTGAGTTCGGTGACCAGGTGGTGTTGGCGGGCCGAAAGCTCCCGGATCTGCACGCCGTCCAGCGCGGCGTGCGCAGTGCGCAGACTCTCACCCAGCTCAGCCAGGCTGGCCCGTGCCTGACGACGCCCGAGCACCAATCGATTGACGATCCACGCCGCTGTGGTGGGTTTGCGGGCCGCTGAGATCCGTTTGGCCGCATCGGTATCGCCGCGCTGTTTGGCCGCCGCGGATAGCTTCCTCCGCTCGGCAGTGAACTGATCCGGCGGAATCCAGTACAGGGCATCGAGCTCGTCGTCGGCCATGACGTCATAGTCTCTCGCGGTGGGGTGAGCTATCCAACGGTTTGAAGCCACCGTCGGCGGCTACGTAGTTCGGTGATGAAAGCCAACAATCTCGCCCACCGACGGCGCCACATCGTGCTGGCCGTGCTCGTCGTCCTCGGGCTGCTCGGCGCCGCGGCGTGCCACTCACCCGGCGGCGCATCCACTGCGACCGGTCCGGCGCGGGTGACAGTCACGCCGAGTCCGGACGCACGTGATGTCCAGCCGACGGCCCCGGTGCAGGTCAAAGCTGACACCGGGACCCTGGTCGAGGTGCGTATGGTCAACGACGCCGGCAAACCGATCGACGGCGTCCTGACACCGGACAGCACGGTGTGGAAACCGACCGGTCCGCTGGGCTACGCCCACACCTACACCCTCGACGTCACCAGCCGCGGAACCAATGGGGTTGAGAGTAAGCAGGTTTCGTCGTTCGCCACGGTGCGCCCGTCCAACCAGACCAAGGTGTCGTTCACCATGACGTCGGAGGCGGCGTTGCGCGAAGGCGGCACCTATGGAGTCGGAACGGTGGTCGTCGCGCACTTCGACGAGCAGATCACCGATCGGGCCGCCGCCGAACGCCAACTGGTTGTCACCACCGATCCCGCCGTGCCGGGATCCTGGTATTGGGTCGACGCCCACAACGCGCACTGGCGCCCGGAGCATTACTACGCGCCGGGCACCACCGTGACCGCCGAAGCCAGGATTTACGGTATTGCGCTGGGCGGCGGCATGTTCGGGCAAGAGGACAGCCGAGTGTCCTTTCGCATCGGCGATGCGCACGTCTCCATCGCCGACGACGCGACCAAGCTCATCAGCGTCTTCGACAACGGGAAACTGGTCCGGACCATGCCCACTTCCATGGGTATGGGCGGCACCGAGACCGTCGGCGGACGGACCTTGACTTTCTGGACACCGCCGGGTGTCTACACCGTGCTCGACCGGGGAAACCCGGTGGTGATGGATTCGTCGACCTTCGGGTTGCCGAAGAATTCCCGGCTCGGTTACCGCGAGATCATCAACTACGCCACCCGAATCAGCATCGACGGCATTTATCTGCATCAGCTCGATTCGACGGTATGGGCCCAGGGCCATACCGATACCTCGCACGGCTGCTTGAATCTCAACGGCGAGAACGCCAAATGGTTTTACGACTTCTCCGTGCCGGGTGACGTCGTCGAGGTGCACAACACCGGCGGTGCGGCGCTGAAGATCGAGCAGAACGGCGATTGGACGCTCAGCTGGGAGGAGTGGCGCAAAGGTAGCGCGCTGCCGCGCTCCTAGCCCGTTCGGGGCCGTTTACCGGATGTGCACGTGCACGTCCAGCGGCTCCGGCAACTCGTAGGCGCCCAGCATCTGTTCACGGACATATCCGGCCAGCGTGTCGCGTCCGCCGTCGGCCACCTCGAAGAGCAGGTCGTCGCCGATCTGCAACAGCATTCGCGACGTCAGCCGGGCGGCAGTGAGCACCTGGTCGATGCCGATCATCGCCAGCTTGAGGATGTCGGCCGCGCTGCCCTCCACAGCCATGGCGACCGCGTCCCGCTCCGCCGCGCGGCGCAGCCGGTTGTTTCCGCTGTCCAGGTCGGGCAGGTAGCGCCGGCGTCCCAGCAGGGTGGACGCATATCCCACGCGCCGGGCGTCTGCGACGAGTTCGCGTTCGCCACCTCCGCCGCTGAGGTACGCCGACAGCCGCGTCTCGAGCTGACGGTAGCTCGCGGTCATCACCTGGTAGCCGTCAGCCGCCACCACCGCAGCGCGCAACTGCGCACCGATCGCATCGTCGTGCAGATTCGGTTTCGATGACGACAGCCGGCCGGTGACGGTGCCGGTCTGCTGCAGGGTGGCGTGGGTGCGTCCGTCCGGCGCATGCGATTTCAGCAGGTCGGTACCGGCGAGCAGGGCGTGGTCCAGCGCGATGCCCGTCGACTCCAGCCGTGCCAGCACCCGGGCCACCGGTAGCTCCACCCGGCCCAGTAGTGACGACGCGTCGATACGGGCCAGTTCCTCGTCCAGCACGTCGGCGAGGTCGAGGACCGCGCAGGTCCGCAGCATCAGCGCCTGGATCGCGGACCGGTCCTCGGCAGCTGAAAGTAATTGCCAGTCAACAGCTTCCGCCGGCAGTGCGCACCGCATGTGGCGCACCAGCAAGTCGTTGAGATCCAACCGCCGCTGCTCGGGGCGCGCTAGATGAGCCGCCAACAACGTATCCGAGGTCACCCCGCGCAGTGTCCAGCCGCAACCGGCCAGCGCATGCAACGTCGACTTCACGTCGTGCACCGCCTTGGGTGGGCCCGGGTCGGCCAGCCACGACGCCAGCGCCGCCTCGTCGTCCGGGTTCAGCGCGGCAATGTCGATATGCCGGCCGTCGCCGTCGGCCGCCACCACCGCCAGGGCGGTCGCGGGGCCGGCAGCACCGTTTGCGCCGACGACGGCCAGGCCGAACCGATTGCCCAGGCTGTGCTCAGCCAGCCACGGGGCGAGTTCACCGGCACGCAGTGCCCGCCCGCGAACGTCGAAACCACTCGGCACGTTCACTCCCCGGTCCAGGTCTGTTCGGCGACCCGGTAGAAGTTGCCGCCCAGCACGGCAGCGATGTCGGCGTCGGGCCAGCCGCGATCGCTCAGATGCTGACCGAGGGTGAGCAGGGTTTCCGGCGGCATCCACTGGATCGGTCCCCAGCGGGTGTAGCTGTCGTCGAAAAGGGCTGGATTGCGCCGTATTTCGTCGACGAAGTCGTCGTGGTCGAACGAGAAGTCGCTGCTGACACCGACGTGATCGACGCCGATCAGATCGACGGCGTATTCGAGATGGCGGGTCATGGCTTCCAGCGTTGGAGTGTTGGGCCCCAGGGAAATTCCCACGCCGGTGATGCCGACGACACCTCCGGTGGCGGCGCAGGCACGGGCCTGTTCATCGGTGATGTTGCGGGGATGGTCCCACACCGCGCGCAGGCACGAATGGCTGTACACCACCGGCCGGGTGGAAACCTCGCACATGTCCAGACCGGTACGGGTGCTGCAGTGTGACCCGTCGGCCACGATGCCGACGCGGTTCATTTCGGCGACGATGTCGGCGCCCCACCGGGTCAGGCCGGTGTCGTCGGCGTCCAGACATCCGCTGCCTGCCCGGTTGGCGTGGTTGTAGGTCGGCAACAGCGTGCGCAGCCCCAGTTCGGCGAGGGTGGCCAGGTTGCTCAAGTCGTCGTCCAACGGCGCGGAGTCTTCCAGGTCGAACACCACGGCAATCTGGCCGGACCCGGTGATCGCGGCGACATCGTCAGTGCCCGTGGCCAATTGCAGCTCCGGGTGGTCCCGGACCGCGGCTCGAAAGTGCTTCAGCAGCGCCATGGTGTCGGCGAAGGACTGCGGTGAATAGCCCACATTGACCGACAAAAGGGCCCCGCTCTCCCGCCGATAGCGGGTCAGCGGCTCAATGTCGGCGGTGAGTAGCAGGGGCAGACATGTGTGTTGATCCCACAGCACGGTCGCCATGACACCCATGGTGCACGATCAGGCCCAGCGCATCGGTGTCACCGACCGGGTCGCCCGACCCGCCAGCTGCTCGAAATCATGGATCAGCAGGCTCTTGCTCTCGATGGAGACCCACCCGTAATCGGCGAATTCCAATAGGACCTTGTTGGCCGTCTCGCGGGACGTCCCGGCGAGCTGGGCGATCTCCTCCTGGGACAGGCCGTGATCGACCCGCCACGCCGTACCCACGCGGACACCGAATCGCTTTGTCAGCAAGACCAATTGCTGGGCGACCCGGCCGGGGACGTCGTTGAAGATCAGTTCCGAGACGATGTCGTTGGTACGACGAATCCGGCGCGCCAACAACCGCAGCAGTTGGTCGGCGACCTCCGGGCGCTCGTCGACCCAGGCCCGCAGGATGTCGCCGTCCATGACCGCTGCCCGGACCCGGGTGAGGGCCACCGCGGTGGATGAGCGCGGCGCCGGATCGAAAACCGAGAGTTCGCCAAGCATGTCGGACGGGCCCAGCAGGGTGATCAGCGTCTCGCGGCCGTCGCGGCCCCTACAGCCGATCTTCACCTTGCCTTCGGCGATGATGTACAGGCAGTCACCTGCCTGTCCCTCGACGAAGATCGTCTGCCTGCGCGCGAACGTCACCCACCGCAGCGATTTGGTGACTTCGGCAAGCAATCCGCGGGCGACACCGTGGAAGACTCCGGCGCGCGCCACCACGTCGTCCAGGCCCAGCTCGTTCACCAGACTCAGCCCCTCGCGCCTCGATACGCGTCGATATCTACCACGCGATGCGCACCAAATCCTACATCACGACTAGACGATCTGTCTGATTTGTCCAATCTGGTGTGCCCGACACGCATTTCGATTGCACCCCAACGGGTATGGATTTTCCTACCACCGCCGTCGGGACCGGTTGTCGTTCCCGGCACCGGAGATCCGTAGGCTGCATGCAGGCTTTGCCAGGGACACGACGGAGGTTGCATGGCCGATTCGAAGGCTGGACAGATCCCCATCGTCGACTATCTGGTGCTCGACGACGGCGAACCCCACCTCGTCGCGCGGGAATGCGCCAACTGCGGCGCCCGCTTCTTCGACCGGCGCAACGCGTGCGCGGGTTGTTTCCGGACGGACTTCACCACCGTCCCGGTGGCGACCGAAGGCACCGTGCGCACCTTCACCATCGTCACGTTCGCCGCACCCGGGATACCCACCCCGTTCGTCGCCGCGGTCGTCGACTGCGACGGCACTCAGGTCCGGGCCAATCTCATCAATGTCGAACCTGATCCCGAGCACGTGCGCGACGGGATGAAGGTGCGGCTGACCACCTACCCGCTCGGTACCGACTCGGAAGGCACCGAGGCGATCGGCTTCGGGTTCGAGCCGGCCGCCTGACCTGATCACCGAAGAAGGAGCAGCGACGATGGCCGCCAGCGACGACATCTGGATCCTCGGGATCACGATGACCAAGTTCGGCAAGCACCCGGATCTGGACACCGTCGACCTAGCCGCCGAAGCGGCCACCGGAGCGCTCGCCGACGCCGGGCTGACCATGGCCGACATCGGTGTCATCGCCGCGGGCAACCTGATGGCGGCCAACGCCGGGATCGGTCAGCAGTTGCAGAAACAGATCGGCCAGACCGGCATCCCGGTGTACAACGTGGCCAATGCGTGCGCGACCGGCGCCACCGCGCTGCGCACCGCGATCATGGCTGTCAAAGCCGGCGAGGTCACCTACGGCATGGCCGTCGGCGTGGAGAAACTGTCCGGCGCGGGGCTACTCGGCGGGGGCGGCACGAAGAAGTCCGACGCCGACGTGTGGGCGCCCAAGGGGCGTTACGGTGCGGTCGCGCCGGTCGACGGACGGATCGGCACCGAGGCCATGCCCGGTGTCTTCGCCCAGATCGGCACCGAATACGGCCACAAGTACGGCGGCACCAGCTTTGAATTGTTCGCCAAGATCAGCGAGAAGAACCACGCGCACTCGACGCTGAACCCACTGGCCGCCTACCAGAAACGGTTCACCCTCGAGCAGATCATGAACGACGTGATGATCGCCTACCCGAATACGCGGGCGATGTGCTCGGCAAACTGCGACGGCGCCGCGGCCGCCATCGTGTGCAACGGCACGACACTGATAACACTGTCCCTGGAACAGCGCCGCCGGGCGGTGAAGGTGTCGGCATCGGTGCTGACCACCGACCCGTTCGAAGAGGGGTGCCAGGTGCTCCCGAACGTCAACACGCTGACCCGCAACGCCGCGGCCACCGCCTACGACGAGGCGGGCATCGGCCCGGCCGATTTGGACCTGGTCGAGTTGCACGACTGCTTCGCCACCGCCGAGCTGGTGCACTACGACAATCTGATGTTGTGCGAAGAGGGCGGCGCCGCCGACTTCTTCAACAGCGGCGCCACCTGGCGTGACGGCGCGACGCCGGTCAATGTGTCGGGCGGACTGCAGTCCAAGGGCCACCCCATCGCCGCGACCGGCATCGCCAACATCTGGGAGGTCTGCCACCACCTGCGCGGCGAGGCCGGCGACCGTCAGATCGACAACGCCAAGGTGGGGCTCGCCCACGTGATCGGCCTGGGCTCCGCGTGCGGCGTCCATGTGTTGGAGAAGTCGGCGGTCTGAAACATCATCCCGACGCCAGTTGGGTAACCAGATATCGCGACACGCGTGTGTCCCGACGCTCAATTCCGTACCGACGACGAAAGACGCGAAAACATGCAGGCAGCGGTGACCCCCGAAGCGGAGCACGCGATCACCGAGATCGCCCAGCGTCACGGCCTTTCCCGCGAAGCGGTGCTGGCCATGCTGTTCGCCATCCACACCGGGGGCGGCACGATGGCCCAGTTCTCCATCCCCGAACTCGGCGGCTCCGGCCAATGGATGCGGGGTGGGATGACGATGGTGGGCAACATGTTCGACAACGCGCTCAAAGCCCGGGTCGACGCGCTGTGCAACGAATTGTCCCAGCTGATCACCACGACCACCGTGTTCCGCGGGTCGGGTTCGCAATCCCAGTCGCAATCCCAGGGCGCCGGGTTCCAGACCAGCTTCACCTCGTCCAATTGGTGGCCCGCGGACCTGGGGGTACCGAGTTCGACCGGCGGGCAGAACGACGCGCGCTACGCCGTCTTTCCCAACACCCGTCGGCTGGCGATGCAGATCAACGGTGTGACAAAGGTTTTCGACACCGGTGAGCACCAGATCAACGGGGTGCAACAACAGCAGGGCGGTGGATACGGTTCGGTGCACTTCACCAGCCAGTTCGGCACCTTCGACGTGTCGAGTCTGCGTGAGCTCGGTGCGCAGCAGGTGGCAGAAACCCCCGCCGCTGCCCCCGCCCCGCAGTCCCACCCCCCGGCGGCGCCACCATCACCGGCCCACGCCGCGCCCGGGGGTTCCGACGATTCCGCGAGCATTGTCGCCGCCATCGAGTCGCTGGCCGGGCTGCATCAGCGCGGGATCCTGTCCGACGAGGAGTTCGCGGCGAAGAAAGCCGAGCTGCTCGGACGCCTTTGAGCAGCGCGGCCAGCACGCCGAGCGCCGGAATAGGCCGGGCGGGAGGCCGCGTTTGAACCCGCATGAAGAAGTTCTCCGAGACCGAGCGTCAGCAATTCCTCGCCGACAAGCATGTCGCTGTGCTGTCCGTCGACGCCGCCGACGGCCGCCCGCCCGCCAGCGCTCCGATCTGGTATGACTACACCCCCGGAGGAGACATCCGGATCACCACCGGCCCCACGACTCGCAAAGCCAGATTGATCGAGCGAACCGGTGCGGTGACGCTGGTGGTGCAGCGCGAGGAGCCGCCGTACCAGTACGTGGTGGTGGAAGGCACCGTCGTGGACACCACCTCGCCCGCCCCGGCAGCGGCGCAGCTGGAGATCGCCGTCCGCTACCTGGGCGAGGAAGGTGGGCGTGCCTTCGCTCGTTCCCTGGAAGGTGAAGAGACCGTGCTGTTCACCATCCGGCCTGACCGCTGGCTCACCGCCGATTTCTCCGATGAGCAGTAACCGCCGGATCTGCCTCGCGCGCAATACAGTTCGGCCCCCGTCGGTGTGAGAAGACGGCGCCCGGGTATACCAGCGCCGTGAACGCATCCGCGCGGGCGAGCGCCGGCCACGACGCATGAGTGGACGTCCCGAGCCTGTTCCCGACGACCTGCGCCGCGTGGCGGACGCGCACGGCGTGGCCACCAGTTACCGCAACGAGCGCCGCGAACCCGTCGACGTCGACGCCGACGTCGTCATCCGGGTGTTGGGGCTGCTGGACATCGAGGCCGGAACCGCAGCCGACCGGCGGCGCGAATTGGCCAGGCTCGCCGCACTCGACGAGCGGGGCGCGCCGGCGCCCACCATCGCGATGCGTCTCACCGGCCGGTCGCATCCGCTGCCCGGCGCGGTATTGCTGGAAGCCGAAGACGGTGCGCAGACCGCGGTGCGCGACGAACTGCCCGCCGAGCTGCAGCCGGGCTGGTATCGGCTGCGCACCCGGGACGGCCAGCAGGTGACCGTGGTGGCAGCACCTCCCGAGGTGCCCGCGGCCCCGGCCACCTGGGGATGGATGCTGCAGCTCTACGGGCTGCGCTCGGCTCGCTCGTGGGGCATCGGAGATCTCGCGGACCTGCGTGAGTTCCTCCGGTGGACCGCCACCGAACACGGTGCCGGCGCCGTGCTGCTCAACCCGCTGCACGCGCCGGGCCCGACACACCCGGTGCAGCCCTCCCCGTACACCCCGTCGAGCCGCCGGTTCGCCAACCCGCTGGCGCTGTGCATCGAGGATCTCGGCGCGTACCGGCGCGCTGACCCGGACACCCGTGCGGAGGTGGACGCGCTGCGGGTGTCGGCGAGCATCCCGCGGATCGACCACGATCTGGTGTGGGCGGCCAAACGGGCTGCGCTGGAGTTGTTGTGGCGTTCCGAAGGACGGCCGGCTCCGCGCCAGGACACACCGCCGGGCCTGATCGACTGGGCCACTTACTGTGCGTTGGCCGAACGGCACGGCGGCCGGTGGAGCCGGTGGCCCGCGCCGCTGCGGGACGTTCGAAGCCAGGCGGTCAGCGCGGCGCGCCGGGAGCTGGCGCCGCGGGTCGCCTTTCACACCTGGGTGCAGCAGCGATGTGCGGAGCAACTGACCGCGGTGCGGCAGTCGGCCCGCGAGGCGGGCATGGCGCTGGGTGTGCTGCACGACCTCGCGGTGGGCGTCGACCCCGAAGGCGCCGATGCGTGGGCGCTGGCCAATGTCCTGGCCACCGGGGTGAGCGTCGGCGCGCCACCGGACAATTTCACCCCCCGCGGCCAGGACTGGGGGTTGCCCCCGTGGCGACCCGACCGGCTGGCCGCTACCGGTTACCAACCGATGCGGGAGATGGTGCGCGCTGTGCTCGCCCATGCTGACGGGCTGCGGATCGACCACGTGGCCGGGCTGTGGCGACTGTGGTGGATCCCGCCCGGCGACAGCCCCGACCGCGGCACCTACGTGCATTACGACGCCGACGTGATGCTGGCCGTGCTGGCTCTGGAAGCGCACCGCGCCGGGGCCACCGTGGTGGGCGAGGACCTGGGCACCGTCGAACCCGAGGTCACCGAAGCGCTGGCCGCCAACGGGATGTTGGGCTGTGCGGTGTCCTGGTTCACCCGTGACCAGTCCGCGCCGGACGAGCCGTTGCTGCCGGCGGCGCGCTGGCCGACGCGGGCGGCCGCCACCATCTCCACGCACGACCTGCCGACAGCGGCCGGTTTCCTCAGCGCCGAGCATGTGCGGGCGCGCGCTGATCTGGGTCTGCTCGACGACGTCCCCGCCGAGCAGGCCAACGCCGCGAAGGAACGCGCCGAATGGTTGGCGCTGCTGCGTTCCGAAGGGCTGCTCGACGACGCGACCGAGCCGGACGAGAACGCGATCATCGTGGCGATGCACCGCTTCCTGGCCTCGACCCCGAGCCGGTTGAAGTTGATCTCGCCCTACGACGTCCTGGGCGAGACCCGCCAGCCCAACCTGCCGGGCACTGTCGATGAGTATCCGAACTGGCGGCTACCGCTGCCGCAGACCTTGGAGCAGTTGCGTGACGACGGACGGGTCGCCGAAACGACGGCCCTGTTCGGCGCGGGCCGCACTCAGGCGTGACGTAGCACCAGCAACTCGCCGGTCAGGGTCCCGTCGCCGAGCAGCCGGCCAATTCTGGAACTCTGGCGTTCGGCCAGTTCCCAGGCCTCGGTGTGGCCGTAGCGTTCGGCGAGCGTGTCGGTGACGGTGTCCACCTGCTCGTTCCACGTCTCCGGGATCGGCGGCAACTCTGCGGTCCCCAGCCGTTGCTGCACGCGTAGCGCGGACCGGTGCACCAGGTCGTCGAGTTCGTCGACAGTCGGAAAATGGTTGCCGGCAAGGTAATCCGGCGGCAGCGTGTCGTGAGCGAGGAAGACGAGCAACCCGACGCGGCCCGGTGGCCGGACGATGCGACGCAGTTCGGTGAGCAACCCCAGCTGATCGGACATGGTGCACAACACGCCCAGCGACCAGGCGGCGTCGAAACTGGCGTCCGCTACCGGCAACTTGTCGCCGGCGGCACACAGCACTGGGTGGCTGAACAAAAGCTTCGCCGCGCGGCACGCGCCCGCCTCCGGCTCGACCAGAACGGGCTGCACCGAACGTGCTTGTGCCGCATAGGCGGCGGGGCCTCCGACGCCGGCTCCCGAGTCCAGCAACCGAGTACCCGAGGTCAGCCCCATCTGCTCGATCAGCCAGTCCAGGGCCGCCGGACTGCCACTACCCCGACATCCCGCCGGCACGTAGTGGTCCGGTCCCAAGTCGAGGGCCACTTGTGCCGTCCACTCCGCGATCGTGTCGAATTCGGCCTCCATCGCCTCGGTCACCGGACACCCTCCCGAATCCGCCGTCCAACTTCGGCCTTGATCTGCGCACCGACGCGGGCCCCGGACGATGACGCCAGCCCCGACACGTTCACGCCCTCGACACCCTCGATGGCCAGCAGCGCGTGCGCCTCGTCGACCGCCGCGGAAATGCCCGCGGCCACCGGGTCCGGCGCGTCCAGCACCTGTCTGGCCACAACCGGGTCGAGTTCGAGGCCGGGCAACCCCTCCAGGACGGCCGCCGACACACTGTCGGTGAACACCGCGACGGCGGCAATGACCGGGATCGACAACCCCGCTGCCCGCGCCGCCGCCATGAACTCGGCGATCATGTCCGGGGCGGGCACATGGTTGAGCACCGCCAGGCTGGCTCCGGCACGTTGCTTCTCGACCAGCCGTCGGGGCCGGGCGGCCACCGGCGGGGCCGTCGGCGTTTCCGGCACCGCCGCGACCATCCCGACCGAGGCGGCCAGGGCGACCAGGCGCGGCCCGTCGAGATCGAAGGTCTGGGTGACGTCCGGGCGCACGTCGTAACCACGTCCGTCACCGGTTACGCAGAGCACGGTGTCGACACCGACGCTGCGCAGCCCCCGGAGTTCCTGCTCGAGAACCACGCGGTTGCGATCCCGGCAGGACAGGGTGATCAGCGGCACGACGCCGGCGTCGAGCAGCATCGCCCCCATCAACGTGGGGGGGAAATCCGGTTTGTTCTGGTGCTCGCCGACCAGGACGGCGTCACAGGCGGGTCCCAGGATCGCGGCCGTGGCGGCGATGTCGTCGCGATCGAACGGTGTAGCGCTGAAATCGGTCAGCACCAGCGGAACGCGCGCAGCAACTGTGCTGGGCGAGGGCCCAGCCCAGGGCACCACATCGTCGAACGCGCAGGCTCCGGCGCGCATCTCGCACTGGCCGTCCGGCCGCACGCCCCCGCAGGGCCCGAACGTCATCCGTTTCGGACATCCGGCGAACGTCGACATCGTCGGCCCTTTCGGCGGCAAGCAGTGATCGGTGAACGCAGGGGCGGATACCCCGTGACCCGCCGGGGCAAGCACCGCGTCAGCCGCGGGCGGGCGGCCTTGGTTGCGGCGTCAGTACCGGCGTCACCAGTTCGCCGGTGTCCAGGAAGCTCTCGAGGTTACGGATCGCCAGCAGCGCCATGGCCGTGCGGGTGCGCGCCGTGGCGCTGCCAATGTGGGGAAACAACACCACGTTGTCCAGGTCGAGCAGCGCGGCGGGCACGGTGGGCTCGTCGGTGAAAACATCCAACCCGGCTCCGGCCACACCGCCGACGGTGATCAGCTCCACCAACGCATCCTGGTCGACCACGCTGCCCCGGGCGATGTTGACCAGGTACCCCTCGGGACCGAGCGCCTCGAGGACGTTGCGGTCCACGAGGTTTCGCGTATTGCGGCCACCTGTCGTGGCAACGACCAGGACATCGACCGACCGGGCCAGTTCCACCGGCGACTCGGCATATCGATACGGCGACCCCTCGATCCGGTGCCGGTTGTGATAGGCGATCACGCAGTCGAATCCGCGCAACCGGGCCGCGATGGCCGCACCGATGCGGCCCAGCCCCAGGATGCCGACCTGCAGCCCGGTGACATCCCTGGCATAGGGGAACTGACGTCCGTCGGCCCACTGGCCCGCCCGCACGAACCGGTCGGCGGCGCCGAACCGGCGCAGTGACATCAAAATCAGTCCCACCGCCGTATCGGCGACCGTATCGGACAGCACATCAGGGGTGTTGCTGACGCCGACACCCAGCCGCTGCGCCGCGTCCAGATCGATGGAGTCCACCCCTGCGCCGTTGTTCACGATGGCCTGCAGGCGGGGCAACGCCGCCATGGTGTCTGCGTCCACGCCCGGGGGCCCGGAGGTCACCACGACGCGGAACTCGGGGCCGTGCTCGGCCAGGTATGCGGCGCGGTGCGGTCCCGCCGGCAGCCTGGACAGCTGGTAACGGCAATCCAACTCGTCCTGGAAGGTCGGTTCGAGTCCGCCGATCTGCAGGACCTCGCCCAACTTGCGCACTGTCACCGATCAGCGGTGTGCGCGCAACTGATACAACCCGCGGGTGGTGGCAACCACCGTGCCGGCGGCGTCGGTGACGACCGCTTCCAGCGTGTAGTCGGCCTTGCCCTGCGCGGCAGCCTCGGCTTCCACCCGCGCGATGGTCTCATCGTCCATGGTTGCCTCGGCGCGGAGCTCGCTGGTAGCCCGACCGACGAAAGCGATGTCGACGTTTTTCACCAGCGGGTAGAACCTGCCGGCATCGAACGTCGCCAACGCGATGATGCCGCCCAGGATTTCGGCGACAGTGAACTGGACACCGGCGTAGACGACACCGAAATGGTTTCCGTTGCCCTCGGCCGGCACCGCGGCCGCGGCAAAGCCGCGCCGGGCCTCCAGCACGCGCACCCCCATCCGGGCGGCGATCGGGATGGTCGATTCCATTCCGGCGTTCATCATTTCGACGACGGTGTCAGCCATGCCGTCGATCGTCGCACATCCTGCGGCTGGGCCGATCAACACAGCTGATGATGATGACACCGGTTGCCGCCGAGGCGCTTGGCCTGATACATCGCGGCGTCCGAGGCAGAGATCAGCCGCTCGAGCAGCGCTTGGTGGTCGCCCGGAGCGGTGTGGTCCAACAGGGCACACGCCGTGCCGATGCTGGCGGTGACCCCGGCCGTCGATCCACCGATGGCCTTGCACAGCTGGGCGGCCAGCGTCTCGGCGTTGCACTGGGCCGCAGTTCCGGCGACCAGGAATTCCTCGCCGCCGCTGCGCGCCACCACCGCCTGGTCTTCGGCAGCGGCCAGCAACACCTGGGCAACCTGGACCAGCGCATTGTCGCCGGCGGCGTGACCGCGCCGGTCGTTGAGGCTCTTGAAGTTGTCGAGGTCGATCAGCAGCACCACCAGATGTTCATCGATGCCCCGACGGGCCAGCATCATGCCCAGGGCGTTGTGCTGGAACGCACGGCGGTTGAGCAAGCCGGTCAGCGGGTCACGGTCGGCGCGCAGCAAGTCACCCGCCAGAGCGCGCACCAGGATGCCGATGGCCAGCGGCAAGGCGATATTGACCTCCAGCACCAGCCACAAATCGACCCCGGCCAGAGAAGGATGCCCCGACCCGGCCAGCCGCGCCGCTTCGTATACCCCCACCCCCGCCGCGACCACGAAGTTGTACAACACGAACGCCGTGGTGTGGAAGAACGCGATGTAGGCACCGAACGTGGCGAAGGCAATGCAGCCGATCAGCGCCGGCAGCGGATTGGGGTGGGCGAGGCATGCCAGCGCGACCGCGGTATTGCAGGTCACCGCAAACGCGATCGACAGGATCCGGGTCGGCCAACGCCAGATCCACAACAGTGCCCCGGCCACCCCACCGATCACCGCGATCCAGGTCATGGCGACCGGCCCGGCTCCGCGCGGACCGTCCGGGCCCCATAACAGGGCGAACAGGCACAGCACCATCGACGACGCGATGAACGCCATCAGGGCGCGGGTCGCACCACTGAGTCCGCGCACCGCCAAGTAGCCGGATAACCAGTCGAACTGATCGCCGCGACGCCATCTGCTGGACGTCGCAGTCCCCGTTGAACCCTTAATCGCTTCCACCGAAATCGAAGTTGATCCGCGGCCCCCAACTGACGCCGCCGAAAAGATTACCGCGATTCCCGCGGCGATCGGGTGAGTACGAATCGGACGCTGCGGCGGTAGGGACTACGCGTCGTGGTGCGGACGGGCGAGGTAATCCAGGCACACCGTGGTGCCTTCGGGACGAATCTTGATGGTGCACTGCTCGGTCAGGGCGTGCATCAAGATGATGCCGCGCGACGCCCGAGCGTCGTTGCGTGGCCGCAGCGTGGGCTTGCGCCACGTGCCGTGGTCGCTGACGCAAATGCGCAGGGACCGTGCGGCTCGGTCGTAACTGACCTGCAGTTTCATCGGACCCACCGCATCATGGGCGCGGTAGGCGTGCTCGACGCAGTTGGCCAGGGCTTCGTTCACACTCAGCACGATGTCGTCGACTTCTGCCGGTTCGTCAACCAAGTCCTGCAACCATCTCTGCAAATCGCGGCGCAGCCTGCCTGCGGTGGTCGCATCGGCGGCACCGGCAGAACTCATTTCAATGACCTGGCGGGGATCCGCCGCTACCAATGAGTTCATAAGGGGGACATACCCGCTCGGTCGCGAGCCTGAAACCCCGCGGCGAGTATCGCGTCGGCCACAAAAAGGTGTCCTTACAGCGGGGCGATGCGATCACACCACGGGTTCGCCTGCTCCAGCTGGGCGGCCAGCCTGATCAGCAGCGACTCCCCGCCCAGCGGCGCCACGAACTGCACCCCCAGCGGCAGGCCGCCGGAAGTCCAGTGCAGCGGCAGCGAAATAGCCGGTCGGCCAGTGAGATTCGCCAGCTGGGTGTAGGGGACCCAACCGAGATTCTTGTCCACCATGTCGTCGACGATGTTGGTGTATCGAAGCAGACGTGCGACACGGGTCTTGATCAGGCCGTCGGCGGCGTGCTGCAACGCGACGGGCAGGTCGAACTCCCCGATCGTCGGGGGTGGGGTCGCCAGCGTGGGCGTCAGCAACAGGTCGTACGACTCGAAGTAGGTGCTCAGCCGGCGGGTGTGCTGGTGGCGGCGTTCGATCGCGTCGACGTAATCGACGCTTTTGGTGGCCCGGCCGAGCGCGGCCATGATCAGGGTGTCGCGCTCGAACGAGGCATCGCCGGCACCGGTGTGGCGCTTGGCCTGGTCGACGTCGCAGGCCAGGTGGACGAACCAGGCCAGCAGGAAGTCGCGGGCCAGGGCGGCGTCGTCGTACGGCGCTGCGGACAGTTCGTCGACATGGTGTCCGAGGTCGGTGAGGCTACGCACGGTGGCCTCCACCGCCGCGAAGGCTTCCCGGTGCGGTTCGGGATTGATCGCCGACGGCACCCGCACCCCGATCCGTAGTGCGCCGGGGTCCTGTCCCACGGCGGACAAGTACGGCGAATCGGGTACCGCGGGCAGATACGGACCCGACGATTCGCCCCCGCAGATGACGTCCAGCATGGCCGCGGTGTCGCGCACCGTCCGGGACACGACGCCTTGCACGGCGGCGCCGTGCTGGGCCTCACCCGTCGCCGGGCCCATCGGCGTCAACCCGCGGCCCGGTTTCAGGCCCACCAAGCCACAGCAGGCGGCCGGGATTCGCGTCGACCCGCCGCCGTCGTTGGCGCCTGCGCAGGGCACGATGCCCGCTGCGACCGCGGCGGCCGACCCGCCCGAGGAACCGCCCGGCGTGTGATGCAGGTTCCACGGGTTTCGCGCCGGCCCCCACGCCTGCGATTCGGTGATCGCCTTCGCGCCGAACTCCGGCAGGTTGGTCTTGCCGAAGATGACCAACCCCGCGTCGATCCAGCGCTGGACGACGGTTGCGTGTTCGGCCGCCGGCGTCGACATCCAGGCGCGGGATCCCTGGGACGTCGGCAACCCGGCGTAGTCCTGCGCGATGTCCTTGATCAGGAACGGGACGCCGGCGAACGCGCCCCCGGCATCGTCGACGGGTTGCGCCGGCACATCCCGCACGATCGCGTTGATCCGCGGGTTGACCGCGGCGGCGCGCTCCCTGGCCAGGGTCAACAGCTCGGAAGCGGTCACCTGTTTGTCGGCGACGAGCTTCGCCAGGCCGGTGGCGTCATAGCTGCGGTACTCGTCGAAGTTCATGGTTCGACCGTAAATGTGGCGCCCGTCGCTACTTCCTGCGGGTTTCGCCGAGTCGGTTTCGGGCGATCCTGCCGGCAAGCATGTGCCGGCACCTAGGAGGTTTCGCGTGGATCAGCACCCCGACGACCACTCAGCACCGGTGCCGAAGGACGCCAGGGAGTCCACCGAAGAACAACGTGAAGTGGAAGAGCAACTGGAGCATGCGGGCGACGACCCCGACGCCCCGGGTGCGCAGCAGTCCGCGGATCAGCTCGCTGACGAGAGCAGGCGCTGACCGGACTCGCCGGCGGAACTACGCCTGCGTCAGCTCCGCATACCGGGCGATGTGTTGGTCGGTGGTGCCGAATTCGTACTGAATTGCGGTGAGCCGCTTGAAGTAGTGGCCGATCGCCAGCTCTTCGGTCATCCCCATGCCGCCGTGCAGCTGCACGGCCTGCTGGCCGATGAACCGCGCAGCGCGGCCGATGGTCGCCTTGGCCGCCGATACCGCACGGGCGCGGATCGCCTCGTCTTCGTCGAGTTTGAGGATCGCCAGGTATACCGCGGCGACGGATTGCTCGAGTTCCATGTGCATGTCGACCATGCGGTGTTGCAGCACCTGGAAACTGCCGATCGGCTGACCGAACTGCTGACGTTGCTTGGAATATTCCACGGTGTCCGCCAAAACTTTTCGCATACAGCCGACCGCCTCGGCGCAGATTGCCGCCGCTCCTTCATCGCGCGCCCGGCTCAGCGATGACCACGCCTGGCCCGGTTCGCCGAGCAGCGCCTCCGGCCCCAGCCGCACCTTGTCGAACGCGATGTCGGCGGCGCGGCGGTCGTCGATGGTGCGATAGGGATGCACTTCGATACCGGACGCGTCGACCTCGGTGACAAACAGCGAGAGCCCGTTGGCGTTTGGCGTGCCGGCGGTGACCAGCAGGTGCGTGGCCAGCGGCGCTCCCACGACCATCAGTTTGCGGCCGGTCAACACCCAGCCGTCGCCGTCGGGTTCGGCCGTGGTCGACACGTCCTGCCATCGATCGCCGGACGCCGGTTCGGCGGCCGCCAACGCCACCACGGCCTTGCCGTCGGAGATCTTTTCCAGCAGCGCACGGGCCAGCGGTCCGCCGGCGCGGTGCAACAGCCCGCCGGCCACGACGACGGTGTCGACGTAAGGTTCGACGACCAGCGCCTGACCGAGTTGCTCGGCGATGATCATGAGTTCCACTGGGCCGCCGCCGATCCCGCCGACGTCTTCGGGCAGCGTCGCGCCCAGGATGCCCAACTCTGTGGCGAAGCCTCGCCAGATGTCCGGCTGCCAGCCGACGCCGGTCTTGGCCGCGGCGCGACTCTTGTCGAGGTCGTAACGGACGGAAAGGAACTTCGCCAGGCCGTCGCGCAGCAGCTCTTGTTCTTCGGTCAAATTGAAGTCCATCTATAACCCCAATGCCGCTTTGGCCAGAATATTTCGCTGGATTTCGTTGCTGCCGGCGTAAATTGAGCCGGCCCGGTCATTGAAGTAACGCAACGGCGCCACCGCCTGCCACGGCTCGCCCGAGGCGTATCCGTCGGCGGGCGCCGTGAATTCCGCGACCCGCCCCCCGGGTGCGGTCACGTGTGGCTGATAGGCCCGTCCCCACGGCCCGGCCGCCTCCAACGCGAGTTCGGTCAGGGTCTGGCTGAGTTCGGTACCCAGGATCTTCAGCATCGACGATGCCGCGCCCGGATTGCGCCCCTGCGCCACCGCGGCGAGTACCCGATATTCGAGAATCTCCAGGACCTCAGCGCGGATTCGGGCGTCGGCCAACTTCCGGGTGAAACCCGGATCGCCGGCCAGCGTTCCGCCACCCGGACCGGGTTGGCTCTTGGCCGCCGCGCCGATCTCCTCGGCCATCACTTGCAGGCCCGGCGCCACCGCGCCGCCACCCCGCTCGAATTCCAGCAGATACTTGGCCACCGTCCAGCCCTGGTCGATCTCGCCGAGGACGTTGGCCTTGGGCACCCGCACCTCGTCGAAGAACACCTGGTTCTGCACTTCTTCACCCGAGGTCATCACCAGCGGCCGGATCTCGATGCCCGGTGCGGTCATCTCGATCAGCACAAACGTGATGCCCTGCTGCTTCTTCTGCGCACGCGAGGTGCGCACCAGGGCGAACATCCAATTCGCCTCGCTGGCATGGGTGGTCCAGATCTTGCTGCCGGTGCACACCAGGTCGTCACCGTCGGGCACGGCCGCCATCGACAGCGCCGCCAGGTCCGACCCGGCCTCCGGCTCGGAGTACCCCTGGCAGAAGAACACCTCGCCGGTCAGGATCCGCGGGAGGAAATAGTCTTTCTGCGCGTCGGTGCCGTACCGGATGATCGCGTGCGCCACCATCCGGATGCCCATCGGCGACAGCGAGGGCGCACCGGCCAGCATCGATTCCCGGGTGAAGATGTAGTGCTGGGTCAGGCTCCAATCACAGCCGCCGTACTGCACCGGCCAGGCCGGCGCCGCCCAGCCGCGTTCGTGCAGGATCGCCTGCCAGGCCATGCTGGCCTCGTGATCGGCATAGACGCTGGTCATGAGTTGCCCGGCGCGTCGCAATTCGGGAGTGAGCTTCTCGTGGAGGAACTGCCGGACCTCGTCCTGGAAGTCCAGCTCGTCCTGTGACCACTGCAAATCCATCAGTACCGGCCTCGGCGTCGTGTCGGCGAATCGTCGGCGCGAGTCTAGCTTCAGCCGGCGCCCTTACCGTTGTCGACCCGGTAGACCGCACCGTGGATGACCGCGGCGTCGTCGCTGGCCAGGAAGGCGATCACGGAGGCGACGTCGCGGGGTCCCCGAGGATCTTTCGTCGTTCGCGGCTGCGGCAAACCGTTTCGTCAGACCTGTCGTGGCGTGACGAACGGAACCAGCACCTCGTCGACCAGTTGGACGATCAACTGCTCGTCGATGGGATCGCCGGTAACCAGCAGCCGGTGCCACAGCACGCTCTGCCCGAGTTCGCGGGCGATCTCGATCGGCACATCAGCGCGCACGTCGCCGCGAGCGATCCCTCGGGCCAGCAGCTCGGCCATTTCCTGCTTGCGCCAACCGATCACGTCGGTGCGGAATGTTTCGGCGAGTACGGGATCGTGAGCTGCGGCAGCGATCCCGGCCCGGATGACGTCCGCCTGCGGCCCGGTGAACAGCTGCGCCCAGCCGCGCAGGACCGCCAGCATGTCCTGCCGGTAGCTGCCGGTGTCCCGGTGCGGAATCGCGGTGACGGCGACGCGCATCAAGGTGTCGCGCACCAGCGCACGGCTGTCGGGCCAGCGCCGGTAGAGCACCGGTTTACTCGTTCCTGCGGCAGCGGCGACGGCCTCCATGGTGACGCCGGCGGCTCCGTGCAAACCGATGAGACGCAGGACTGCGTCCCTGATTGCCGCGTCGAGTTCTGCACCGTGCCGTCGACGCATCACACTCCCTCAGAAAGAAACGGTTGCGTTTCTCAGCATGGCCTCGTACCGTAATTTTAGAAACGATACCGTATCTTGGAGGCCGTGATGCTGAGTCGCCCCGTCCGCTACCCGTTGCGCCCGGTCGCCACAGCGACGGTGCGCTGCACCACCGCCGCACACCATCGCCGCCGCGTCACCATCGACCATCGAGTGCTGACCGGCATCACCCCGGCGATGCTGCTCGATTGGTTCACCCACCTGGACGGGACGATGCGCTACGCAGGCGAAGTCATCGACCGCTACCTCGCCTGGCACCCGATTGACCACATCCGCTGGGAATTGGCGAAGCCCGCACCGGGTGGCGGCGCCGGCGAGGGCGCTCGCTTCCGGATCGTCGAAGCCTTCGGCGCGCGGCCGGAATACAAAGTAGACGTGACCGATCGGGTGGAGAAGCTGGACGAGACAGGTATCCGCCTGGTCACGCGCATCGCCGGCGTCATCGTCATCCAACTGGAGCACACCTGGTCGGCCGGTTCTGACGGTGCACACTACGTCACGGTCCTCGACCTCGGAGCGCGCAACGCGTTGTTCGCGCCGGTCAACCGCATGCTGCACCGGCGTTTTCCCGACCATATGGTCCAGGCCTGGATCAGACACAACATCGAAGAGGTCGGGCAGCTGGAATACCTGCTGCCGCAACTGGACTCGGTGCCGGCGGGATAGCCGCAGCCGTGGACGACGTGCTGTCCTGCGGCGACGACCGTCACCGCCGGCGCGGCGTCGGCGCGAAAGTGACCGGCATCGATTCCAGCCCGCTGACGAAATTGGCCGGCCGCAGCGGAAGTTCGGCGCCGTCGGCCAGGGTCAGGTCCGGGAGCCGGCGCAACACCGTGCCCACCATGGTGGTCAATTCCAGCCGCGCCAGCTGGTTGCCCAGGCAGAAGTGGGTACCGAAGCCGAATGCCAGGTGGTTGTTCGGATTTCGGCGAATGTCGAAGTCGTCAGGGTCGGTGAACACCGTCTCGTCGAAGTTGGCCGACTCGAACATCAGCAGGATCTTTTCCCCGGCATACAACTGCGTTCCGTGAAACACGTTGTCAGCGGTGACCAGGCGGCACATGTTCTTCACCGGCGAGGTCCAGCGCAGCATCTCTTCGATCGCTGTTCCGAGCAGACCCGGATCGGCGCGCAGCGCGTCCCACTGCCGTGGCCGCGCCACGAGCGCCGCGACTCCACCAGACAGGGTGTGCCGGGTGGTCTCGTCGCCGCCGATGAGAATGAGCAGGGTCTCAGCGGCGATCTCGTCGTCGGACAGGCGGCGCCCGTCGATCTCAGCCTCCACCAGAACGCTGACCAGGTCGTCACCCGGATCGCGGCGCCGCCGCCCGATCAACTCGTGCATGTGCGCGTGGTACGCAGTCAGCGACGCCACGGAGCGCGCGAGCAACTCCGGTGTGGCCGTCGAACTCAGCGCGACGACCATGTCGTCAGACCACGCCAGGAACATGTCGCGCTCGTGCGGCAGCACGCCCAGCATGTCGCCGATCACCGCCATCGGCAGTGGCGCGGCGATATCGGTCACGAAGTCGCATCCGCCGGTTTCGCAGACCGCGTCGATCAGGGCGTCGCACAGCGACTGAATCGAATCTGTATGGGCGGCAACGCGTTTGCGGGTGAAGCCGGTGTTGACAAGTTTGCGGCGCAGCAGGTGCGCCGGGTCGTCCATGTCGATCATGTGCAGCAGCGGCGGCGTCGCCGGTCGGATACCACCGGCATTGGAGAACAGGCCCGGATCGCGTTCGGCCTCGAGCACCGCGCGGTAACTCGCGGCGGCCGCAAGGCCCTTGCGGTCCCGAAAGACCGGGCGATGGGTACGCATCCAGCGGTAAACGGCGCGAGCTTCACCACTCGCGTAGAACCGCCCGTCGGTGAGGTCGACGTCGGGGGCGGCGTCCTTATTGACCGGCGTTTTGGCCCAGCTCAATTGCGTACGAGCTGACGAACCGTCCGGCCGACGGCCCGCCGTTGCACGATCCGTCGGACTCCCCGGGCCGTTTGATCCATAGATAGGCGTCGGCGTGCCCACCGGCGGTGGCCGTCGTGGGCGGGGTGCCCAACGCCCGCCCGCTGGGGTTGCACCAGCTGAGCGCAGAATCCGGTGCAGGTCCCGCACCATTGCGGCCGGTGTCGATCACGTAGTGCGCTCCGCCCGTCATCCCGGAAATCGCCTCGCCGTAGCCGGTCTCCTCATCGGTGGTGAAGAAGTTCGACACGTTCAGACTGAACCCGCGCGCGTGGCCGACGCCGGCGGCATTGAGCCGGTTGGCCATTTCCTCCGCGCTCACCCAGCGCGAGTGTCCACCGTCGACGTACACCGCGGCGTTCGGATCGCGGGTCAAGGTGTCGACGGCGTACCGCACCAGGCTGTAACGCTCCTGACGCTGGTCGCCGGACAAGCAATCGGCCATGGCAAGCGCGTCGGGTTCGACGATGATCGCCACCGGCGAGGCGCCGAGCCCAGCGGAGATCGAATCGATCCACGCGCTGTAGTCCGCGCCAGATCCGAAGCCGCCGGACGCGTAGCTGCCGCAGTCGCGATGCGGGATGGCATAGAGGGTGATGATCGGCATGCTGCCGGCCGCCTGCGCCGCGCCGACGTAGCTGGCGACCCGGCCACCGACCGAACCGGCAGGAAAAGCCTGGTCGAGCCAGTACGACTGCGGCGTGTTGGCGATCGCGGTGAGCTGCGCGCTGGGCGGATTGGCGCCGCGCGCGGCGTTCATCGCGGCCGACGACGGGTCGACATAGAAGGGTTGTCCGGCCAGCGGGTTGCCCGAATCGGTCAGACGTATCGCCGGGGTGGACGTGACCGGCGCGGTCAGGCCTGCGGCGACAACGGCCACGGCTGCCAGGAAAGGGACCATCCATCGTGCGGCTGCGCGCGCAGCTGAGATCATCACGAAAGCAAAATAGTGCCGAATCGTGATAATCGCCAGCCGATGCGGGCGCGGACGCAGCGATGAGACCGGCCCAGCGCCGCAGCGCAGTGGTGAAGCTACGCCGGATTCAGGAAGCGACGAGGTCGTCGATCTGATTGATCGCCTCCGTGCTGCCCTCGACCACGCCCATGTCCAGCACCTGCTGCAGCGCCGCAGCGGATTCGTAGGTGCTGACGAACGTGGCGCGGGTGTGGCCGTCGTGCTCGGCGAAGGTGTAGACGTTCTTGGAAACCGGCATTTCGGCGTTCGGCGTGAAGTCCTCGTCCGCGAAGCCGTCGTCGAAGGAGAAGCTCGTCGGCTCCTCGACGGCGGTGATCTGCCAGTACCCGGCGTACTTCTCCCCGTGCGGGCCGGTCATGTAGTACGTCATGCGACCGCCGGGCGACAGATCGTGGTCGACGAAGGTCGCCGGGTACTCCGGTGGCCCCCACACCTTCTCCAGCTGACGCGGGTCGGCGTAGACCTGCCAGATCCGCTGCACCGGCGCGGCAAAGTCGGCGGTGATGGTCAGCGTCAGATTGTCGAGGTCCTGCTGGACGTCGATCACGGGCATGTTCAGTCCTCCTTCGGGTCCGATGAGATGAGTTCGTCGATGCTCGCCACCCGGTGACGCCACAGGGATTCCAGCTCCGCGAGCATCGATGCCACCGATCGCACCGCTGCCACGTCGCCACTGGCCAATTGCTCGCGACCGGTACGTCGCTTGGTGAGCAGGCCGGCTCGTTCCAGCACCGCGACGTGCTTTTGCACCGCCGCGAAACTCATCTCGTATTTCACTGCGAGCGCGGAAACCGAATGCTCGCCCGTCAACACCCGACGCATGATGTCGCGCCGGGTCCGGTCGGCGAGCGCATGGAACAGAGCGTCAGCCCGGTCCTCGAGATCCACGGTCACCGCACTAACATACAACCAATTGGTTGTATGTTGTCAAGAGGTCGCCGAGCCGCTGCAGGAAGTCGTTCAGCGCGGGTACAGACACACCGGTGTCCTGTCCGTCGATCCGTCAGGAGTTCTGGTGTGCGCAGCCCTGCGTATCGCACTGCTCGCGCACAATCACTTCCCGATCCGCGAGCCGTTTGCCGGTGGGCTGGAGGCGCACATCGGGCACCTGGCCGGTGCCCTGGCCCGGCACGGGCACCAGGTGACCCTGTTCGCGGCGGCGGGTTCGGCCCCCGAAGTGTCACACCCCGGCCTGTCGCTCATCGACCTGACGTGCAGTCCCGCTGCCGCACAACCGTTTCCGCGGCCCGGAGCGGTGAAGGAATCTCATCACCGCGCGTTTGTCACCCTGATGGCCGAGCTGATCCGGGACGGCGGCGCCCGGTTCGACGTGGTGCACAATCACACCCTGCATTACGTCCCGATCATGATGGCGCCTCGGCTGGCCACCCCGATGCTGACCACCCTCCACACCCCGCCGTTGCCCCTGCTGGAGGCCGCGGTCGGTGCGGTCCGCGGTATGGCCTACGCAACGGTCAGCCGCCGGGCAGCTGCCGCGTGGGCAGATGCCGGCGCCAGCCGAATAGCGTTGGTGCCGAACGGGATCGACGTCGAGCGTTGGCCGGCGGGTACCGGTGGGACGTATCTGGTGTGGTCGGGCCGGCTGGTCCCGGAGAAGGGTCCGCAGCTCGCGATCGAGGCGGCGCGACGGGCGGGGTACCGGCTTGTGCTCGCCGGGCCCGTGGTGGATCGTGACTTCTTCCGGCGGCGGATCGCGCCGCACCTCGGCGACGGCGTCAGCTACGCGGGCCACCTCGACCAGCGACACCTGGCGGCACTGGTGGGAGGTGCCGCCGCGGCACTGGCGACGCCGCTATGGGACGAACCGTACGGCTTGGTGGTTGCCGAAGCCATGGCGTGCGGGACTCCGGTGGTGGCTTTCGCGCGCGGCGGCATCCCCGAGCTGCTGGACGAATCCTGCGGTCGCCTGGTGGCCGGCGGCGATGTGACGGCCATGGCGGCGGCCATTCCCGCGGCCGTTGCCCTGTCCCGCGCGACAGTACGCAGGATCGCCGTCGAGCGTCACGGTCTCGACGCGATGGTCGCCAAATACATTGCGCTGTACCGCAGTTTGATCCTCCGGCGAAGGCGACCGGCGCGCACCTCGGTGCCGCGTCACACAGTCAGCGGACTCGCACACGCCGAGTAGTCCGTTGCATTGCGGGTATACGCGCATGCGTTATCCAGTGCTCCGAGCCGAAGGATCTGAGATGAGCGATTCCACTTCTGTCACAGGCACCACGGTGGTGATCACCGGTGCCTCCAGTGGTTTCGGCCGCGGTGTGGCGCTGGAACTCGCCCGTCAGGGCGCGAATGTCGTGCTGGCGGCGCGCCGTCAGCACGTCCTCGACGAACTGGCCGCTGAAATCGACCGGACGGGTGGCACCGCGCTGGTGGTGCCTACTGACGTGAGCGACGCCAACCAGATCGCAAACCTCGCCGCGGTGACGATGGAACGGTTCGGCAACATCGACGTCTGGATCAACAACGTCGGAGTGGGAGCGCTCGGACTGTTCTGGGACATTCCCATCGAGGATCACGCCCGCCTCGTGGACGTGAACCTCAAGGGACTGATCTACGGCGCCCACGCCGCGTTGCGGCACTTTCGCGCACAGGGCAAGGGCACGCTGATCAATATCGGCTCGGTCGACAGCGAAGTTCCCCTGGCCCTGCAAAACACCTACGCCGCGACCAAGGCGGCGGTGCTGAGCCTGGGACGTTCGCTGACCGAAGAACTGCGACTGGCCGGCGACACCGACATCAAGGTCGGCACCATCATGCCGTGGGCGGTCGACACACCGTGGTGGACCCATGCGGCGAACTACACCGGTCACGCGCCGCGGATGGCGGCGATGGACGACCCTCAGATCGTGGTGGACGCCATCGTCAAAGCCTGCACCGACCCCAAGGAACAGCAACCCGTCGGCGCAAAAGCGCACGCCGCCAACATCTCCCACAACCTCTTCCCGGGTCTCACCGAGCGGCTGTCCGCCAAGACGGCTCAGTCAGAAGCCGAGAAAGCGGCCCCCCTTCCGCCCACCACCGGATCCATCTACGAACCGATGGCCGAAGGCACCACGGTGGGCGGCGGCATCCGGGAGCGGATGCAGGCCGAGGACAACGACAATTGACTTCGCCCGGTGTCGCTGAGCCGCGTCAGTGCCCGGAGAACTCGTCCATCGAGTTGTATACACCGACCCGGCGCAAGTAGAAGTCGCGCAGCCGGATCGGCAACACCGCGGTGAGTACCTTGTTCATCTTCGACGTCCACGGCATGACGACGAACGGGTCACCGGCGAGCATCGCCGTCCACGTGCGCGCTACCACGTCCTCCTGCTCGAGCATCGGGGTGAACAGGATGCCCTTGGCACCGTCGAACATGCCGGTGTTGATGTAGGTCGGGCAGACCGTGGTGACCTTGACCTGGTCGAAGCCGGCCTGTTCCAGCTCCAGGCGCACGGAGTCGGAGAAGCCGATCGCCGCCCACTTGGAGGCGGAATAGGCGGCCATCCGGGGGATGGCGTTGAGCCCGGCCGACGAGGCGATGTTGACGATGCGGCATTGCCCCGTGGACTCGATCATCGCGGGCAGGAATTCGCGGGTCACCAACATCGGGCCGATGGAGTTGACTTCCATGGTCAGCGTGAAGTCTTTCGGCTCGTTCTCCCAGAAGTAGCCGTTGCCGCGCACGATGCCGGCGTTGTTGAACAGCACGTCGATCCGGCCGACCTCGCTGCGGGTCCGCTCGGCGGCCTCGGCCACCTTCTCCTGCGAGGTGACGTCGACGGTTTCGTAGTGAACCGTGCCGCCGGCTGCTTCCAACTCGGCTGCAGTGTCCTTGAGCGCGGCTTCGTTGGCATCCCACAGCACCACCGCGGAAGCACCTTCCTGCACGGCCTGGGTGGCAAACAGCTTGCCCAGGCCCATGGCGGCCCCCGTGACCAGGACGTTGGTTCCCTTGACCGATTCCATAGCTTTGCTCCTCCTGTGGGGGCGTCGACGATTCTCCGGCACATATACCCGTTCCATGACCAATACCGTCCAATCGCGTCCAGGGATAGAGCTCCGGCCAGATTCGCCGGCCTCGAACACGGGTAAGTCCCCGAAGTGGCTGTCGGGAACCTGGTCCGGAAGGGCCGTGTGTAGGCCGCATGCCTGAAGGCGACACCGTGTACGCCCTGGCCCGCCGCCTCGACGCAGCCCTGGTCGATCGCGTCCTGACCCACGGCGAACTACGCGTGCCGTCCCATGCCACGGCGGACCTGGTCGGGCGAACGGTGCAGGCGCACGTCACACACGGCAAGCACCTACTGACCCGGCTGTCCGGCGGCCTCACCCTGCACACCCACCTGAAGATGTCCGGCTCGTGGACCATCTCCCTGACCGGTCGCCGGCTGCCGTCGGCGGTGATGCCCGATGTCCGGGTGGTGCTGCGCACGGACGGCCCCGCGGCCTACGGCATCCGGCTGCCGGTGGTCGAACTGCTGCGCACCAGGGACGAGACGTGCGTGGTCGGTCACCTCGGCCCCGACCCGCTACGTGCGGACTGGGATCCCGCCGAGGCGACTCGGCGACTCACCGCTGATCCCGGTCGGCCCCTGGTCGCCGCGCTACTCGACCAGCGGTGTGTTGCCGGGTTCGGCAACCTGTGGGCCAACGAACTGTGCTTCCTGCGCGGGCACAACCCGTGGACGCCGATCGGGGCGGTCGACGTCCCCGCGTTGCTGGAGGTGGGTTCGCGCGCATTGCGCCATTCGGCGACCTTCCCCGGTGCGATGCAGGTGACGACCGGCCGCCGGGGTAAGGGTGGGCAGCACTGGGTGGCCGGACGCGCGGGCCGGCCGTGCCTGCGCTGCGGCACCGAGGTGCAGGTGGTCGCCGAGGTGCCCAACGACCCGGAACGGCGTCGGACCTGGTGGTGTCCGAACTGCCAACCAGGCCCGGCACGTTAGTGTGCTTTGGTCGGCTTCCGTGAACAAGCCGACAGAAAAGTTGGGCATTTCATGACGACAGCAGAGGCGTCGGCGATCGAGGCACGAGTCGGCCACTACTACCAGATGGACAACACCTACCTGGTCGGCCGCGAGAAAGTGCGCGAATACGCACGCGCGGTGCAGGACTACCACCCCGCGCACTGGGACGTGGCTGCCGCGGGCGCGCTGGGCTATTCAGACCTGGTGGCACCGCTGACGTTCACCTCGGTCCCGGGTATGGCGTGCAATCGCCGCATGTTCGAAACCGTGGTCGTCGGCTACGACACGTACGTGCAGACCGAAGAAGTCTTCGAGCAGCATCGGCCAATTGTGGCCGGCGACGAACTGCACGTCGACGTCGAGCTGACGGCGGTGCGCAAAGTCGCCGGCAGGGAGCTGATCACGGTCACCAACACCTTCACCGACCAGTCCGGCGAGCGGGTGCACACCCTGCACACCACGGTGGTGGGGGTGACCACCGAAGAGGTCGATCCGGCCATCAAAGCCGCTGTGCAGAACGCCATGATGCACGACGTGAAAGTGCTGGTGAACGAGGAATCCGACACCGACTACCGCAAGACCGTGCGTCCCGACGGCGAGTTCCGCATCGCCGACGGGGGCAACCGGATGCCCGGCACACCGTCCTTCGACGACGTGCAGGTGGGTGATGAGCTACCGCTGCACAACGCGCACCTGTCCCGCGGTGACGTAGTGAATTATTCCGGCGTCGCCGGCGACGCGAACCCGATCCACTGGGACGAGAACCTGGCCAGGCTCGCCGGGCTGCCCGACGTCATCGCCCACGGCATGCTCACCATGGGTCTGGGTGCCGGCTACGCCTCCGCGTGGACGGGCGACCCCGGTGCGGTGACCCGATTCGCGGTCCGGTTGTCGGCGCCCGCTATCGTCTCTGCGATCGAGGGCGCCGACATCGAATTCAGCGGTCGGATCAAATCGCTGGACCCGGCGACCCGGTCCGGTGTTGTCCTGGTCGGCGCCAAATCTGCAGGCAAGAAGATCTTCGGGTTGGCGACGCTCAACGTGCGGTTCCGCTGACCTCACCCATTTCGAAGGGCCGCGGCGACAACGGGTTTCGCCCAGCGAGGGGTCGCAGCCAGATCGGGTGGTCCCACGATGCGACCTCGGTCCACGTGCAGCACCAGTCGCAGAAGTGGGGTGTGGCCGGTTGCGGGATCGGCATCCGCCGAGTTGTCGTACACCCGCAGCTCGGTCAGTACCGGCAGCACGTGCACCAGATTGAGCAGGCTGTGCCGGTAGCGGCGGCGGATCGCAGCTTCCGGGATATCGTGACCGCCGGATCGGACCCGGTGCCGCACCCGTTCGATGTGGGCTTCGGCGCTTTCCAGCCCCACGTAGAAGACCCGAACCTCGATTCCCTCAGCGGCGGCCCGGGAAATCAGAGCCGGCATGGTGTTGCCGCCGAGGGTGGTCTCGAAGGTGAAATCGAGTCGTTCAGTTATCGCCCGTTCCAACAGTTTTCGGCCCTGCTGCCACGCCGCGGCGTTCGCCTCGGTTTGGTCCCAGGTCGGATTGGACCGCCGTAGCGCACGGGCCGCCTCATCGGGGTTGTAGTACTCACCCCCGGCGGCGCGGATCGCGGCACCGCCGATGCTGCTTTTGCCGGCGCCGTTGACGCCCGCCAGAACATACAGTCGCGGCGCGACAGGTGCTTTGCGAGCCACGGGCCGGCCGGGCTACCGCCGTTTCGCGGGCTTGGCCGCCGCCACCGCCGCGGTGCCGAGTTCTTCGGGGGTGGCGTTGAACGCCGCTGCCACACCCGCTTTGGCCTGCGGCGTCTGCATCGCCGCCAGCAGCTCGTCGAACTGGCCACCGAGCGCGTTCAGGTCCGGGGTGACCGAGTTGACCAATGCTTCGAACTCTGCGAACGCCACCAGCACCGCTCTGGGAGTGTTGTGTTTGGTGATCACGACCGCGCCGTCCACTGCGGCCTGTTCGAAGACCGAGCCGAACTCATTCTTGAGCCGGCTGGCAGCCACCGTCGGCACATCGACCAGCCGGCCCTCGCGGTTGCGGAACGTGACGGTGGACATTGCGCCTCCTCTGCCGAGTTTGTGACTCTTGACCCTGATTCTAGCCGAATTGTCTATTTTGGCTAAAAAAGCTCATTCGTCGGCCACCGTGGTCATCGGTCCGGGGTGATGACGACGGTCAGGTCATTTCCGTTGCGCTCCACGCACATACCCGCCCGACGGGCGACGGCAGCTACCGCGGCCGCGTTGTCGGGCTCGGCGCGGCTGGCGGCCAGCGCGCGCCAACCGGCCCTTGTGGGCCTTGTTGAAATGGGAGACGACGGTGCGGCGACCGTCAGGGTGCTCGTTCAGTACCTCCACGCGGACCGCAGTCGGTGTCCTGCCCAGCGCTGCATAGGATCCGGAACGCAGATCCACGATCAGGTGTTCGCCGGCCAGTTCGGCAAGCAGCGGCTCCAGCAGGGGCCGCCACCGGGCGGCCAGCGTGGGTTTCGCGGGCAGTTTCGACGTCGCCGAAAGCCGATAGGTGGGCACCTGATCGTCGGCGCGAAGCAGCCCGAACAACGCCGAGCCGATGGCCAGCCGGGCATGCGCGCGCGCTGCTTGGGCGCCGTTGAGCGAGTCGATATCCAAGGCGTCATACAGGACGCCGGTGTAGCGGCGGATGGCCGGCAGCGTCGGCGCCGTACGCAGGGCGGCGTTGTGCGCGATCGCGGCGTCCTGTCCAGATGAGATCGCCAGTGCCGCTCTGCATGCCGCTGGGTCGGATGCGAGGTCGACGAGTTCGCCGATCAGCGCAGAACGCAGCTGGTTGAGACCAGGATTGCTGAGTTGTTCGAGGTGCAGTGGGGTTGGGGTGCCACCGTCCCGTTTGGTTTCCGACGGCGGCAGCAGCACGATCACGGGAGCCGACTCTAGGCCGTCGACCGCGGCTCGCGCGACACGTCCCAGGTGCGTCAGCGGGACCCATCGGTCGAGGTGCGAAACTGATCCGATGGATCCCGTTGTCATCCACACCGACGGAGGTTGCCGCCCCAATCCCGGCCCCGGCGGTTGGGGCGCGGTGCTGCGGCAACGACAGCACGTCCGCGAGATGTGTGGCGGTGAGCCCGGTCCGACAAGCAATAACCGGATGGAGTTGACCGCGCCGATCATGGCGCTCGAAGCCCTGACCCGACCCGTGCTGGTGCACCTCTACACCGACAGCACCTACGTCCGCAACGGCATCACCAAGTGGGTGCTCGGCTGGGAGCGCAACGGCTGGCAGACCGCGGCAAAGCAGCCGGTGAAGAATGTCGACCTGTGGCGCCGGCTCCAGATCGCTTGTGCCAGACATCAAGTCGAATGGTTCTGGGTGAAGGGCCACTCCGGCGTCGCGGACAACGAATTGGCTGACGTGTTGGCGACCCGGGGGTTGCGGGAAGCGGTCGCGGCGTCGGCGTGACGCATTCCCCGGGCCGAGGCTCCCCGATTACCGGGCAGCCGTCGACACGTCCGGGGCGCTGGTTTGTACTGCCGCCTGGCGGTATTCGCGCATTTCGGCGCGCACTGCTTCATCGAGTGCCCGGTCCAGGCTGGCCTGGGCGGAACGTCGTGCCACCCGCCGCATGACATCGATAATGTCTGCGGCCCAGGCCAATTCGGCATCGTTGCTGGGATACCAGCCGCTGCCCCGTTGCCGGACGATTTCGGTGTGTCCGTGCCGTGCCAGCGCACGCGCCGCGTCGTCGAGCTTCTTGTCCACCGCCCCGGATGTCGTCAAGATGGCGGCCAGCGGCATACCGCGAGACATCAGGGTCGCAAAGTCGTTGATGATCCGGCGGTCCGGCACCAGGTAGCCGTCACCGGAAGGTTCGATTACCCCGCTGCTGCACAGCCGGCGAAGCGTCTTTGCGTCCAGGGGACCGAGCTTGTCCTGCAACTGCTCCAACGACATGACCCGCGACTCCGGGTGTGACCACGGCGAGGTCACCAACTCGCCCAGGTCCGCGAGGTCCAGCACCTCGACCAACTCCTGACCGCTCTGCAGACCGGTCACGAATTTCAGGATGTGCTTGACGGTGAAGCCTTCTTTGAGCAGTCGGGTGACCGCCTGCAACTGGCTGAGGTGCCGGTCGGTGTAGATCGACACCCGGCCGCGCCGCTGGGGACGAGCCAGCAGGCCGTTCTCCTGGTAGACCCGCACGTTGCGGGTGGTGGTACCCGCTTCGCGCGCAAGGTCGTCGATGCGGTACTCGGTCACCGGGGGAGCCTATCCGGTGAGAACCGGATCGGCGGTGTTCAGTGCTGCGGTGATCTTGTAATCCTGCAGATCCAGTGCCTTCAGTTGTTTCACGTACTGGGTGGCAAAGCCGGGATACATGGTGGCGTTGAAGCCGTCCTCGGTCAGGTACCAGCTCTGGCAGCCGGAGTTCCAGGTGGTGGCTTGCAGGCGCCGCTGGATGTCCTCGTTGTACCGGTCCTGCACCTCGGGCCGGACGTCGAGCGACTTCCACCCGAATTCCAGCAGCTTGGAAATCGCCGCGACGATGTAGTCGATCTGGGCCTCCATGTACACCAGCGCCGAGCTGTGGCCCGGTCCGGAGTTCGGCCCGAAGGTGAAAAACAGGTTGGGATAACCGGATACGGCAACGCTGCGATAGGCGTATGCACCTTTGCTCCACTCCGAGGCCAGTTCCCTGCCATCGATCCCGGTGACCGGGATCGGCGATCCGGTCGTGGACACGTCGAAGCCGGTAGCGAACACGATGGCGTCGAAGTGATGCTCGATGCCCTCGACCGTCCGAATTCCCTTGGGCGACAACCGGGCAATCGGCCAGGTCACCAGTTTGCAGTTCTCGGCTTGCAGCGCCGGATAGTAGTCACTGGTCATCAGCAGCCGTTTGCAACCGGCCGAGAAGTCCGGCTGCAGCTGGCGCCGCATCCACGGATCCCGTACCTGCACCCGCAGATTGGCCCGGCTCACGGCCTCCACCACCCGGGTGAACGGGGTATCCCACACCACGCCGAGTGCGACCGACTCGTGTCCCCAGTACCAGGCGGACCGGACCAGCTTGCCGGCCAGCGGCAGTTCCTTATGGACACGTTTGATCCACCCGCTGACCTCGCCGTTGAACTTCGGCAGCACCCACCCCGGCGTGCGTTGGAACACCTTGACCGATTCGGCGACCTTGACCAGTTCCGGGATGATCTGCACGGCGCTGGCGCCGGTACCGATCACCGCGACCTTTTTACCGGTGAAGTCGTAGTCGTGATCCCAACGGGCGCTGTGGATTTTGCGTCCCGCATACGTGTCGATGCCTGGCAGGTTGGGCAAGCTCGCGTTCGACAGCGGGCCCGACGCAACGATGACGGTGCGGGCGCGGACCGGTTCACGGTCGGCAAAACTGAGCGTCCACTGTCCCTGCGCCTCGTCGTAGACGACGCCGGTGACGTTGTGCGCGAAGCGGATGTGCGGTGCGATGCCGCGGGATTCGACCATGCCGTCGATGTACTGCAGGATCTCGGCACTGCCCGAATAGGTGCGCGACCAGTCCGGGTTCGGCGCGAAACTGTAGGAATACAAGCGAGACGGGATGTCGCACGCCGCACCGGGATACGTGTTGTCTCGCCAGGTGCCTCCCACCCGGGTATCCCGCTCGAAGATCGCAAAGTCGGTGATGCCGCGGTCTTTGAGGCGGATTGCGGCGCCGATGCCGGCGAACCCGGCACCGATGATTGCTACGGAAATCATGTCGTGGGGCTCCATCAGGCGACTGGTTCGTAGGTGAGTTCCTGCGACCAGGTGGGTGTGCGGTGCACCAGGGGCATCGGGATGACACTGGTGACCTTGACCAACGAATCGGCGAACCAGTGGTACTTGGAGGTGCGGTCGATCACCTTCTTGCCGTGCCAGGCGACAAGCCGATACATCGGCAGCTTGCGGGCGAAAGCGCTTCGCTCACCGACACTTTGGAATCGGCGTACCGCTGCGTTCAGGCGTTGTTCGTTGACGCCCATCGCAACGATGTTGTCGCGCATCTTGTTCAGCAGCGCGAAATAGCTGAAGATGCCGACCAGGATCTGGGGGTTGAGCCAGCCTGCGGCGGTGTCGATGAGCATCTTGCGCATGGTGGCGTGTCCCAGCAGATCGATCACCTCGAAGTCGACTGCCAAATGCCGGGACTCGTCCGAGTTGATCCGTTGAAACACCTCTTGGGCCACCGGGTCCTTGATCTCGTCGGTGATGAACTTGATCAGGGCCCCGTCCAGCGCCACCTCGAGCATCGGAATCACCGTGCCGAGAAAGGGCAGTTTCAGATCGTCGGCGTGCTTGTCCAGGAAGTTGATGATCAACTGCACGTTGACATTCGGCGCCGGGATCTCGTCGTCATCGAGCATCCCCCACCGACGCATCAGCGCGAGTTCGGCATTGGCGTGCTTCTGCTCTTCGGCATGGAAATGCTGGTAGATGCTCTTCAGCGTCGGGTTGGGTGCCTTCTTGGCTAACGCGGCGAAACCACGGGCGCCGACGTTCTCGATCCACATCAGGTCACTCATGAACGGCTTGAGCTTGGCCCACAACTCCGGATCGATCAGCTCGGCTCCCGGTGCGTCCCAGTCGATATCGACCAGGGCCCACTGCTTGTCTTTGATCTTTTGCAACATGCTGTCCAGATCCATCGCCACGATCAATCAGTCCTTTCGGGGATTCACTCGGAGATCGGCCTGCAGTGCCGAACCGGCCGCGAACAAGGACCGAGCGGCATTCGGACGGGAACCGTCATGTCCCGAGCCCACCACGGACTCTGCCATTTGTCAATGTGCCAACAGCTAATGGCACTATCGCTCGCGGACGGTCTGCGGTCGGGCCTCGTCCGCCGCCGCCGCGCGGATGACGTGCTGGAGCGTGCCTGAATCAGGCGTTGCGGCAACCCCTTTCGGATGCCGGAGAACATTGCGGCCGCGCAGGTTCTGCACGCCTCGTCGCAATCGCCCCCGGGCAGCAACTCTTTGGGTAGGCGGGACCGCCTGCGGCGGGTCGCAGCGCCCGGGCGCGAGGGCAGCGGCCAAGAAGTCGCCGCTGTGGCGCAGCGCGGTCCGCGCTTCGGGAATGGCGCGGAACATGGCAGGGAAGACATGTATTTGTCCCCGCGCGACGTGCAGGCTGACCGCCGCGCCGGCCGCCCCTAGCCGGGCAGCGAACGAACGGGCATCGTCAAGCAGCATTTCGGTGCCGCCGACATGGATCATCGTCGGCGGAAATCCGTCGACGTCGGCATTGAGCACATCCAGCAACTCGTGGCGAGGGTCCGCCTCGCCGATGTAGAACGCGAACGTCGCTCCCACCCGCCGCGCCGGGGCGAAGGCGTCACGTCGGCGGCGATCCCTGCTGACCGCGAGGCCACCGGTCAGATCCAGCGCGGGCGAGAACAACAGCACCGCGGTGGGAGCCGGCAGACCTTGCCGGCGCGCTGCCAGGGTGGTGGCCACGGCCAATTGGCCGCCGGCAGAATCGCCGGCCACCGCCACTGGCCGCCCCGATGCTGTCAACCACCGGTAGGCCCGTACGGCGTCGTCCACCGCGTGCGGGAAGGGGTACAGCGGTGCCTTGCGATATTCGACGGCGAAAACCGGACGGCCGGCCGCGGCGGACAACTCGCCGATCAGCCCGCGATGGGTCCGCGGGGAGCACGCCACGAAGGCGCCGCCGTGAATGTAGAGCACCGCAGGCCCGCCGGGATCGACTCCGGCCGCACAGACCCATTCGCCACGGATCCGGCCGTCCACGCCAGGCATGTCGACCGGTTCGACGCGCAATCCGCGCCGCGGCGCGGACGCCGCCGCCAGGAATACCCGCAGCGTCGCGTCCAATCCGGCCACGCCCATCGGGTTGCCGGGCAGCACGCCGGCCAACGGCCGCATCGTCGAACGGCTGAGCGCAAACAGAGCTCTACTCTGCCGACTGGGCCGATGCACTACGTCGTTGTGTTGCATATGTATCGATGTAACATTATCGGTGTGTTTGTTTCAAATCGGGTGGTGCGGCGGTGAGGTACACCGGGCTACTCGCCAAGGCGGTGCAGAAAGTCGGATCGATACCGGCCGAAGGAACCACCGCCGAGCGCATTCTGGACTCCGCGCTGAGCCAGTTCGAGGTGTTCGGCATCAACCGGTCCACGGTGGAGGACATCACCCGTCGCTCCGGGCTGTCGCGGGTCACCCTCTACCGGTATTTCTCCAGCAAGGACGCGATCATCGAGGCGGTCCTGGTTCGCGAACTCGAGACGTTCCTGCGGGAGCTGAACAGTTACGCAGGCCAGCAGTCCACCGTCGAGGACAAGTTCGTCGAAGGGTTCGTCTTCGTCCTCAACACGTTGCGCGAACACACCCTGTTGCAGCGCCTGCTGGCGACCGAGCCCGAAGCGGTACTTCCCTTCCTGACCACTGAGGGGTCCAGCACCATGCAGACGGCGTCGGCGTTCCTGGCCCGCCAACTGTCCTCGGAACTGCCGCACGACGACCGCACGCAACTGGAACTCCTCGAGATCGCCGAAGTGACCGTGCGGATCTGTCTGTCGTTCGTGCTCACGCCCTCCCAGCACATCGCCCTCGGCGACGACGACGCGGCACGCAGCTTCGCCCGCCGCTATCTGTTACCGCCCCTGCTCGGGCTCAGCACCTAGCCCTGGCACCACCCATCCCGCATCGAACCTGTACGAGAATAGGAATTTTCATGGCACACCGCTCGGCTTGGATGACCGAAGAACTCGACGGACTACGCGACCTGGTCCGTGACTTCCTCGCCAAGGAGGTCACACCCAACGTCGAGAAGTTCATCGACCAACACCACGTCGACCGGGACCTGTGGACCAAGGCCGGAGAGGTCGGCCTGCTGTGCATGTCGATCCCCGAGGAGTACGGCGGGGGCGGCGGAACCTTTGCCCACGAAGCGGTTCTCATCGAGGAACAGGCCCGCATTGCGGACACCTCCTGGGGAGTGAGCCTGCACAACACCATCGTCGCGCATTACCTGCTGGCCTACGGCACCGAAGAGCAGAAGCAGACGTGGCTGCCGCGGATGGCCTCCGGCGAAGTCGTCGGCGCCATCGCGATGACCGAGCCGGGCACCGGATCGGATCTGCAGAACGTCAAGACCCGGGCCATCCGCGACGGGGACGAGTACGTCGTCAACGGCTCGAAAACGTTCATCACCAACGGCTCTCAGGCCGACCTCATCATCACCGTCGTCAAAACCTCGGTCAACGAAGCCGCCAGCGGTATCTCGCTGGTGCTCGTCGAGGGCGACCGGCCCGGGTTCCGCCGCGGTCGCGTGCTGGACAAGATCGGCCAGAAAGGCCAGGACACCTCGGAGTTGTTCTTCGACGATGTGCGCATCCCCACCACCAACCTGCTCGGCGACACCGAAGGGCAGGGCTTCATCCAGCTGATGCAGCAGCTGCCCCAGGAACGCCTCATCATCGCCGTGGGATCGGTTGCTGGAATGGAATCGGCTGTCGCGCAGACCATTGCGTACACCAAGAGCCGACAAGCCTTCGGCAAGCCTATTTTTGGATTCCAGAACACCAAGTTCAAACTCGCCGAAGCTGCCACCGAGACCAAGATCGCGCGCGTCTTCCTCGACGACTGCATCACCAAACACCTGCGCGGCGAACTCGACATCCCGACCGTCGCCATGGCCAAGTGGTGGACCACCGAACGAGCCATGAACGTCGCCGACCAGTGCCTGCAGCTGCACGGCGGCTACGGCTACATGACCGAATACCCGATCGCCCGCATGTGGGCGGACAACCGGGTGCAGATGATCTACGCCGGCACGAACGAAATCATGAAAGAGATCATCGCGCGGACGTTGTGAAGCGGCCGGTGCTTCCTACCTGATATTCGCCAGCTTTACGAAACCGCGACCGCGGGAGCCAAGCGGGTGGCAGCGCGACAGGCGTTGCGCTCACGGTGGTGTCGTCTCTGGCGGCGTCTACACAGAAGCGGCCAGTGTTAGGTCGACCGCTCCCCACCTGCCGGTGGCATACGCCTGCGGATGCTGTTCGCGGTGTCATCTTGACGCCCCGTCTCGTGCAATCAGGAGGGCATGGTCGTCGCGATATTGGGCGCAATATCCAGCACCAAGAGTGCCGCGGCGACGTGTGTGGGGTTGTCTTCCACTTTGACCACGGAGAGTTCATTAGCACGCGACACCCGGCGCTCGACGGTGTTTCGGTGCGCATAGAGGTTGGCCGCCGCCCGAGTGGTGTTGAAGCCGCACTGCACGTAGGTCAGCAGCGCCAGCCGCAACGCTTCGTCTGCTTCGGCCAACGGGCCGAGAGTCTTGGTGACGAACCGTCGTGCGCTGGCGGGGTCCGTCGTAATGCTGTCGATGAGCTCGACGTCTGCGTACGCCGTAAAGCGCCGGTCGGATCCGAGCCGAACGATCAGCGCCTGAGCCGCGAGGGCGTCCTGGTGGCTGGACCTGAACCCGTCGAGTCCTTTTCCCGGCCTTCCGACGGCCGCTCGAATATCCGCTGCCTTCGCCACGATCTTCTCGACGTGGCGGACGTCAGGTGTCGCGGTCCCGGATAGCCAGATCCAACGCGACGCAGCACTTGCGCGGGCTATCAGGGCGCTTCCCCCCGCCGAAGCGGAACGCACGGCCGCGACCACGTCGTCCAACGCGTCGGCCCGCTGAAGATCGTCGGTCCATACGACGAGTGCCACGTGCGAGCGGGCCAACCGGTACCTCAGCCGCCCTTCCGCGAGGTCCTCGGTCATGGGGGCCCCACTGGCGATCAGCTGTATCAGCGCAATCGCGTCGGCACTTGCAGTACCCATCGCGGCCGCAAGGCTGGCCTCACGCAGGGCAGAGACCGAGTCGAGGGCGTACTGCACCAACGACTTCGCCGACACGTCGAGAACCTCCACGAGGAGGCCAGGGTCTGTGCAATGCGACACGCATTCTTCGAGCCATCGGCGCCAGCCGACACCGAGCGCCACCCGCCATCCTCCCGCGAAATCCGGGGCGATGCCGCGGGAAACGAGGTCGCGGATGTACTCCGCTATCCTCGGGCCGATGTAAGGCTCGACCCTTCGCCCCGGTTGCTGGATGTTCGACGTCAGCCACTGGACGAGATCGGAGCGGTTGAGGTGGCGGTCCTCCTCGACCAGCGACGCATCCGGAAGCAGGGCAGGCTCGTACTGCGCCATGAGTGCGGCCCCCGCGATGACCTCAGTCATCGCATCCGTCTCCGTCAAGAGCCGCTGACACAGTGTTCGGATTGCGTCAGCGGCCTCGACGGTGGGCAGGGGCCACAAATCCTCCATACCGACAAGTCTCCCCTGACCGTGCGGGACGAGGCGCTTACACCGACGCCTTTTCCTCGACGCTGACCAGCCCGGCGACCCGTTCTGCGGCCCGCAGGCCAGCGAGAATGGCACCATTCATGGTTCCGGCCCACTCGCCTGCGGTTTCGGTGCCAGCCCAGTGAATCCGCCCGTGCGGGTCGGTGAGGGCGCTGCCGTAGCTCACGGACGCATAGGGAGGCGCGGCGGGGTGCGGTCCACCAGGGGCGAACGCATCTGTGCCCCAGCAGTGGTCGATGTAATCGATGGGGGTCATCGCCTGTGGGCCGTACAAGTCGGCCAGCTGTTGGATCACTCGGCTGCGCCGCATCTCGGGACTGAAGCCGTCGAACACGCGCGGGGAGCAGAACACCATCAGGATTCCGGGTCCACTGTCGTCCGGCGAGACATCGAAGGTGATGAACGCCGTTCCGGTGTCGGTAAGCCCTTCACCCGAAAGCCCGTCAGCCCGCCAGAATGGCTTTTCATAGGCAACGAACGCCTTGCTGAGCGCGCCCATGGGCCAGGTTCTCGTGAGTCCCGCAGCTTTCTCTGGAAGCGCAGGCTGGAACTCGATGTCGGCGCGGTGCGGCGGGGCGACCGTGACGATAGCGTACTTGGCTCTGATTGTTGCCGAGTCGGTCTGGACGGTTGCGCCGTTGTCGTCTTGAGTGATACGGCGAACCGGAGCATCTACGGCAACTCGGTCACCGAGCCGCTCGGCGAGCCGCTTGGCGATCTCCTGAGTGGTTTCGGTGATTCGGTCCTGATTGGCCCCGTTCTCGACGTCGAGCATATGGCTGAGCCCCCCTGCGGCGCGGATGTAGCGCAGTACGTGAAGCAGCGAGACGTCTGCCGGGCTGCAGCCCCACTGCACCTTGCTGACAATCGCCATCAGCGCACGAGTACTGGACAGCGCCCTTTTGCGATCGAGCCATTCACCGAACGAGACGGCGTCGAGTTGGACGGCGTCCGGGGACTCCCAGGCGGCATCGACGTGGACGGTCCGTACCAACTTTTCCAGCGCCCGCTGCATGCGGGCCATGTCAACCAAGACTGCCGGGGAGACGGCAGGGATGGTGCCCTTGTACGTGCGACGGCGACCGGCCATCCACAGGACGTTGCGGCCTTCGTTGAACTGACCGGTCGTCGTGCATCCCATTCGCTTGGCGAGGTCGCGGATTGCGGTGTGCTGCGGTGAAACCCATGTTGCCCCGAGGTCTACCTCGACGCCAGCGACCTCACCGGAGAACGATCGGCCCCCGACCCGGTCCCGACCTTCGACAACTATGACTGAAAGCCCCATGCTGACCAGGCGCTCTGCTGCACTCAGGCCGGCGAAGCCCGCACCGACGATGACGACATCGACAGTCGGAGCGCCGGAACTGCTTTCACGAGATTTCGACATGATTCCCTCCTTGGTTCACGCGGTCTGCATGTTGTGAGATGTATTGGGTGATCGGATCGACTAGGGCCTCGGGAATGTGATGGCCCATCCCGGGAATGACGACATGTTGGGCCGAGCGGATTGCCTGCACGGTGGCTGCGCCGCCACTGGGGTTCACCAAGACGTCGCGATCACCGTTGATGACCACGGTCGGTGCAGTGATCCTGCGCAACTGTTCGGTCCGGTCGCCGGATGCCTGGATCGCCTGAATCTGGCGGGCGATTCCGGCGGCCTGGTCCCCGGCGCACCGATCCCAACCACGCGCTGCGACGGCGGCTTCCGCGGCGTCGTCGATGGGGTACGCCGTTCCGGCGATGTGCCGAGTGATCTGCAGGTGGTTGCGCACGGCTGCAGTTCTGGTCTTGGCCGGCGCAGCGAGGAGCAGTCGCATCGTCGACAGCGCAGGCCGGCCGACTTTGCGCGCGCCGGTGGTCGAGAAAATGGACGTCAGGGACAGCACCCGCTCCGGTTTCGTCGCCGCGATCGTCTGCGCGATCATGCCGCCCATCGATCGTCCGACGAGGTGAATTTGCGCGATCCCGAGATGGTCGAGCACTTCAACACAGTCAGTTGCCATGTCCGCCAGCGTGTAGGCGTCGCTGCGAGGGCGCGCGAGCACCTGGCGCCAGCTCGAGGGTGGCGGGCTGCTCGCGAACGTGGACTGGCCGATGTCCCGGTTATCCATGCGAAGGACCCGAAAACCCTGGCCGACAAGCGATCCGACGAATGACTCGGTCCAGAAGGTAAGGTCCTCCCCTAGCCCGGCGATGAGCAGGATCGCGGGGTCGGCCTTATCTCCGGACTCACGGAAGCAGATCGTCACTCCGGATGAGAGGGTTGCGTACCGGTCTGAGTCAGACATAGGCCTGTGCCCTCTCGCTGACGCCGAACTCGAGGTGCTCGTCGGCGACCGGACCGCGCAGCGCCTTGGCGTCCTCCTGGTACGACATCGCCATCCGCCACGGGGCGACCGCGCCCTGCTTCGGTAGGAACTTCGCCCCGCGCTTGGCGTAGCCGGATTGAAGGTCCATCACAGGCCTGCGATCCATTCCGGGCAGCGGAACCGGGACCGCCCGGTCGTAACCATGGGCATCCATGTGCTTGACGAGGTCGATGAAGTAGCGGCACATCAGGCTCACCTTGAGAGTCCAGGACGACGTCGTGTAGCCAATGGCCATCGCCCAGTTGGGGATTCCGCTCAGAAGCATCCCGCGATAGGCGAAGGAGTCGGCGAGGTCCACCTGCTGCCCGTCGACCACGATCGGCATTCCGTCGAACAGTTGCAGGTTCAGTCCGGTGGCGGTCACGATGATGTCGGCTTCGAGCTCTTCGCCCGACTTCAAGACGATTCCGTGCTTGCTGAACCGCACGATGGAGTCAGTGACCACCGAGGCGCTGCCGTCCTTGATCGCGTCGAAGAAGTCGCCGTCGGGCGCTGCACACAGTCGCTGGTCCCATGGGTTGTAGGGCGGGTTGAAGTGCTTGTCGACGTCGAAACCCTCGGGGAGCCGCTTGATGTTCGCGCGGCGAATCAGCTTTCGCCCAGCGTGCGGGAACATCCGAAGCCCCTTGACGATCCCGCGTTCGATCCAGATGTTCTTGAACCGAGTCACGGCGTATCCACGTTTAGCGCCTAGGAGTTTCGTGAGCGCGACCGCGACGCTGTCGACCCGGGGAATCGGCATGATGTAGGTCGGAGTGCGCTGCAGCATCGTCACGTGTTGGGCCGCACCAGCGCCGGTCAACATCGCCGGCACCATCGTGACCGCGGTCGCGCCGCTGCCGATGATGACGACTTTCTTGCAGCGGTAGTCGAGGTTGTCCGGCCAGTGCTGGGGGTGCACCACCAGCCCTTCGAAGTCGTCGCGGCCGGCAAACTCCGGAGCGAACCCCTGGTCGTAGCGGTAGTAACCGGTGGCCGCGAAAACCCACCCAGTGCGGATCGTCTTCGTGGCAGTCCAGCCGGTGACGGGGTCTGTCGCTTCGACGGTGAGCGTCCACTTCGAGTCCGTCGAGGACCATTCGGACTGCACGACGCGGTGCCGGAACTTGATGAGGCCCGCCAGGTTGTTCTCGTCGACCGTTTCCTGGAGGTACTCCCGGATCAGGTGTGCGTCGGCGATCGCCGACTCGTGGCGCCACGGCTTGAACTCGTACCCGAAGGTGTGCAGGTCGGAGTCGGAGCGGATGCCCGGGTAGCGGAAGAGATCCCATGTGCCGCCGATGTTGCCGCGGCCCTCCAACACGACGAGGGACTTGTCCGGAAGCTCGCGGGTGAAATACGTTGCCGCGCCGATTCCCGAGATTCCCGCTCCGATGATGACGACGTCGAACTCCTCGACCTCGCCCAATACCTCAGTTGTCATGGCTGCCAACTCCTCGTCGTTCTGGTGACTTCGTGACGTCCACAGTGGCTGAGGTATGGCGTTGCTCACTACGACGTTGCGCACCTCCTTTCGTCCGAGCGAGTGCATGGTGCACCGGGAGCGGTACCGGGGTGTCTGACGGGTGCACGGTGCCCTTGGTGCGCCCCTGAACAGGTGCGCATTGTCGTTGTGACCGCAGTGACCAGCTGGCGACAGTAAAGGCACCTGAATCTTGAAAGGAACCCTGGCAAATGAAGGACATCGCGTTCCTCCTTTCCGATGTGTGGCTGATCGTCGTCGGCTTCTCGTGCGGCTGGAAGTTCCTCCGCAACTACGGCAACTGGCTGCTCGGCCTCGAATGCATGGTCGTCGGTGTATCGGCGACAAACTTCCTCGTTGGCTCGCTGCTCGGCCCCGAAGCCGGCAACGTCCCGTTTTCCGTCGCCTTCTTCCTCGACGCGTTCTCCCGGTCATTCGGCTTCACACTCGTCCCGGTGTTAGGCCTGATGGTGGTGACCCACCGGTACAAGCCGACCCTGGCGGTCGAGGTCGGCGCGTTCGGGCTCGCCGTTGTGGGCGGACTCGTCCTGGGCGGGCTGGACCACTCGACGCTGCACGTCGGCCCCGCCAGCTTCTTCGTCGTGATGAACCTGCTCACCACGCTGTTCCTCGCGTACTTCGTGACGCGGCTGTGGGGCATCGGCGTCAAGCATCTTGCCGGCTGGGCGGCGTTGGTCACGGCTGCGGGGACCGCGATCGCGGTCACCTACGACTTCTTTCCGCTCCCCTTCGACGACGAACTTCGCACGATCTTCTACACCGCCGCGCTGACGACGTGGGGCGCTCAGGGCTTGGTCTACTACCTCGCCTACCGCGCAATGCACACCCACAACATTTCCGCCGATGCGAAGCCGGATCAGAAAGTGACTGCACTGTCATGAAGATCGGCAGCGTGGAGTACAGCATCTTTACCGGCTCTGACCAACGATCTCATTTCTTCAGTGGGGTTGTCGGAGTATGTGATTGAGAGTCTCGGCGGTCGCCTCGACATCAGCGGAGGGGTGCGCTCGGTGCGGCCGACGACGCCGCTCTGGGTGGATCCACCTGCCATCGCCTGGCCGAACACCGAAAGATCCGGCAGCACAACGTATTATCGGCGGTGCCGCCACCCGCCAGCCGGAATCCGGCGATCACTTCGTCGACGATGAGCACAACTCCGTGCCGATCGCAATAGCCGGCAGACCACCTGCATCGCACCGACAACCTGTCGGACGGCATCCACGATGCGCGGATCACTGTGCCCGAGAAGTATTAGGCCACACGTCATCAGGTAGTCGACGTAGCGGTCACCGTCCAAGTCCCAGACGTACGCGCCGCGCACCCGCACGAAAAGCGGGTGGGGCGCATGGCGGCGCGAAGACCGGACCCTACTCCCCCGCCGAGACTGCGACGAGCACGCTCGAAGGCAAGACGCGAACTATTCAACGCCACCGCGCGACTCCCTTGCTTGTTCTTCTGCAGGCTTCCGGCGGGCGGACGAGATGTTCATCAGTATTTGATCACTGAACGAATTCCGACGCCACGCTTCATCTCGTCGAACCCCTCGCTGATGTCTTCCAGGTCGATGACCCGAGTGATGAGTGAGTCGAGATCGATGCGTCTGTGCATGTAGTGCTCGACGAGCATGGGGAAATCGGCGTCGGCCTTGCTGAACCATAGTTCGAGCCGATGAGCGAAAGCTCCTGGCCGGACATGACAAACGGATCGATCGTGACCGTCACGCGTCCGCCACTTGGCCGACGACCACGGCAGTGCCGCCGCGGGCCAACACGGCGTAGGCGGCCTCGATGGTCTGCGGCAGCCCGATGGCCTCAATCGCGACTTCCACGCCCCGACCGTCAGTGAAGTGCGCGACCTTCGCCGCCAGATCGTGGCGGGCGCTGTTGATGACCTCAGTGACTCCGAAAATGCTTACGTGGTTGAGCTTTTCGTTGGAGATATCGGCAGCGATGATCTTCTGCGCGCCGACGAGACGAGCACCCATAATCGCATTCAGCCCGACGCCGCCACAATGCCTGGCTCACCATGTCGCACAAGACGGGCCGGTCGCTGACGCAGTAGCGGCACCGGCGACACGAGGGCGTCCAGGAGAGGACAACATGATCGCCGGGCGCCAGCGTCGTGACTGCCCTCCCCGACGCTCTCGACGATCCCGGCGCCCTCGTGGCTGAGGATCGTGGGGTTGGGCGCGTCCCATTCACCGGCGATCACATGCAGGTCGCTGTGGCACAACCCACTCGCCTGCATCCGCACGAGTACGTCGCCGGGCGGCGGAGTCGAGGGGCCGAAACTTTTTCGATGTTGAGTGGCGCGTTCGCGGTCCGGAACACGGCGGCGTCGAATTCGATCGTCATGACATCTCCTAAACGAGGTTGGATTCCGACCGCAATACGGAGTCCCCGCCCGTCTGGCCGCACTATCGGTCAGAGGTCGAGGTAGTCCGCGAGCTCGCTGTAGTCGACCTGCCAAAGTCCCGGAGAGCCGGTCGGGTATTGCGAGCGGAATCCGATGAGGCTCTGAACGCGGGGCGGGAGTGATCGTGCAAGTTCGCGGTCGACTAGAAACGGGTAAGCCTCCTCGCCTACCAGGAAGCCCGGGTTGAGTGCGAAGCTGACCGCACGGCGGTACTCGTCGGAAGTTCGGTTCGCGCCGCCGCCGTGGGCGGTCTTGCCGCTGAAGAACAGCGCGTCGCCAGCGCTCATCTCGGCTGGAACGGTCTGCTCACGCGTGCCGCGGTCCTCGAAGTCATCCCACTTGTGGCTACCCGGGATCACTCGGGTGGCGCCGTTCTCCTCGGTGAAGTCGGTCAGGGCGATCAGGAAGTTGACGGTCACCTCGGGGCCTGCGGGCCCCAAACCGACGAACGGAAACCAGTTCTCCAGGTCGCGATGGAGCATCTGGGCGGCATTGCCCGGACCAATCTCGATCACCTGAGCCGTCGTCATCCAGTAGGTTCCCGATTCTTCGAGAAACACCGCATCGGCAAGCGCATGAACAAGGTCGTGATCGATCACTTCGCGGCGGAACGTCTCGCTTCGGCTGACCAGGTTGGTGAGGCGCTTGGTGTTCCGGCCGTGGAACTCAGCGATGATTTCGTTGTCGTGCTTGGAACCGGGATTCAGCTCGTGCAGAGCCGGGTCGATCTCGGTATTGAATCGTGCGACTTGATCCGGTGTGAGAAGTCGTTGAATGATGACGCCGCCATCCTCGCGGACGATCGACAGAATCTCGTCGATCAGAGCGGTACTGGCGATCGTGCGTAATTTCGCGGTGGCAGTTGCAGACATGGCGGCGACATTCCTTGCTGTGGTCGGTGTGATCCGGGGACTCCACAATGGACGAAGCTCGACCCACGGGACTACAGCATCCCGTCGCAGATTTCGGTGGCACGGGTGCACATTGCACTACCCCGGGTGACGTATATCCGCTCCCAGTGGACGTGCCGCATCGAGGACGTCAGATGACCATGACCCCGGAACGCGGTCTGCGCATGCCGCCCATCACGACTGATGGCGCCAAACAACTCGATCAGATTGCCGGCTCAGTACTCTGGCGTGCTGGTGGGGTCACCGGGCTACAGAGCACCGCAGTACCTCGGAACCGTTGTCAGCTCTGAGGATTCGAGCACCCTCGGGCAGGGTCTTTGAATCACTGCTGCCACGGTCACCGCCCCCCGTCGCCAGTCGTCGCGTCTCATTCTCTCGGCTAAGAACGCAACCCGCGGGCACCATCTGCAACTGACCTCGGCTCGGCCCTTACCGCGCCATGTTGGCGAAGCGCGACAAGTGCAGCTGGTGCGCCACGGTCACCGTCCTGGTTGGGCCGTTACGGTGTTTGGCGAGAATGAAATCCGCTTCTCCCCCGCGCGGGTCATCCCGTTCGAAAGCATCTGGACGGTTGAGCAATATGACCATGTCCGCATCTTGTTCCAAACTGTTGTGTGCTGCAATACCGTTCACAACGAAATTATGTGTGCCGCTTACTGTTCCGTCGTAAACATCTTGTCCGCCTAGGCTCGTAATTTCCACGACCGCATCCCAGTAGACGTCGCTGGTCGCCAATGCATGAATATTGCGATCCTCGAGTAGTGCCGCCGCGCGGTGCAACCGGGCCCGGCTCGGCGAGTGCCGCCACATGGTCGATCCGCAGAAGTGCGTGCCCATCGCGGTCGCGAACTGACGGTGCGTCATGCGCTTGTCGGACAACGCATTCCGGACCTGCGTCCATACTCCCGCCGGCACTGTGTCTAGGTTGGGATTACGGACTCTCCCGTCGAGGTGCGACAACACCTCTCGCGCCGCCGCTGCCTTTACGCCGTGCACACCGACATGATTCAGGAAACGCACCTGGTTCTGCGCGCCATAGATGTACAGGTGCCACGAGTCGCGGTAGCCCAGCTTTTTCGCGCGCTTGATCCGCGCGTAAACCCCTACCCGCAGCAGCAATTGCGCTACATCGTCGATGAGACGCCGGCTCGTCGACGCGTAATAAATGCGCCCAATACCCGCCGTCGCATCCCAGCGCACCGAACCGTCCGTCGCCCACAGATGCCGCAGGAACAACGCCACCTGATCGTTGGGAGCGCGGAAAACCGCTTCGGGAACGAACTTTTCGTAGCTGCGCTTTCCGAACAACCCGAGTCCGTCCAGCCACGCCGCGATCGGGTTGCGCCGCCCGCGCGCCAATCGCTGCGGTGCCGGCAACCGCAGGGTAGTCACTCGTGCCGGCGGATATTCGTCGCGGACGGCCCGCACGCCGAAGTGCGCGGCAGCCACCGTCACTGCGACAAGATTCGCCTCGTCGATGGATGCATAGCGGATCGGTTGCCGCTTCACGCACGATCCGTCGCCGATCATGTGCGCGAGCAGCATTACCTCGGCATCGTCCATCCGCTGGGTGTCGACGGGTTCCGGCACCCGCCGCGGCGCCGCGATGCGATCACCAATCTTGAGCTCTTCCAACGCTGTCCAGCCTTCAAGCTTCAGGAAGGGGTGGTTGGCGGTGGCCTCGATTTCGCGCCCGGAGGCCAGCCGCAGCCGGAACACTTCCTTGTGCCCGCTCGGGAACACGTTGGTCATCGGCCGCGCGACCATGCGGAAACGCTCGTCCAGTGACCAGACCAGCGGCCGTTCCCCGGTGTGCATCAACTCGCCGAACGTGACTTCGGCACCGGTGTCGGCGCGCAGCACTCGCGTCGCAGCGGTGACGCACCCCGACTCACGGAGGTCCGACAGCATGGGTTTCTTGTCGGTGCGCTGCTCGGGACCGCGGTTGAGCTGACTGATCGCGACCACCGGAACCTCGAGTTCCTTCGCCAACAGCTTGAGATGCCTGGAGAACTCGGACACTTCGATCTGACGGGACTCGACCTTCTTGCCGGAGGACATCAGCTGTAGATAGTCGACCACGACGAGTTTCAGGTTGGCTTTCTGCCGTAACCGGCGCGCCTTGGCACGGATCTCCATCATGGTCAGGTTCGGCGAGTCGTCGATGTACAGCGGTGCCTCGCTGATCTCACTCATCCGCCGTGCCAGCCGAGTCCAGTCGTCGTCGGTCATCCGGCCCGAACGCATGTCGGCGAGTTTGATCTTTGCCTCCGCTGACAGCAAACGCATCACAATCTCGGACTTGCTCATTTCCAGCGAGAAGATGACGCTGGCCATCCGGTTCTTGATCGAGCACGACCGCATGAAGTCCAACCCGAGGGTGGAGTTGTGTGTCGGCACCATCCCCTCGCCGGCCAGGTACAGGTGCTCCTCGTTGTCCACCTCGACGCAGCGCACCGCAACGCTGGGCACCCGCCGGACGGACACGATCTGCAACACCGGAGTCATGACCGCCACGTGCCGCCCGAGCGGTCCCGATCCCGCCGGCGCGATGGTGTCCAGGCCGCTGCGCAACTGGGCCGATGCCCGGACGCCATCGCGGGTGGGCCACAGGTGCTGCGCATCGGCGACGATCGTTGTGCCGTCAGAAAACTCGATCTCAAAGCACGGCCGTCCCAACAAAATCTGAGTCGCTGCCGTCACCTGGGTTGGAAGGCCGTCCGCATCCAGCAGCCAGTCACCGACCGAGACGTCACCCATGGTGGTCCAGCCGTCAGGTGCGGGCAGCGGCGTATCGAGTGCCAGTGCCTTCCCCACCCCCGGCCGCGCCGCCACAATGATCATCTGCCCCGGATGCAGTCCATTGGTGACCTCGTCGAGTTCGGTGAACCCGGTCGGCACACCGCGCGAGATACCGCCGTTGGAGGCGATGGCATCGATCTCGTCCATCGTCGGCTGCAACAACTTTTCCAGCGGGACAAAATCTTCCGAGGTCCGCCGGTCCGCGACATCGTAGATCTCGGCCTGGGCCCGGTCCACGATCTCGGCCACATCAGCGCCGTCGGCACCGGCGTAGCCGTACTGCACCACCCGGGTGCCGGCCTCGACCAGGCGGCGCAGCAGGGCCTTCTCGGCGACGATCCCTGCGTAGTAGCCCGCGTTGGCGGCCGTCGGCACGGTCGAGATCAAGGTGTGCAGATACGGCGCCCCGCCGATGCGGCGCAACAACCCGCGGCGGTCGAGTTCAGCGGCCACGGTCACCGCGTCGGCAGGTTCGCCGCGCCCGTACAGATCCAGGATGGCGTCGTAGACGTTTTGGTGGGCCGGACGGTAGAAGTCGCCGGGCCGCAACCGCTCCAGGACATCGGCGATGGCGTCCTTGCTCAGCAGCATCCCGCCCAGCACCGACTGCTCGGCCGCGAGATCTTGCGGCGGCTGCCGGCCGTAATCTTCGCTGGGTGGCGAAGCATCCATCCCCGGATGCGACAGGTCATCGACGACCGCCACAGGCCGTCACCTCCCTTTGACTACGGCACCGAACATACATTCGATCTCTGACGTTCAGAGCGTAAGTCAAAGCACCGACACCACCCCCTGCTCGACTGGCCTCGACGAACGTAAACGTTGCTGGGTCCCGGTCCAAGCGCACTTGTTCATGAAGCTGTGCATCGCGTGTGCATAGCCGTCGACACCCGTGTTGAGCGGACTGTGGACAACCTGTGTATCGAGATGGCTGAGGACGACATCACCGCTGCTAACCGGCATACACCGCCTGCGGCATGGTGTGGACAACAATCTCGTCGGCGTGTCGGGCCAGGTTATCGCGCCGGGCGTGTTGGTTTTCGGCCAGATTTTCGCGAAGTAAATGCCCGGTTACGGGGGCTGTCCGCAGAGCACTTCGGTTTTGTTCGCCAGCGGGACACGGCGCGAAGTCTGCGCCGCGAGATGTCGGGCATGCGAAACCCGGCACGGCCGATGACGACCGTGCCGGGGAAGGTCAGAAGTTAGCTCTCGGCGACGACGTCGAGCGACACCTCGACATCGATCTCCGGGTGTAGGTGCACCACCACCGGGTGCGTGCCGACGGCCTTGATGTGCGCCTTGGGCAGCCGGACGATCCGCTTGTCGAGGTTCGGGCCACCCGCCTTCTTGATGGCGGCCACCACATCGCCGGAGGTCACCGAACCGAACAGCTTGCCTCCGTCGGCGGCGGTCTTCACCGGCAGCGAGACCGAACCCAGCGCCTCGATGGCGGTCTTGATCTCGTTGGCGTGCTCGCGGTCGCGGACCGCTTTGGTCTCCCGAGACCGGCGGATGTCGTCGGCCTGCCGCTGCGCGCCGCGCGAGGCGACGATCGCCAGACCGCGGGGCAGCAGGAAGTTGCGGCCGTAACCGTCCTTGACCTCGACTGTGTCGCCGACGGAACCGAGGTGGTCGACGTCAGCCGTGAGAATCAGCTTCATCGTGAGTACTTTCGTTAGACGCGCGGCGCTCAGCGCGTTGCGGAGGTGAAGGGCAGCAGCGCGACCTCGCGGGCGTTCTTCACCGCGATCGCGATGTCGCGCTGGTGCTGCACGCAGTTACCGGTGACCCGGCGCGCCCGGATCTTGCCGCGCTCACTGATGTAGGTCCGCAGCAGGTTGGTGTCTTTGTAGTTGATCGCTTGGTCCTTCTTGGCGCAGAAGACGCATTTGCGCGCTTTGATCGGCTTTTCCGGAGCCGGACGCCGTTTGGTGGACTTGGCCATGAGTGTGTTTCTTCCGTTCTCGTTCTCTGAAGTTCTCTAAGTCAGAAGGGGGGTTCGTCGTCACCGCCGGCGAACGATCCCGACGCCGGGGCGCTGCCCCACGGGTCGTCACCGGAGCCGCCGGACTGGGCGGGCGCCGACTGCCGCGATCCCCCGCCGCCGCCGCCACCGCTATAGCCTCCACCGCCGCTGCGGCTGGCTTTGTTGACCTTGGCGGTGGCGTACTTGAGCGAAGGCCCGATCTCGTCGACCTCGACCTCGAACACGGTGCGCTTCTCCCCTTCGCGGGTTTCGAAGGACCGCTGCTTGAGCCGTCCGGTGACGATCACGCGCGACCCCCGGGTCAGACTTTCGGCGACGTTCTCGGCAGCTTCCCGCCAGATGTTGCAGCGTAGGAACAGCGCCTCGCCGTCCTTCCACTCCCCGCTCTGCCGGTCATAGATCCGCGGCGTGGAGGCCACGGTGAAGTTGGCCACCGCAGCACCGGACGGCGTGAACCGAAGTTCGGGGTCCGCGGTGAGGTTTCCGACGACGGTTATGGTCGTGTCACCAGCCATGAGTGCCCTCCTTGTTCGGCCTATTTCCGCCTGTGTGGGTCATGAGTGACTGTACGCAGCGACGCCGACAGTCAGTGCTTGTCGGTGCGCATCACCTTGGTGCGCAACACCGACTCGTTCAGGCTCAGCTGGCGGTCGAGCTCGGAGACCGTCGCGGGGGCGGCCTTCAGGTCGATCACGACATAGATGCCTTCGGCGTGCTTGGCGATCTCGTACGCCAACCGCCGACGGCCCCAGATGTCGACCTTCTCCACCGTGCCGCCGTCTTTGCGGACGACGTTCAGGAACGTCTCCAGCGACGGGGCAACGGTGCGCTCGTCAAGCGTGGGGTCGAGGATGACCATGATTTCGTATGGACGCATAGGGACCTCATCACCTCCTCTGGTCTGGTGCGGCCACGGCGTGTCCGTGGCAGGAGGGTCGCCTGCGTCGGCAACCGCCCTAGGCTACCGGATGACGGGCTGAGCTCGAAATTCACTTCCGGGACCGCAGGAACTCGACCACCCTGGCCCGGGTGCCCTCGTCGGCTTTGGCCGGCGCGCCCGAGTCGAACGGCGGCTGCGGGTCGTATTCGATGATCAACTGCGCGGCCTGCGCGGCTTCCCGGTCGACGAGCAGCTCGACCAGACGCAGGGCCATGTCGATGCCGCTGGACACCCCGGCGGCGGTGATGATGCGCTGCGGCAGATGTTCGACCACCCGCTCCGGGACATACCGCGCACCCAGCGCGTCCAGCTCCTTGGCCGCGGCCCAGTGCGTCGTTGCGGTCAGTCCGTCCAGCAGACCCGCGCCGGCCAGCAGCAGCGCGCCGGTGCACACCGAGGTGGTGAACCGGGCACCCGGGTGCACCGATTGCAACCAACCACGGATGGTTTCATCGTCGACGAGCACGCGCGTTCCGATGCCCCCGGGTACCACCACCACGTCGGGCGCGGTCACTTCGTCGAAGGTGGCGTCGCAGCTGACGCCGAGCATGCCGTTCTCGGTGCGGACCACCCCGCGCCGATGCCCGAGGAACACCACCTCGATCGACGGAATGCGTTGCAGCACTTCATAAGGTCCGACCGCGTCCAGCGCCGTGAACCGCGGGAAGACCGGAATCGCAACCTGCATCAGGTTTTTCCGAGCGCCAGGCCGGGGACAGCATCAGCGGGCGAGGTCGCGGCCGGCGGCCGGCGGCCGGCACGCGGACGCAACCATTGCGGCAACCAGCCGGGCGGCGCATCGGGCGCCAGGTCGTAAATCCCCCCGACCGGGTCGTCGACCCGGCCCTGCCAGCGCACCAGGTCCTCGTCGGGTCGGTAAATCTGGCGAATCACCAATGCACACAACACCATTACTGCGATATCACGCACCAGCACCGTCGTGGTGAACCACTGCTCGGGCAACGAACGACCCGGGTTGCCGTACAGGTAGTACATCCGCGGCACCCAGACCAGCGCATCGATCGTCATCCACGCCACCAGCACCCGTCGGTGCGGGAGGGCCAGCACCGCCAACGGCACCAACCACAGCGAGAACTGCGGACTCCACACCTTATTGGTCAGCAGGAACGCCGCCACCACCAGAAATGCGAGCTGAGCCACCCGCGGACGCTGCGGGGCGGTCAGAGCCATGTAAGTGATTGCCGCGCAGGACAACGCGAAGAGTACGGCGACGACGGCGTTGAGTATCGTCGGCGGCTCCCAGAAGCCCAGGGTGGAGTCGAAGCCACGCCAGCCGGTGAATGACTTCACCACGTTGAACAGCGAATCCATGTCGTCGCCGCGACGGGTGTTGAGCCGGAAGAATTCTGACCACCCTCGGGGGTAGAGCACCATCACCGGCAGGTTCACCACCAACCAGGTCGCCGCCGCGCCCACCGCGGCGCGCCACACGCCGCCGAGCCGGCCGGACCGGATCCCCAGCACCAGCAGCGGACCCAACAGCAGCAGCGGATACAGCTTGGCCGCGGCACCGAGGCCGATCAGCAGACCGGCCAGCCACGGTCTTCGCCGCGCCCACGCCAACAACCCACCCATCGCCAAAGCCGTTGCCAGTGCGTCGAAATTGGTGAAGATCTGGAAGATCAGCAAGGGGGAGGCGCCCACCAACGCGGCGTCCCAGACCCGGCGCCCCGCGAGACGCGCACTGGCCCAGACGGTGACCAACCAGGCCAGCGCCAGCCCGATCGCCGCGAAGTTGAAGAACATCACCACCTCGGCGACCACCGGAACCACACCCAGTTTGCCCAGCGCGGTATAGGTTTTCGCCAGCGCCATCGACACGTATTGGTACAGACCGGTCAGCACCGGATATTCCATGTAGCGGACGGCGATCTTGCCGTCGTACCGGATCTGCGGCGCCCCCGCGGCGTCGGTCTCGATCCAGCTGGACTTGTACGGAAACTTGCCCTGGCTCAACAACTCTGCGCCGTAAAGCGGCACCGTGTCGGAGTAGCACAACTCGTAGTAGGCGCGTTGGTTGCCCCAATTGGCCACCCGCTGATCACCGCTACCGGTACCGGTGCTCTGCAGGCAGGCCGCTTTCGTCGACCAACCCAGCGCCAGGAACACCAATGCGATCGCGATCATCACCCGCAGCGGCGTCATGAACCGGGTGCGACCGATCAACGCGTGCCGCCCAACCGGCCCGCCGGCCAGGTTCGCCAGCGCGGCACCCAGAACGTCGTTGCGACTGGGGCAATCGCGGCTGTCAGCACTTCGGCGGTCGGCAGCCAGCGGCTGCGGCGAAATTTTCACCCGCTCGGTGCCGGCCCCGGTCACGGCGGCGGTTGCGGCACGTCGGAGGGCGGCGGTGCGACAGGCCCGGGCGGCGCGACGGTCACCGTCTGCGGCGGACCCACCGGCACGGTGATTCCCGGCGCCACCTCGATCGTGGGCTGAATCACCGTCTCGGAGGGTGGCGCTGGACGTGGTGGGGGCGGCGGTGGTGCGGGGACGCCGGCGTAGCCGCCGATCTCGGTGGGCTTGGGGAAGGTCTCGTTCTGGGTGCCCTTGAGGGCACCGTCCATGGTCGACTTCCAGATGTCCGACGGCAGGCCCGATCCGTAGACCGCGCCGCCGGAGGCGGTGACCAACGGCTGGTCACCCTTGACGGTGCCCACCCAGACCGCGGTGGACAGCGACGGTGTGTACCCGACCATCCAGGCGTCCTTGTTCGACGTGGTGTCGCCCAACTGAGTGGTACCGGTCTTGGCCGCCGACGGCCGCCCACCGGACAGGCTGTGGCCGCGGGAGTATCCGGCGATCGGTTGCATGGCCGCGGTGACGTTGTCGGCCACCGCCTTCGGGATGCGCTGGTTGCCGCTGTTGTCGGTGGAGCCGGCATCGAAGAGGACCTGGCCCTCGGCGTTGACCACCTTCTGCACGAAATGCGGCCGGTAATAGATGCCCGAGTTGGCCAGTGTGGCGTAGGCCGAGGCCATGTCGATGACCCGGGTCTGGTACTGGCCCAACACGATTCCGTTGTTGGGCGGGCCACCCTGGCCGTCTTCGGACAGCGTGTGTGCGACCCCGGGAAAGCTTTCGGCGACGCCCGCCTGGTGCGCCGCATCGGCCACCGCCTGCGGCCCGCCCTTGAGCTTGAGCATCAGCCGGTAGTACGAGGTGTTCAGCGACATCTTCAACGCCTCGGCCAGGTTGCAGGTGCCGCAGCTCTCGCCTTCGACATTGGTGATCTTGATGCCGTCGACGGTCAACGGGGAGCTGTCCACCTGGTACCCGAGCCCGATGCCCTGTTCCAACGCAGCGACCAGGGCGAACACCTTGAACGACGACCCGGTCTGCAACCCGGCCTGGGCGAAGTCGAAACCCTGCGCGTTGGAGCCACCGTAGTACGCCTTCACCGCGCCGCTGTGCGGGTCGATCGACACCACCGCGGTCCGCATCTCCGGGTCCTGGCCATCGAGATACTTGGCGACCGCCTTCTCCGCGGCCTGCTGGGCTTGGGGGTCGATCGTGGTGGTGACCTGCAAGCCCTGAGTGTTGAGCGTCTGCTCGTCGATATTGAACAGCTCCATCAGTTCCCGGGTGACCTGCCGCTCGATGAGTCCGTTGGGTCCGGAGGGCTGGTTGGCCGCACGCGCCTGCTCCGGCGGCACGGTAGCGGGGAACACCTGCGTCGCACGGTCGCCGCTGGCTAAGGCTTTGGTCTCCACCATGCCGTCGAGCACCCAGTTCCAGCGCGCCAGGGCACCGTCGGGGTCGACGGCGGGGTCCAGGGTGGACGGTCGCCGGATCAGCGCGGCCAGCAGTGCGCCCTCGGACACGGTGAGCTGTTCGACGGGTTTACCGAAATAGGCCTTGGCGGCCGCCGAGATTCCGTAGGCCCCGCGCCCGAAGTAGATGATGTTCAGATACGCCTGCAGCACATCGTCTTTGGACCACTCCCCCGACATCTTCGTCGCGATGACCAGTTCCTTGGCCTTGCGCATCATGCCGCTCAGCCCGTGTTGGGCCGAACCGACCAGCGCGTTCTTGACGTACTGCTGGGTGATCGTCGATCCGCCCTGCAGGTCGCCGCCGAACAGGTTGTTCTTGGCCGCCCGAGCGAAGCCGCTGAAGGAGAAACCCGGATTGGAGTAGAAGCCCCGGTCTTCGGCGGCGATCACCGCCTGGCGCACATGCACCGGCACCTGGTTCAGGTTGACGTCCACCCGGTTGCCTTCGGGCGGAACGATTTTCGCGATCTCGGTGCCGTCGCTGGCCAGGATGGTGGACACCTGGTTGGTGCGGATGTCGCCGGGTCGCGGCACATCGACAATGAAATACGCCATCGTGAAGGTGACGATCGGCAGCAGGATCAGGGCCGCCGCACTCAGGTACGCCGCGCGTTTGACCCAGCGCCAGTTGATCTGCTCGGTCCAGTTGGGCCGCGGTCGGCGTGGGCGTCCGCCCATCGTCGGCCCCGACGGCGGCGGTCCGTCCGGGGGGCGCGGGCCCCCGGCCGGCCGGTCTCGCGCAGGTCGGCGCACCGGGGCGTCCAACGCAGCTTTGACCTGGTCGAGGTGATCGCCTTCGGGCGGCGGGTTGTCGAGTGCGGCCTTGACTTCGTCGACGGGGTCAACATGCCGAGACGGGCGGCTGTCGGGCACCGCCGGGATGATCGTCGTCATCCGGTCGTCGGGGGGCACCGCACCGCGCGAGTGCCGCCCGCCGGCAGCTGTCGCCTCGTCCGGGGTGTCGCTCGACGACTGGTGATGGCGCCCTTCGTTATTCACTGGCCGTCCGGGCGCCGTTGCGCGCCGTCCGGGTCTTCGACCCGTTGGGCGGCTGCGCCGGACGCGGCGCACCGAGCACGTACGACTTGACCAGGTGATTCCAGCTACACGTCCGGCACACCTCGACCACGTGCACAGCAAACTCGGAGAACCTGGTAGCCAACAGCACCAGCTCCTCGGCGGTACGCGCAGAGCCGGACACCGCGCCTAAATGCTCGCCAAACACCCAGGACACCAGCGTGAGCTGCTCCTTGCGGCAGATTGGACACATCACCTGGCTTTGTTTCCCGTGAAACTTCGCCGCACGCAGCAAATATGGGTTGGCGTCGCAGACTTCGGACACACCGGTGCGTCCCGAGTACACCTCGGCCAGCAGTGAGCGCCGTCGAAGCGCGTAATCCACCACCTGTCGCTGCAGTCGCACGCTGACCAGAGTACGTCGCCATCCCCGGCGCCGATATGCAACTAACACTCTCGTGGCGGCCGGGCCGGTACGGATGATTACGTCGCTGCCCGAACTTCTACGATCTCCTCGTGGCGAAATGGGCAGGGTCGGGGTCGACGCGGGCGAAAGACAGCGACCGGCAGGACACGTGCCGGATTCTGGACAATGCTTTCAACGACGGTGAGATCTCTTCGGAGGAACACCGTGAGCGCATCCGCTCGGCCACCAATGCGGTGACACTGGGCGAACTGCAGCGCCTGGTCGCAGACCTACAGTCGCAAGGCGCCGCCGAGAAGACGCCGGGGCCCGGGACCAGGGTGCGCCGGCCCAACGGCCTGGGCCTGACCGTGGCGGCCCTCGTCGTGACGGTGCTGCTGGGCATCGCCATCGGTTGGGGGCTCTACGGCAACACCACCTCGCCACTGGACTTCACCTCGGATCCGGGCGCCAAATCCGACGGCATCGCGCCCGTGGTGCTGACGCCGCCCAAACGACTGCAATCCCTCGGCGGCCTGACCGGTCTGCTGGAACAGACCCGCAAGCGGTTCGGCGACACCATGGGCTACCGCCTGCTGGTCTACCCGGAGTACGCCTCGATGGACCGGAGTGATCCCACCGACGAGCGGCGGGTCCTCAGTTACACCTACCGCGGCGGTTGGGGTGATCCGAGCAGCTCGGCCAAGAACGCCAGCACCCAGACCACGCTCGTCGATCTGAGCAAGTTCGACGTCAAGACGGTGGTGGGAGTGCTGCGTGGTGCGCCGGAGACCGTCGGCATCAAACAGCAGGACGTCAAGTCCAGCTACCTGATCGTCGACCCGGCCAAGGACCCGACCACGCCGGGCGCGCTGTCGTTGTCCATCTACATTTCCAGTGACTACGGCAGCGGCAGTATCGAGTTGGCGCCCGACGGTACCCCCAAGCAGGTCCGTTACGTGAGCTGACCGAACCGGCGGTGTGACTAACAGCGCATAAACACCCGGTGGTGTTGTCGCTAATATATCGGGACGATACGATGACGCGAGGCGTCGTACCGTCGTAATCAGTCCGTCAAAAGGAGGTGACTCGATGCTGGAATTGGCCATCCTGGGCCTGCTGATCGAGTCACCGATGCACGGCTACGAGTTGCGCAAGCGGCTGACCGGCCTGCTCGGCGCCTTCCGCGCCTTCTCCTATGGGTCGCTGTATCCCGCTCTGCGCCGCATGCAGACCGAGGGTCTGATCGCGGAGAACGCCGCGCCTGCCGGAACACCGGTGCGTCGGGCCCGCCGCGTGTACCAGCTCACTGAGGAGGGCCGGCGTCGTTTCGGCGAGTTGGTCGCCGACACCGGGCCGCACAACTACACCGACGACGGATTCGGTGTGCACCTGGCGTTCTTCAACCGCACCCCGGCGGAGGCGCGGATGCGCATCCTGGAGGGTCGGCGGCGCCAGGTCGAAGAGCGTCGGGAAGGTCTGCGCGACGCGGTGGCGCGGGCCAGTAGCTCGTTCGATCGCTACACCCGTCAACTGCACCAACTCGGGCTCGAGTCCAGCGAGCGGGAAGTCAAATGGCTCAACGAGCTCATCGCCGCCGAACGAGCAGCCCCCAACCACGTCGAACAGACGTGACCCGCTCGCAGCACGTCAGAACCCCTTGCACGACACGAATTGCCAAGACACCAGAGAGTTACGAGGTTAGGAGAACGCCCCATGAGTGAGCAGAACGCGTCACAGGCGTCCGAGGTACGAGTCGCCATTGTCGGAGTCGGCAACTGCGCGTCCTCGCTGGTCCAGGGCGTTGAGTACTACTACAACGCCGACGACACGTCGACGGTCCCCGGCCTGATGCACGTGCGCTTCGGCCCGTACCACGTCCGCGACGTGAAGTTCGTGGCGGCGTTCGACGTCGACGCCAAGAAGGTCGGCTTCGATCTGTCCGACGCGATCTTCGCCTCGGAGAACAACACCATCAAGATCGCCGACGTCGCGCCGACCAACGTGCTGGTGCAGCGCGGCCCGACCCTGGACGGCATCGGCAAGTACTACGCCGACACCATCGAGCTGTCCGACTCCGAGCCGGTGGACGTGGTCCAGGTGCTCAAGGACGCCGAGGTCGACGTGCTGGTCTCCTATCTGCCTGTCGGTTCGGAAGAGGCCGACAAGTTCTACGCCCAGTGCGCCATCGACGCCGGCGTTGCGTTCGTCAACGCGTTGCCGGTGTTCATCGCCTCTGACCCCGTGTGGGCCAAGAAGTTCGCCGACGCCGGGGTGCCGATCGTCGGTGACGACATCAAGAGCCAGGTCGGCGCCACCATCACCCACCGGGTCATGGCCAAACTGTTCGAGGACCGCGGTGTGCAGCTGGACCGCACCATGCAGCTCAACGTGGGCGGCAACATGGACTTCCTGAACATGCTCGAGCGGGAGCGCCTGGAGTCCAAGAAGATCTCCAAGACCCAGGCCGTGACCTCCAATGTTCAGCGTGAATTCAACTCCAAGGACGTCCACATCGGCCCGTCCGATCACGTCGGCTGGCTCGACGACCGCAAGTGGGCCTACGTGCGCCTGGAAGGCCGCGCTTTCGGCGACGTGCCGCTGAACCTGGAGTACAAGCTCGAGGTATGGGACTCCCCGAACTCCGCGGGCGTCATCATCGACGCGGTGCGGGCGGCCAAGATCGCCAAGGACCGCGGCATCGGCGGACCGGTGATCCCGGCGTCGGCCTACCTGATGAAGAGCCCGCCCGAGCAGCTGCCCGACGACGTCGCGCGCACCCAGCTCGAAGAGTTCATCAGCGAGGGCTGACCGCCTGACCCGAACGGCACGCCGGCGTGACTCGTAGAGTCACTAGGCGTGACCGACGACGATCTGACCGGGCTTTCTGAGTTCGACCTGCTGGCTGAGAACGCCGAACAGGCCGGTGTCACCGGACCGCTGCCCCGCGCCGAGCGCGTGACGGTAGGCGAAATCAGCGCGTTGCGCTGGGGCGACTCTGACCCGCGGGTGATCTTCCTGCACGGCGGCGGGCAGAACGCGCACACCTGGGACACCGTGATCGTCGGTCTCGGGGAACCGGCGCTGGCCGTTGACCTGCCCGGTCACGGTCACTCCGCCTGGCGCGCGGACGGCGATTACTCCCCGCAGCACAACGCCGACACCCTGGCGCCGGTGTTACGCGAGCTGGCACCGGATGCGGAGTTCGTGGTCGGCATGTCGCTGGGCGGACTGACCGCCATCCGGCTGAGTGCGCTGGCACCGGAGTTGGTCGACCAACTCGTGCTCGTCGACGTCACCCCGTCGGCGCTGGCGCGGCACTCGGAGATGACCAAGGAGCAGCGCGGCACGGTGGAACTGATGGCCGGGGAGCGGGAATTCCCCAGCTTCCAGGCGATGCTGGAGCTCACGGTCGCCGCCGCTCCCCACCGCGAGGTGAAAGCCTTGCGCCGCGGCGTGTTCCACAACTCCCGGCAGCTGGACAACGGCAACTGGACGTGGCGGTACGACACCATCCGCAAATTCCCCGACTTCGACAGCCTGTGGGAGGACGTCGATGCGTTGGCCGCGCCGGTGACCCTGGTGCGCGGCGGCACCTCGGGCTTCGTCAACGACCACGATGTCGCTGAATTGCAAAGGCGCGCAACAAATTTCCGTGGTGTTCACGTCGTCGAGAACTCGGGCCACTCGGTGCAGAGCGATCAGCCCCGCACTCTGATCGACCTCCTGCGCGCGGTGATCGACGGCCGCTGAGGCCTACGGTGGTCTCTATGACCTCCCCCGTGCTCCCCGACTTCCCCGTCCGCATCGGCGTGCAGCTGCAGCCCCAGCACGCACCGCAGTACCGCGACATTCGCGACGCGGTGCGCCGCTGCGAGGACATCGGCGTCGACGTCGCGTTCAACTGGGACCATTTCTTCCCGCTGTACGGCGACCCGGACGGCGCGCACTTCGAATGCTGGACCATGCTCGCAGCCTGGGCCGAACAGACCGCACGCATCGAGATCGGCGCGCTGGTGACGTGCAACTCCTACCGCAACCCGGAACTGCTGGCCGACATGGCCCGCACGGTCGATCACATCTCCGACGGGCGGCTCATCCTGGGCATCGGCTCCGGTTGGAAGCAGAAGGACTATGACGAGTACGGCTACGAGTTCGGTACCGCCGGCAGCCGGCTCGACGACCTGGCCGGCGCACTCCCCCGAATCACCTCGCGGCTGGCCAAACTCAACCCGGCGCCGACCCGCGATATCCCGGTGCTGATCGGCGGCGGTGGCGAACGCAAGACCCTGCGCCTGGTCGCCGAGCATGCCGACGTGTGGCACAGCTTCAGCGACGCCGAAGAATTTCCCGGCAAAGCCGCCGTACTTGCTGAGCATTGCGACGCCGTCGGGCGCGACCCGGCCACCATCGAGCGCTCGGCGTCCGCCGGCAGTGGCAAAGACGTGGTCCCCAATGCCGAAGCTCTCACCGCCCTCGGCGTCACGCTGCTGACCGTGGGTGTCAACGGACCCGACTACGACCTGAGCGATGCCGAAGCGCTGTGCCGGTGGCGCGACAGCGCACGCTGAGCTCAACCGCGTTGCCGCTCTGACCGATGTCCCGCTCGCTACGGTGGCGGTGATGAGTGCCCGCTTCGCCCCCACCGCCGGACGCAGCGCCAAGCTGTTCGGATTCGTTGCGACGATCCTGCTGGTGGCCGGTCTAGCCGGGGCCGCTCCCGCCCTGGCCGACCAGAACCAGTGCGCACCGCCGGGCGTGGAAAGCGCGACGGTGCTGCCGACAGACCTGGTCTCCGCGCGCGGTGGTGCCGGCGACGACGACTCCGACACCACTGCCACCGTGGTGCCGTTGAGCTCGGTGAACATCGCAGAGTTGGGGCTGGGCACCCCCGGCATGCTGCTGGTCGGCACCCTGTCCGACGCACCGCCCAGCACCTGCATCAACGCCACCGGCCGCTTCACCGGCTTCGACAACGAGTTGCTGCGCGCGGTCGCGGCCAAGCTGGGCTTGCAGGTGCGTTTCGTCGGAACGGATTTCTCCGGCCTGCTGGCCCAGGTGGCGTCACGACGCTTCGACGTCGGCTCATCGTCGGTCAAGGCCACCGACGCACGTCGCCACACCGTCGCCTTCACCAACGGTTACGACTTCGGTTACCACTCGCTGGTGGTTCCGTTGGGATCGCCGATCAAGCATTTCACTGATCTGGCCGCAGGCCAGCGCATCGGCGTCGTCCAGGGCACCGTCGCAGACTCCTACGTGGTGGACGTCCTGCACCTGCAGCCGGTGAAGTACCCGGACTTCGCCACCGTGTACGCCAGCATCAAGACCCACCAGCTCGACGCGTGGGTGGCACCGGCAGGTCAGGCATCGAGCGCGATCCGGCCGGGTGACCCGGCCATCGTGGTGGCCGACACCTTCGGCGCCGACGACTTCGTCGCATACGCCGTCGCCAAGGACAACCAACCGCTGGTGGACGCGTTGAACTCGGGCCTGGATGCCGTGGTCGCCGATGGCACCTGGGCCGACCTCTACAGCAAGTGGAAGCCGCGCAATCTGCCGCCGGGCTGGAAACCGGGCTCCCGCGCCGCACCGGCGCCGAAACTGCCCGACTTCGCCGCCATCGCCGCCCACCACCACCGCAAACCGGCGGACCCGGCCGCCCCCAAGTCGACGTTGACCCAGCTGCGCGAATCGTTCCTGGACTGGGAGATGTATCGCCAGGCCATCCCCACGCTGCTCACCACCGGACTGCCCAACACGCTGATCCTCACCGGCAGTGCCAGCGTGATCGGGTTGGCGATCGGCATTGTCCTGGCCGTCGCAGGAATTTCCCACAGCCGCTGGCTGCGCTGGCCGGCCCGCGTCTACACCGACATCTTCCGTGGATTGCCCGAGGTGGTGATCATCCTGATCATCGGGCTGGGGGTGGGACCGCTGCTCAGCGGAGTGACCAACAGCAATCCCTATCCGCTGGGCATCGCCGCGCTCGGTCTGATGACCGGCGCCTACGTTGGGGAGATACTGCGGTCCGGCATCCAGAGCGTCGACCCCGGCCAATTGGAAGCCGCCCGAGCGCTCGGCTTCAGCTACCCGGCCGCGATGCGTCTGGTGGTGATGCCGCAGGGGATCCGGCGCGTCCTGCCGGCCTTGGTCAACCAGTTCATCGCCCTGCTCAAAGCATCCGCGCTGGTCTACTTCCTCGGTCTGATCGCCAACCAGCGCGAGCTGTTCCAGGTGGGCCGGGATCTCAACGCGCAGACCGGCAACCTGTCCCCACTGGTGGCTGCCGGCATCTGCTACCTGATCCTGACCGTGCCGCTGACGCACCTGGTGAACTTCATCGACGCCCGGTTGCGCCGCGGCCGCGCCAAACTCGATCCGGCGGATCCCGCCGAAGTCGTCACCTCGACCATCGGCACGGAGATGACGTGATCCGGCAAGTTTCGTTGGCCGCCAACGACATTCACCAGAACTTGGGTGGCACCACCGTATTGCGCGGGGTCAGCCTGGAAGTCCCCGCCGGTACCACGACCGCGGTGATCGGCCCGTCCGGCTCCGGCAAGTCGACGTTGCTGCGCACCTTGAACCGGTTGTACGAGCCGGACAGCGGCGACATCCTGCTGGACGGCCGGTCGGTGTTGCGCGACGACCCCAACGAGCTGCGCCAGCGCATCGGCATGGTGTTCCAGCACTTCAATCTGTTCCCGCACCGCAGCGTGCTGGACAACGTCGCCCTGGCGCCGCGCAAGCTGCGTGGGCTACCCGCCGCGGCGGCCCGCGAGCTGGCGATGCACCACCTGGACCGGGTGGGGCTCAAAGGCAAAGCGGGTGCGCGCCCCGGGGCGCTGTCAGGTGGCCAACAGCAGCGGGTCGCGATCGCTCGCGCGCTGGCCATGGCCCCGCAGGTGATGTTCTTCGACGAGGCCACCTCGGCACTGGACCCCGAATTGGTCAAGGGGATCCTGGCGCTGATCGCCGACCTGGGCGCCGACGGCATGACAATGGTCGTAGTCACGCACGAGATGGGCTTCGCGCGCTCCGCCTCGGATGCCGTGGTGTTCATGGACCACGGCAAAGTCGTGGAGTTCGGCCCCCCGGAGCAGATCTTCGAAACCGCCGAGACCGAGCGGCTGCAGCGATTCCTCTCCCAGGTGCTGTGAACAGGGCGGGCACACCCTTCCAGACAGGGTCTTCCTTCGCCCCATGGTCGGGTTAGACTGCCGATTTATGTCGGACAGCGAACCCACCGCCCCAGCGCTGGCGGACCTGGCGGAGGGGTTGCACCGCTCGCTATCCAAGCTGTTCGCCATCTTGCGCCGCGGCGACCCCACCACCGGCGCGGTGGCCAGTGACCTCACCCTGGCGCAGCTGTCGATCCTGATCACGCTGCTCGACCGGGGCCCGATCCGGATGACGGACCTGGCCGCACACGAACGGGTACGCACACCCACCACCACCGTGGCCATCCGCCGGTTGGAGAAGGTCGGGTTGGTGAAACGCTCGCGCGACCCGTCCGACCTGCGCGCCGTGCTGGTCGACATCACTCCGCAGGGCCGGGCGGTGCACGCCGAGTCCCTGGCCAGCCGGCACGCCTCACTGGCCGCGATGCTCAGCCAACTCCCCCACTCCGACCTGGAGGTGCTGATGAAGGCGCTGGCGCCGCTGGACCGGCTCGCCTCCAGTGAGCCGACGGGTCCCGCCCCGGCCTCGCCGTTGCCGAACCAGGTCTGAGATGCCCACCGCGTTGATCACCGGCGCCAGCGGCGGCATCGGTTCGGCGATCGCCACGGCGTTGGCACCCAGCCACACCCTGCTGTTGGCCGGCCGTCCGTCGGGACGTCTGGATGCCGTCGCGGAGCGCCTCGGCGCCACCACGTTTCCGTTGGATCTGACCGACACCGACTCGATCGAGTCCAGCTGTGAGGTCGTCGACGAACTCGACGTGCTGGTCCACAACGCCGGGGTATCCGTCCCGGGCCATGTCGCCGAGTCGCACGTCGACGAGTGGCGCGCCACGTTCAGCGTCAATGTCATTGGGGCGGTTGCGCTTACGCTGGCGCTACTGCCGGCGCTGCGCGCGGTCCGCGGCCACGTGGTGTTCATCAACTCCGGCTCGGGCCGCAACGTGTCCGCCGGCATGGCCTCCTACTCGGCCAGCAAATTCGCCCTGCGCGCGTTCGCCGACTCGCTGCGCGCCGACGAACCGCGGCTCTCGGTTACCTCGATCTACCCCGGTCGCGTCGACACCGACATGCAGCGCGAACTCGTCGCGTACCAGGGCGGTGACTACGATCCGGCGAAGTTCCTGCGGCCGCAGACCGTCGCCGAGGTGGTGGCCAATGTGGTGGCCACGCCGCCGGACGGACACGTGCACGAAGTGGTGATCCGGCAGCGGTAGCCGCGTCCCCCGGCCCCACTGCCCGCCGAATGTGCGGCCTGCGACGGGATTTCCGCGAGTCGCGTCGTCACATGCACAGTCGGTGTTGCCGATGGCGTTAGATCACCAGGTTCACCATCCGGCCGGGGACCACGATGACCTTGCGGGGCTCCGCGCCTGCCAGGAAGGCCAGCACTTTCTCGTCCGCCAGCGCCGCGGCCTGCACGGCATCGGCGTCGGCGTCGGCGGCGACCAGCACCCGGCCGCGCACCTTGCCGTTGACCTGCACCGGGTACTCGACGGTGTCGTCGACCAGAAACGCCGGGTCAGCGACCGGGAACGGGCCGTGCGCCAGCGAGGTGGTGTGGCCGAGCCGTGACCACAACTCCTCGGCAAGGTGCGGAGCCAGCGGCGCCAGCAACAACACCAGCGGTTCGACGGCCACCTTCGGGACACCGTCACGATGCACCTTGGTGAGGTGGTTGGTGTATTCGATCAGCTTGGCGGCCGCGGTGTTATTACGCAGTGCCGCATAGTCTTCGGACACGCCGGCGATCGTGCGGTGCAGGGCACGGGACGTCTCGGCGGCCAATTCGGCGTCCACCACCCGAAGTTCGCCGGTGTCCTCGTCGACGACGAGACGCCACACCCGCTGCAGAAAACGGTGCGCACCGACGATGTCCTTGGTGGCCCACGGACGCGACGTCTCCAGCGGGCCCATCGACATCTCGTAGACCCGCAGGGTGTCCGCGCCGTACGCGTCGCAGATGTCGTCCGGCGTCAGCGAATTCTTCAGGCTCTTACCCATCTTGCCGAATTCCTGGAACACCTCGATCTCGCCGTCCGGTGTGGGATACCGGAAGGTCCCGTCGCGCTCGATCACCTCGGCGGCCGGCACGTAGGTGCCGCGCGCGTCGGTGTAGGCGTAAGCCTGGACCAGGCCCTGGTTGACCAGCCGCCGGAACGGCTCGCGGGAGCTGACGTGGCCGAGGTCGTACAGCACCTTGTGCCAGAAGCGCGAATACAACAGGTGCAACACCGCGTGCTCGGCGCCACCGACGTAGAGGTCCACCCCGCCCGGGTCATCGAGGCCGTGCTCGGCCGGGCGCGGCCCCATCCAGTAGGCCTCGTTCTCCTTGGCGCAGAAGCGCTCCGAGTTATGCGGGTCGGTGTAGCGCAGTTCGTACCAGCAGCTGCCGGCCCACTGCGGCATCACGTTCGTGTCGCGGCTGTAGGGCCGCAGACCGTCCCCCAGATCCAACTCGACGTGCACCCAGTCGGTCGCTTTGGCCAGCGGCGGTGACGGTTCACTGGCGGCGTCGTCGGGATCGAACAACACCGGCAGATAGTCCGGGACGTCGGGCAGTTCGACGGGCAGCGCGGCCTCATCGAGCGGGTGTGGGCGTCCGTCGGCGTCGTAGACGATCGGGAACGGCTCGCCCCAATACCGTTGCCGCGCGAAAAGCCAGTCCCGCAGCTTGTATTCGATCCGGACGCGGCCGCGGCCGGCCGCCTCGAGGCGCTCGGTGATGGCACGCTTGGCATCCGCGACGTGCAGGCCGTCGAGGTAGTCGGAATTGACCAGCACCCCGTCGCCGGGATACGCCGAGTGCGAAATGTCGCCGCCGGCAATGACTTCGACGATCGGCAGGTTCAACGCCCGGGCGAAGTCCCAGTCGCGTTGATCGTGTCCCGGGACGGCCATGATCGCCCCGGTCCCGTATCCGGCCAGCACGTAGTCGGCGATGAAGATCGGCACCGGTTGGGCGTTCGCCGGATTGACGGCGTAGGCGCCGAGGAAGACACCCGTCTTCTCGCGACTCTCCTGGCGTTCCAGGTCGGTCTTGGCCGCGATGGCGCGCCGGTAGGCGGCGACGGCTGCACCGGGCGTCGCGGCCCCGTATGTCCAGGACGGGTGGGTACCGTCCGGCCAGGCGGCGACGACCAGCCCGTCGACCAGTTCATGCTCGGGGGCCAGCACCAGATACGTGGCGCCGAACAGGGTGTCGGGCCGGGTGGTGAACACCTCGATGTCCCGGGCATCCCCGTCGGCCCCGGTGGCCGAGAACAGTGCGGCCACACCGGTCGAGCGTCCGATCCAGTTGCGCTGCATGGTCTTGATCGGTTCGGGCCAGTCCAGGGCGTCGAGGTCGTCGAGCAGCCGATCGGAATAGGCCGTGATCCGCATCATCCACTGCCGCAACCGTTTCCGGAACACCGGGAAGTTGCCGCGGTCGCTGCGGCCGTCGGCGGTGACCTCTTCGTTGGCCAGCACGGTACCCAGCCCGGGGCACCAGTTCACCACCGAGTCGGCGCGGTAGACCAGCCGGTGACTGTCGACGACGTCGGCCCGCTCCCCCGCCGGCAGCGTCGCCCAGTCCCTACCATCGCTCAGAGTCCTTGCACCGGAATCGAATTCGGCGACCAGTTCGGCGATCGGGCGGGCCTTGCCGGCGGCGGGGTCGAACCAGGCGTTGTAGATCTGCAAGAAGATCCACTGCGTCCACGTGTAGAACTCGACGTCGGTGGTCGAGAAGCTGCGCCGGCTGTCGTGGGCGAGACCCAGCCGACGCAGTTGCCGACGGATGTTCACCTCGTTGGCCTGGGTGCGGGTGCGCGGGTGGGTGCCGGTCTGCACCGCATACTGCTCCGCGGGTAGCCCGAACGAATCGAAACCGAACGCGTGCAACACGTTTCGGCCGTTCATCCGGAAATACCGGGCGTAGACGTCGGTGGCGATGTACCCCAGCGGGTGACCGACGTGCAACCCGTCCCCCGACGGGTAGGGGAACATGTCCAGCACGAAGAGTTTGTTGTCCGGGACCGCCGCGCCGTCCGCCGGCGCCAGCCTGCCCACCGGATTGGGCACGTTGAACGTGCCCTGCTCGGCCCAGTTGTCCTGCCAGGTGCGTTCCAGCGCAGCCGCCACCTCGACGGTGTAGCGGTACCGCGGCGCGTCGGCGTCTTTGGCGCCGGGCGGGTCGACGGGAGCGGTGGGCGGCGATTCGGTCACGCCCAACAGGGTATAAGGGCCTTTCGCCGACCCGGCCCCGATCGCCCGGCCACGGGTTGGTCTCGGTTGCGTTGCACAGCGATCAGAGGTTCATCCCAGCTGTGTTTCGAGCGTGGTCGGCGCTGTGAGCAGTGGTTACATTCAGCCTCGATGGCGGGCTTGAACAAGCAGCTCTTCTGGAGGGACCGGGGCGAAATGATTCGAATCGCGTGCAGTTGGCGGACCTTCGCCGGCGGTGTTGCCGCCGGGGTCGTCGGCGTCGTGATGGCGGCGGGCGGGACAGCATCGGCGGAACCGCTGGTACCTCAGCCGATCAATCCCGGACAGGTCCCGATGCAGCAGACCAGCCCGCCGGCTCAAGGATCGGCGATCTTCCCGGGCGGCGTGACGAGCAACAGATTCGCCCCCGCCCCCGCGCAGGCACCCGCCGCCGTCCCGGTCCAGGCACCCGCCGCCGTCCCGGTCGAAGCGCCCGCGGCGGTCCCGGTCCAGGCGCCCGCCGCGGTCCCGGTCCAGGCACCCGCCGCCGTCCCGGTCCAGGCGCCCGCGGCCGTCGCCCCCACCCCGGCGGCCACGGCACCGGCCGTCACCGGGACCCTGCGCGAATACCTGGAGGGCAAGGGCGTCAAGCTCGAAGCGCAACGACCGCTGGGATTCAAGGCCCTCGACATCACCGTGCCGATGCCGCCCCGCTGGACTCAGGTACCCGACCCCAACGTGCCCGACGCCTTCGTGGTGATCGCCGACCGGGTGGGCGGCAACAGCGTGTACACATCGAATGCGCAGGTAGTCGTGTACAAGCTGATCGGCGACTTCGACCCTGCGGAGGCGATCACCCACGGCTTCGTCGACAGTCAGCGGCTGCTGGCGTGGCAGACGACCAACGCCTCGCAGGCCAATCTCGGCACCTTCCCGTCGGCGGTGATCGAGGGCACCTACCGCGAGAACGACATGACGCTGAACACCTCGCGCCGGCACGTGATCGCCAGTTCCGGCTCCGAGCGGTACCTGGTGTCGCTGTCGGTGACCACCGCCGCGTCGCAGGCGGTCAGCGACGGTCCCGCCACCGACGCGATCATCAGCGGCTTCCGGGTCAGCGCACCCAGCGCTGCTGGCCAGGCACCGCCCGCCGCGGCTCCCGCACGAGTCGGCACGCCTGCCCCGGCCTCGCCGGTACCCGCCGCACCAGTACCGGCGCCTGCCCAGTCACCGGCTCCTGCCCAGCCGCTGCAGCCCGCACCTCGGGCCGCGGTCCCCGGGGCGGTCCAGCCCGGCGCCGCCCCGGCGCAGGCGGCACCACCGTTGCTGGCCGTGGTCCCATCGCGCTGACCCCGGGCACGGATCCCGGCGCGCACAATCGTCGGCGGGCTCGTATTGTGAGCGCATGCTTATCGCGGGCGTGCTGTGCGTGTGTGCGGCGCTAGCCGCTGCCGCCTTCGGGATCTGGTCTCTTGCCCAACCGCCAGCCGCCGATCCCACCCAGCTGGCCCTGCGCGCCATGGCGCCGACCCAGCTGGCCGCGGCCGTGATGCTGGTCGCCGGGGGAGTGGTGGCGCTGGCCGCGCCGGCGCAGACCGCGCTGGTGGTGGTGATCGTGTGCGTCACCGGCGCGCTGGGCACCCTGGCTGCCGGGTCGTGGCAGAGCGCGCGCTACGCACTGCGTCGTGAGGCCGTCGCGGCCGAGGCCGGCTGTGCCGGTAACTGTGCGGGTTGCACACTGTCCTGCAACTGAGGTCCTGCCACTGAGCAGACGGGCTAGTTGCGGCTGAGGTCGATCGGGTGAGTGGCCAGCAACGAAAGCGGCAGCGGCTGACGGCGCAGCACCTGACCCCAGAGGTCCGACCGCGGTGGCGCCAACACGTCAGATGGCAACGCCGACAACACAATCCAGTCGTCGCGCTCGATCTCGCCCTCCAGTTGACCGATGGTCCACCCCGAGTAACCCGCGAAAATCCGCACCCCTTCCACCACCGGCGCGATCAGATCGGGGTCGGCATCCAGATCGACCATCACCATGCGCCCGGCTACGTGACGTAAGCCCGGCACACCGTCGGGTTCGGCACCGACGCGCAGTACCGCCAGGCACAGGGCGGCGTCGCGCTTGACCGGTCCGCCGATGAACATCGTCTTCGGCTTGGCCGCGAGCTTGGCCCACTGCGGCAGGACGTTGTACACCGCTGTCTCGCTGGACCGGTTGAGCACCACTCCCAAGGTGCCGCCGTCGTTGTGCTCGACGATGTAGATCACGCTGCGCCGGAACGTCGGCTCGAGCAGGTCGGTGTTGGCCAGCAGCAGGGTACCGGCGCGCACGCGTTGCGCGGCTGGAGCGACCGAGTCGTCAGGGTCATCGTGCTGAGCCACCACAACATCATCGCACTCGCAGTCGCCTCACCGGTGCAAACATCCGCCGCCGGCGAAGATTTGTACTGTATTGAGACGACGCACGGCCGCTTCAGCCTTTGCCTGCGCCGATCGTGGAAGTGGGTCCCGTGATTCGCAGCCGGTTGCAGGCGAGCGCGCCCGTCGAGCTCTGGCGGTCGGTGCGGGCGCTGCCCGACTTCTGGCGACTGCTGCAGCTGCGCATGGCCAGTCAGTTCGGTGACGGCCTGTTCCAGGCGGGTCTGGCGGGAGCGCTGCTGTTCAACCCCGACCGGGCTGTCGGGCCGCTGGCGATCGCCGGGGCTTTCGCGGTGCTGTTTCTGCCGTACTCGCTGTTGGGGCCGTTCGCCGGTGCGGTGTTGGACCGGTGGGATCGGCGGCTGGTGCTCATCCGGGCCAATGTGGTGCGGCTCTGTTTCATCGGCGCGATCGGCGTCATCCTCGCCGTCAGCGCGGGGGAGGTGCTGTTGCTGTGCGCCGCACTGTTGGCTAACGGCATGGCCCGGTTCGTGGCCTCCGGGTTGTCGGCGAGCCTGCCGCACGTGGTGCCGCGCGAACAGGTGGTGACGATGAACTCGGTGGCCACCGCCTCGGGCGCGGTGGCGGCGTTCCTGGGCGCCAACTTCATGCTGGTGCCGCACTGGCTCGGCGGCCCCGGTGATCGGGGTGCGGCGGTGGTCATCTTCACCGCGCTGATCCCGGTGTCGCTGGCGCTGCTGCTGTCGCGGCGCTTCGCGCCCAAGGTGCTCGGACCCGACGACACCAAACGCGCCATCCACGGCTCGGCGGTCTATGCGGTGGTCACCGGGTGGTTGCACGGGGTTCGTACCGTTTTACAACGCCCGACGGTGGCCGCCGCCCTCTCGGGCCTGGCCGCGCACCGGATGGTGGTCGGGATCAACTCGCTGGTGGTGCTGCTACTGGTCCACCACATCAAGGACGCCGACAAGACGGGCTTCGGCACCGCGCTGGTGTTCTTCGCCGCCACTGGTCTGGGAGCTTTCCTGGCCAACGTGCTGACCCCGGCTCTGGTGCGGCGCTGGGGTCGTTACGCGACGGCCAACGCTGCGCTGGTCGCGGCCGCGGTCATCCAGTGCGGCGGCGCCACACTGCTGTTGCCGGTGATGGTGGTGTGCGGCTTTCTGCTCGGGTTGGCCGGTCAGGTGGTCAAGCTGTGCGCCGATTCGGCGATGCAGATCGATGTCGACGACGCGCTGCGCGGGCACGTGTTCGCGGTGCAGGATGCGTTGTTCTGGGTGTCCTTCATCGTTGCGGTCACCGTGGCGGCGGCGTTCATTCCCGACGACGGCCGCGCGCCGGCGTACGCGTTGTACGGTTCGGTGATCTATCTGGGCGGGTTGCTGGTGCATAGTCTTGTCGGCCGACGACGCGCGGCGGTCAGCAAATAGTCGAGGAGGAATCATGGCAGGTCCAGGTCCGTTCGTCGCCGACCTGCGCGCCGAGAGCGACGACCTGGACGCGTTGGTGGCGCCGTTGCCGCCGCAACGCTGGGCCGAGCCGACCCCGGCGCCGGGTTGGACCATCGCCCACCAGATCGGGCACCTGTTGTGGACCGACCGGGTGTCGCTTTTGTCGATCACCGACGAGAACGGGTTCGCCGACGTGCTGGCCGGTGCGGCTGCCGATCCCGGTGGATTCGTCGACGCCGGCGCGGAGGAGCTGGCGGCCAGGCCCGCCGCTGAACTGCTCACCGACTGGCGCGATACCCGCGGTCGGTTGCACGCGGCGCTGTTGCAGGTTCCCGACGGACGCAAGCTGCCCTGGTTCGGGCCGCCGATGAGCGCCACGTCGATGGCCACCGCGCGGTTGATGGAGACCTGGGCGCACGGGTTGGACGTCGCCGACACGCTCGGCATCGCCCGGCCGGCCACCGACCGGTTGCGGTCGATCGCGCATATCGGTGTGCGCGCACGGGACTACGCGTACCTGGTCAATAACTTGACCCCGCCCGCCGAGCAGTTTCGGGTGGAGTTGCGCGGGCCCGGCGGGGACGTGTGGTCGTGGGGTCCGGCAGAGGCGGCGCAGCGGGTTACCGGTTCGGCGGAGGACTTCTGCTTTCTGGTGACGCAGCGGCGGCCGCTGGGGTCGCTGGATGTGACGGCGGTGGGGGAGGACGCGCAGCGCTGGCTGGGGATCGCTCAGGCGTTCGCGGGGCCGCCCGGCGCCGGGCGATGAGCGCGCCCAAGCGCGCGAAGAGAGCCGGCGCCATCTACCCAAGCGCCGGGCGATGAGCGCGCCCAGCTAGGTACGGTCGCCGACCACGACGCGAGCGCGGGCCACGTCTTCCTTCTCGGCGGCATTTCCGCGCGCAAGCATGCCGGCCGGCGTCATCGGCACCGGAGCGCCACCGGTCGATGCAGTCGGACCGCGTACCTCAGCGGCGTTCAGCATCCCGGCGCGCAGGCTGCTGGGTTTGCCACCTTCTGGCTCGAAACTGCTGGTCGGACGGGTGTAGCTGGTCAGGCCGGCCCCGGGGAACCCGCCACCGGCACCGCCTACCGTAGCGACCCCACCACCCGAGGCGCCGGCGCCGAGCACGGGTTCGGCGGTCAGCGCTGCGGCGTTCGGCGCCCCGGCCGTGGGGAACATGCCCCCGAAGCCCTGCATCAGGCTCTGCGGCATGCTGGTGAGCCCCTGCATCATCTGCATCGGCGCCTGCGCCATCTCGTTGAGCGGCCCGGTCACGCCGGACACCATCTGCATCGGTTCCTGCATGAGCGAACTGAGCTGCTCGGTGGCTTGGGCGGGGGCCGACGTCTGGCCGGCGGCCTGCGCGACCTGCGTCGAGGCCTGCACGGCATTCTGCATACCGGTCTGGGCGGCGGCCTGGGCCACCGCTTGCGCCGCGGTCGCCGGGGCGGCCGGAGAAGCTCCCATCGGGGCGACCGGCGGGGGTACGGCTAACGTCGCGATCAATGCGGTGAGCGCCGCGGAGTAGGTCCAGCCGACGCTGCAGTTGTGCGGCCAGTGCTCACCGAAATACGGAGTGTGGGCCGGCGTGAAGTTGCCCGGCGGTCAGTACCGCAAACGCGAACAGCTCGCCGCGGCCCACGAGGTGTTGCGCCGCATCGCCGCCGGCGACATCAATGCCCGGCAGCTGCCCGAGAACGCGGCGTTGCTGGAGCGTCGGGAAAGTGACGATCTCGCCGTCGGCGCCGTGGTGTTGCATCTTCCCGCCGCCCGCGTAGGCCCGCGCTCGGCGGCTTGACCGAGGGATTGTCGGGCCACACCCGGGGTATACGGGAATTCGACAGTGGCCCCGCTCGGGCCGAGGCAGCTGAGCAAAGGCGCAACCTATGACCTTCGACCTGACCCCGACGGCAGCGCAGCACGATCTGGCGCGGCGCACCCACGAGTTCGCCGAAGAGGTGATCCGGCCCGTCGCCCTCGAATACGACCAACGCCAAGAGTTCCCCTGGCCGGTTCTGGAAGAGGCTGCGCAGCGGGGCTTCTACAGCCCGCTGTTCTACCGCGACCTGATCGGGGACCCCACCGGCATCTCGCTGCCGATGTTCATGGAGGAACTGTTCTGGGGATGCGCCGGAATCGGTCTGGCCATCGTCATGCCGGCATTGGCCCTGTCGGCGATCGGCCAGGCCGCCTCGCCGGAACAGATGCTGGAGTGGGCGCCGGAATGTTTCGGGACCCCGGGCGACATCAAGCTCGCCGCCCTGGCGATCTCCGAACCCGAGGGTGGCAGCGACGTCCGCAATCTGCGAACCCGCGCCCGCCGCGACGGAGACGACTGGGTCATCGACGGTCACAAGATGTGGATCGGCAACGGCGGTATCGCCAACGTCCACGTCGTCAACGCGGTCGTCGACGAGGAATTGGGCCATCGGGGTCAGGCGTTGTTCGTGGTGCCGGGCGGCACACCCGGTTTGGAGCTGGTGCGCAAACTCGACAAATTGGGCTGCCGCGCTTCCCACACCGCCGAACTGAAGTTCGACGGGGTGCGGATTCCGGGTGCGAATCTGCTCGGCGGCGAGGACAAGCTGGAACACAAGCTCGCCAAGGCACGCGAAGTGGTGGCCGGCGCCAAGAAGTCCGGCTCGGCGACCATGGGCACCTTCGAGCAGACCCGGCCGATGGTGGCAGCCCAGGCCATCGGGATTGCCCGCGCTGCGCTGGAGTACGCGACCGCCTACGCGACCGAACGCGAGGCCTTCGGCGGGCCCATCATCGACCATCAGGGAATCGCATTTCCGTTGGCGGACTTGGCCACTCAGATCGATGCGGCACGGCTGCTGACCTGGCGGGCGTCCTGGATGGCGGCCAACAACGTGTCGTTCGAACGGGGCGAGGGCTCGATGTCCAAGCTTGCGGCGAGCGAGGTCGCTGTCAAAGCCACCGAGCGAGCCATTCAGACGATGGGCGGCTGGGGTTACATCACCGATCATCCGGTCGAGAAGTGGTATCGGGATGCGAAGCTGTACACCATCTTTGAAGGGACCAGTGAAATCCAGCGCATGGTGATCTCCAACGCGCTGGGCGCCGCCGTCGACACCCCGCCGCTGCACATCACGGTCGAGCCGACGGGTGGGCCGTTCAACAAAATGTTCGGACGCGGTACCCCGCTGCGTTCCCGCGCCGCCGACACCGCACTGTCCCTGCGGGACCGCGTTCCCGAGCCGATCATGCGGATCGCCATGAAGGCAATCCAGCCGCCGGGCAGGTGAGCCCGCGAGTGCAGACGCGAAAGTGAGCAATCTCGAGGCCGCTCCGGCCGAAGTCGCCTGCAGCGCTTCGCCGGTCGAGGTTGACGCCGACATCGTCGAAGTGCTGAACCCACGTGCGGTGCCGCTGGGCGGACCGCGCGCGATCCGCGTGCAGCGCACCCTGCCGCAACGGCAACGGTCGCTGATCGGGGCGTGGTGCTTTGTCGACCATTACGGGCCGACGGACCATCACATGGACGTGCCGCCCCACCCGCACACCGGACTCCAAACGGCGAGTTGGCTTTTCAGTGGGGAAGTGGAACACCGTGACAGCGCCGGCGTGCATGCCACGGTGCGGCCGGGTGAACTGAATTTGATGACGGCGGGCGCCGGCATCTGTCATTCGGAGGTGTCCATTCCTGGCCAGTCACTGCACGGTGTGCAGTTGTGGATAGCCCTGCCGGATTCGGCCCGCGACACCGACCGCGGCTTTGCCCACCACCGCCCTGAACCAGTCGCGCTGCCCGGCGCGATCGCCCGGGTTTTTCTCGGCCAGCTAGCCGGAAGCCGTTCGCCGGTAAGCACATTCACTCCGTTGATCGGTGCGCAGCTCGATCTCGACCCGTCCGCGTCGCTCGAGCTCGACGTCGATCCGGCCTTCGAACACGGGGTGTTGTGCGACCAGGGCGACATCCAGCTCGGCCGAACCACTCTCGCGGCGGCCGACCTCGGGTACCAGGGTCCGGGAAACTCCATCCTGCGGCTGCGCAATATGGTGGATCGGCCGGCCCGGGTGCTGCTGCTGGGTGGCACTCCGTTCTGTGAACAGTTGGTGATGTGGTGGAACTTCGTCGCGCGCAGTCACGACGAGATCGTCACCTATCGGCGGCTGTGGCAGGAGGACCAAGACGGCCCGGAGAACCGCTTCGGTGCCGTCGAGGGATATCAGGGATCGGTCATACGCCTACCGGCGCCGCCGATGCCCACCACTCGGCTGCTGCCCAGGCCGCTGCCCCAACCGAAGGAGCGCTCGTGACCACCGACAAGACCGGCGCAGAGACCACCGTCACGACCGGCGACAACAGGTATGACATTTCCGTGGCCGGCCAATCCGTCGGCTTCGCCGATTTCGCCGATCGCGGTGATCAGCGCGTCTTCCACCACACTGAAATCGATCCCGAATTCGGCGGTCGGGGACTGGCGACCATCCTGTTGGAAGAGGCGCTGCAGGCCACCAAGGCTGACGGCAAGCGCATCGTCCCGGTCTGTTCCATGGTGGTCACCGTGCTCAAGAAGCATCCCGAATACGACGACATCACCGATCCCGTCACGGCCGAGGTGGTGGGCTGGGTGAACTCCCAACCGGGTCACTGAGTCGCGGGACTACTGCTCGTCGTCCCAGGTGGTGGGCAACATCGGAATGGTCGGCCCGCCGCCGTATCCGTCGGCCGGCAGGGTGATCAGGCCGGCGGCATCCGCCTCGCCCCGGTAGGTGCCGCCCAAGCCCATCGCGCTCGCGCCGCGAGTCGACGCGGTGACCGCGGGTTCCCCGTCGGGATCGAGGTCGTAGTCCAGCACCTCGTCGGCGTACTGCCGCTCCGGCATGGTCGCGGCGCGCCGTCGCCGGGCCCGCCGTTTCTCGCGTGCCGCAACCCCGGCGGCCGCGGCCGGAATTCCCTGCGCCGGCGCCTTCGCGCCGGTCCCTTCTCGCAGGGTCGGCGGGACGCCACCGCCCGGGTCGAAGCCCGCCACGGCATACGGCACCAACGTGCCGGCCGCGGGTGCTGCCGAAGCAGGCGCTGCTGCAGTCCCGCCCGCGCCGACCGACCCGGTGGACGCGGCGGCGGATGTCACCCCACTCGGCGCCAGACTCGCCAGCGGCAAGGCCGTGGAATGCCCGCTCAACGTCAGCGGGGTCGGAGCGGCCGACGCGCCGGCGACAGCCGGTCCCAGCGCAACCAGCTGCTGGCCCACCCCGGCCACCACGCCGAGGGTGATCGCCAGCAGCGGCTGGAGCAGCAGCTGCGGATAGGTCAGCGCCGCCCCGACATTGGAGAACACCTGGTAGGCCACGGCGGACAGGAACGGCCCCCATGTCACCAACGCCTGCGACGGATTGGTGAGGAAGTCGGTGACGAGTTTGACGCTGTTGCCCAGCGGGTCCTGCAGAAAATTGGTGATCGGCTCGAACAAGTCCTGGACGTAGCCGGTGTACCACTGCAGCAGCTGGCTGATCAGGTTGGCGATGTCGATTTGGGAGCCCGCGTCAGCGGCCGGGGCCGCCGCCGCAAGTTGGCTGGGCTCGGCGGCCGCGGTAGCCGAGTCGGCCTTGACCACCATCGGGGCCGGTCCGGTCGTCGGAACCGCGGCGGTCGCCGTCGTCGCCACGGTTTGGTACGTAGCCATCGTGGTCGCTGCCTGAATCCACATCCGCAGGTAGTCGGCTTCGTTCAGTGCGATCGGGATCGTGTTGATGCCAAAGAAATTCGTCGCGACCAGCACCCCGTGCACGACGTGGTTGGCGGCCAGTTCCGGCAGTGTCGGCATCGTGGCCAGCGCCGTCGTGTAGGCCGCGGCAACGGTCTCCTGCGCAGCCGCGGCGGCGGAGCTGTTGGTCTGCGCCACCGCAAGCCAGGCCAGGTACGGGCCGTGCGCAGCGCCGTAATCCGCAGCCGACGGACCCTGCCACGACCCCGCCTGTACCGCACCCAGGACGCCGGTGAGTTCGGCAGCGGCCGCAGCGTACTCCGCGCTGAGCGCCTGCCATGCCCCCGCGGCGGCCAGCAACGGGCCGGGACCCGGCCCGGCGGACAACAATGCCGAGTGCGCTTCGGGTGGCCAGGCCATCCACATCGGACCGGTCACCCGTCAACCCCCACACGACATCACACCCACCAGTGGTCTCCCCGCCATCGAGCAAGTTGACCCGGTAGGCCGGTGCTAAACCGATCGGCTATCTGCCGTTGCGCTCGCGGTGCTTGCAGCCCGGCCAGCAGCAGGGCCGCCGCTTGCCTTCTTCCAGTTCCTCTTGAGTCCTGCGGATGCGGCGCTCGCGTGTCTTTTGCTGCTTGGCGTCCTCGACCCAGCAGATGAACTCGTTGCGTGCCAGCGGGGTGATGTCGTGCCAGAGGGCCAGTGCGGTGGAGTTGGCGGTCAACGCCTCGCGCAGGTCGGCGGGGAGTGGGTGCACCACACCGCCGGGCACTTGCTGGCTGTTCACGAGGCCAGGGTAATCGAGAGGGTCATCGGGGAGAACCCGGCGATGAGACGTTCCGGCCGACGATCCGACAGCTCAGCGCTCAACCGTCCTCGTCCGCTTCCAACCGGGTACGGGAGGTCTCCTGCTGCCCGAACAGCGGCCGGTGCACCTGCTGGTGCCCCAGAACGCCCTCGGTGTACGCCGTCTCCGCGTGCTGGCTGAGGTCGACGCCATTCACCTCATCCTCCCGGCTGATGCGGAAGCCGATGACGAGGTCGATCACCTTGGCCAGCAGATAGCTGACCGTGAACGCGTAAGCACCGACGGCCACCATGGCCAGCGCCTGCTTGCCGAGCTGGCCCACCCCGCCGGCGTAGAACAGTCCATTCGGACCCTTGGTCATCACCGCGGTCGCCAGCAGACCGATCAGCAGCACCCCGACCACGCCGCCGACGAAGTGCACGCCGACGACGTCGAGCGAGTCGTCGTAGTTGAGTTTGAACTTCACCGTGATGGCGAACGCGCACACGATTCCGGCCGCCATTCCGACGACAGCGGCACCCAGGGTGTTCACGTAGCCGCACGACGGCGTGATCGCCACCAGCCCGGCCACCACTCCCGATGCGGCGCCGAAGGTGGTGGGCTTGCCGTCGCGGAGCTGTTCGACCGTCAGCCAGCCCAGCATGCCCAGGCAACCGGCGACCAGGGTGTTGAGGAAGACCGCGGAAGCGAACCCGTCGGCGGTCAGGGCCGAACCGGCGTTGAACCCGAACCAGCCGAACCACAGCAGTCCCGCTCCCAGCAGCACGAACGGCAGGTTGTGCGGACGCATGGCCTCGGTCTTGAAGCCGATGCGCGGGCCCAGCACCAGGGCCAGCGCCAGGGCCGAGGTGCCGGAGACGATCTCGACTACCAGACCGCCGGCGAAGTCCAGCGCGCCCAATTTGGACAGCCAGCCCGCTGGCCCCCAAACCCAGTGCGCGACAACGGAATACACCGCGATCACCCATAGCGGGACGAAGATCAGCCAGGCGCTGAATTTGGCGCGGTCGGCGATGGCGCCGCTGACCAGGGCCGCGGTGATGATCGCGAAAGTCAGCTGGAAGGTCGCGAACAGCAGTTCGGGAACCTGGCCGTGCAGCGTCTGCGGACCGATCCCACTCATCCCGGCGTGCGACAGACCGCCCAGGAATCCGCCGGCGCCGCCGTCGGAGAACGCCAGGCTGTACCCGACGAGCAGCCATGCCACGGTGACCAGCGGGATCGAGATGAAGCTCATCATGATCATGTTCAGCACGCCGGTGGTGCGCACCATGCCGCCGTAGAAGATTGCCAACCCGGGCGTCATCAGCAGCACCAGCGCCGTGCTGGCCAGCAGCCACGCGGTGGCGGCGGGATCGATGTTCAACTCAGGGCTCCCTCGATAGTCGTCGATGAGAATGTAGGCGGCATGGGTGGGGCGGCCGCCAGAAGGGGCGGTGCTTGCGCCGGGGTGAGCGACCACGCGATGCCACTCACGGGTACTCGGGTGACATCGTCGGCAGCACTACTGTCGTGCCGATGAAGGATGTCGTGCCGGTGAGGGATCGCTGTCGTTTCCGCCTCGGCCTGCTCGCCGTTGCCGCCGCTGTGGTCGCATGCACGCACGATCAGCCTGCGCCGAAAGCCACCGACTCCGGGCCACCGGATACCAGCGTGGTCGCGCCCACCAACGACGCCGACCGTGAGCGGCTGCGCACGATCCAGCAGATCCGTGGCGTCGATATCTGCGCCCTGTACGGCGGGGCGCGCACGGTGGCGGGCAAGGCACTCACCATCGAGGCACCTACCTCGCCGATCCTGTGCCGCTCCCGCATCGGCCAAGACAGCGACAACATCACGGCGACCATCTCGTTGGCGGTCGGGCCGGTGGTGCTGCCTCAGCCGGCGGCCTGGGCCAAGCACGAAACGATCGACGGCACCGATGTCACCGTCGCCGACGCATTCGCCGGACCCAACATGCCCCCGCGCGACCAGATGGTGTCGGCGGGCTGTGAGTGGGCAGCCACCTATCCCGGCAGTGTGCGCCTGACCGCCATGGTGATGGCGCCACCGCGAATCGACGGCTGCGCCATTGGCCGCAAGCTCATGCAGGTGGGCCTGCACGAATTCGCCCGCAAGCCGTCCCTGGCGACGAGTTCGGTGCCCCGCACCGTGATCACCGGCGCCGACCCGTGCCGGGCACCGGCGCGACTGCGCCCGGCGCACGGCATTGCCTGGGACATTGCAGAGTTCAGCACCCATGACTGCGCCTTCGGCGTCGACGGCGGGCCGAACGTCTACCTTTCATTGGACTACGCGGAGCCCGACGGGCTCACCTACGAGCCTGAGCATTTCGACGTCGGCGGGCACGCCGTCAGCGGCGACGGCGAGGCGGGCATCTTTACGGTGGTGATCGGCCCGCAGTTCCAGGTCGGCACCAAGACGATGGTCCCGGTCGCCACGATCACCGATCCGGCGAAGGACTCCGATCGGATCCGGCTGATCGCCCAGGCGGTTGCGGACGAATACTGACGACGAGGTCAGGGGACCCGTTAAACACAAAGGCCACGGACTCTACGTCCGTGGCCTCGCGCGCCGCAGTTCGCGGAACCGCTCACTGTGTGCGGTCGATCGCCGCTGGTCAACGGGGTGAATCGACGGGTTCGTCCAGAGAGTTTCTCGAAAAAATCCAGAGGGTTTCGACCCGGCTCGGCGTGCCCTGGACCCGGCGACGGGCGAGCCCTGAGGGCGCCTCGGAGTCCGATCACCGGCCGCGCCGCACGCGTCAAGGGTGGGTCCGGACGACTCGGTACAGAGGCTCGTGCCGCGATTTACCTGTGGCGGGAAGTTTCTGCCAGAGGGTTTCTTGCCGGTGCAGACGCAAAGGAGCGGGCCGATGCTTGAGCACATCGGCCCGCTCCGTGGTGAGGGGCTTTCCTAAGTTCTCGGTGGGGTCCGAGTTGGTTCGTATCCGAGGTACTTGCGCAGTTGGCGCATTCGGATGTCGACGGATTCTTCGCGCGGTTTCCGGGTGGAGTGCGTCTGCTGGATCTGATGGTTGGTCGCCGCGATGGCCAGTGCCAGCAGGATTTTGACTATCGGTTCGCGCCTGGGCCCGGATTTCATCTGGGTCAGGTTGGTGATGTGGGGCGACTTCAGTAGCGAGAAGCGCTGTTCAGTGGCGCTGCGCGCGGCTTCGAAATAAATGGCGTGCTCCCAGGTGCTGACAACCGGGCCTCCCCAGGTGGCTTTCTGGAGTTGAGGCTTGGTCAGTGTGACCCGCAGCGTGGACTGCTGGCAGCAGGTGCGCTCATGGGCCTGCCAGGTCGGTGTCGCGAGCGGGGTGCCGAAGCCGGCGCGATCCATGGACGCTGGCTTCAGGGGGCATTGCACGCGCAATTGGACGGCGGGGCAGACCAGTTCTGCTTTAACCTGCAGTTCACGTTCTTCGCCCAGGCGTGGGCGTCCAGGTTTGCCGTTGATGATGGGGCGCGAGTTTGTGCCCATCAGGAACGGGAGCACGGCGGCGAGTTGGCGATCGTGCTCGGCCCACTTGCCGTTCTCACGCAGTTGTCGGGTCTTGGGAACGCTGTGCTTGCGTAGGAGGTCATGCGCGGCGGGGCAGTAGAAGGACCCGGCGAACTGGATCGGCCCCGGTGGCGCGGTGAGCGATGATCCGGGCGGGTTTGAGGAGGCTTCTCTCAGGGTCCAGTGGCTGGGGAATCGGACGACGGGGCTGTAACGGTGCTTGATCAGGAAGGGGACCCACTCGCGTTTGGGGTTGTAGCCCATGTCGACAGTCACCCGTGGGTGGCTGTCGTGACCGGTCGGTCTGGTGTCAAGGCCGTTGGCCTTCATGTGCTCGATGCAGGTGTCGAGGGCTACGAGGCTACCGGAGGTCGGCTGGTGGACATCCATCGCGAGGATGGCCGGTGCGACCGCGTGCAGTCTGTGTGGTGGTCCGACACGCACGACGACGGTCACCCCGACGCCGAATCCGCGTTTGCCGGTGCCTTTCGCGTCTTCGCTGAAGGGCCCCTTGGGGTTGTCGTCGCGTGCGTAGTAAGACCCGAAGTAGCAGGCACCTCGTTGGAGACGGTCCTTGGCTCCCAGCCCTGCTGATGGTCCGGCGAGGTCATAGATCGTTTCATCGGCGACGATGTCCCCGCGGGCTTCTTTGGGTTGGGTGTCGCGGATCGATCCAGCGACGATCTTGTTCATCACAATGCGCAGCCGCTCGGTGGCTTGCGCATAGTCCTGCAGTTGTTGTGGGGTGCGGCTGTTCACGATGGCTCGGTGCTCGTCGTTGGTGATTCGCTGAGCGGGCTGATCGGGTTGTGAATCCAGAGGGCTCAGTCGGCGGGTGAGCCAGCGTTCGAACCGGTGATACTCGCGGTCTTGATCTTCTCGGGGCCCGAACAGGCGGGAGAGGTCCTGGCCGCACATCCCGACTTCGGTGAGTTGACGCGCCGATAGGTCGCCGATGGCGTTGAGGATGGCTTTGTAGCTTGGGGTTCTGCCGAGAATGATCAGGCTCAGTGCGCAGGTCAGTACGGCGTCGATGGTGTAGTTGACCCCCCGCCGGGTGTGTGGTCGGTCGCTGTCAGGTTCGTGATAGCTGTCGATCAGCGGCGCCGCACCGGATCGTTGGATGATGATTTTGGCTTGGCGGAACATGTTGTCCGACAACCGGTATGCGGGCTGAAAGTCGCTGATCACAGTACGTTCTCCTTGGTCAGGGCGATGGCATGTTGCAGGCCGAAGGTGGGTAGTTGGTCGCGTTGATCGGACAACAGTTGCGTCGTCTTGCTGTCGGAAAGCTGCAGCAACAGGGCTGCTGGGATCCGGGCGGCCATGTCGAGAACCCACCGATTTCGCAGTGCTACTGCGTCGACACCGGGGTAGCCGCGTTTGCGGAGATTCTCGGCGACACGATTGACCGCGTTGCGTTCAACGTGTCCGCCGGCGGAGCCCAGCAGGTACTCGGATTTCTTGCAGTCGGCCAACGTCAGCAGACGCTCGCTGGCCTTTGCGTCTCCCACCGGCACCAGGCGTGTGCCGCCGGCGAGGTTGGGCAGGCGCACGACCGCAACGGTGTCACCGTCCCAGCTAGCCTCGGTGATCGAATTGCCCGTGAGCTCCTTGAAATCCGCGGGTCGGGCACCGGCGCCCAGGCAGCAGTCGAGCACGGTGAACAAACGCCCTGACAGCGCCCTCGGCAGGATCGGAGCGAGTGCGTACAGTTCCTCGACCAGACGCAGGCTCGCGGCAGGTGTTCGGTAATGATGCGGCTGCGCCAATGATTGCGGCGCCGGGTACTCCCCGGGATGGACCAGCCGGCCGACGGCGTAGAGCTGACCCATAAGCGTGCGGAGCCCGCGGTCTCCCCGGCGCACCTCGAGATACTTCAGGTGAGCTTGGACGTTAGCGCGACGCAGGGACGCCTTGTACGAAAAGGCACCCAACCGGACCGCGTCGAGGGCGAGGTACCGCGCCACGGCACGAACTGCGTGGTGGTCGGTATATGCCGTGGACACGGCAGTCAAGCACCACAAGCGTCTGGCCACCTCGATCGCCCACACCGCGACTCGTTTGTCGATACCGCGCAGCGTCGTGATCCGCGCCAACATCTCATAACGTTCCGGATCAACCTCCGGCTTCAAGGGTGGCAGCACAAAACGCTCGACGGGCTCCTTGACGACGGGGACGTCCGGCATCGCCTCCTGCACGCCCGGTGTGCCAGGTCCGGGTTCTTCAGCAGACGCGGCCGCCATCGCGGGGTACCGGGACATCAGGGTCACCGCCGCGACACACCGGGCATGTCGTTGACATGGTTGAGCAAACAGGGTGCAATGAGCACAGTTCCTCCTCAATGGAACATCTGAATACTGAAATTGCGGCTCAGCGCCGCGCGCGTCAGGCCGGGGCTGCAACCCCGGCCTTGTCTGCGTTTACGGTCTCTACGCCCTCCTATGGAGGCCGTTCACTGTTGTCGGTTTCGGGTCTGTCTCCTTTCTCTCACTTGCCTCGTTGGTGAATATGGCTAGTTGGTGGCCGACGGCACGATCTCGAAAATTGCCTATTATCACGCCGTCTCGCCGGGGTTGGCTGTGTTCGCCAGGCCGGCATCGATCAGACGGTTGCCGGCTTCAGAGACCGACACGTTCCACTCCGCCGCGCGCTGATACAGCGCCTCCGCCGTCGCCGGGAACAGCCTCAGCTCCACCCGCACTCGCTGCAGGCGAGGCGCCTGGCGCGGAGTCACGGGAACGTCCCGACGCAGTACCGGTCCATATCCGGGAAAATAACGGCCGAGTCCAGCAAACAGCGTCAATGCCGCGTCAGGCGTGTCGGCTGACTCTGCAACCGAATGTTTACCGCTGGCGGAAATTCTCTCCGCCGGGCAGCCATGTATCGCTCACGAACGCGGGGAGCTTGGCACACGGCAATGTTGGGAAATGCAACATCGCCGAATCGACGCCACCATAAATGTGTTACACATCACACCAACAACGCAGGTCACCTGCGTTCGGCGACGTCCGCATTCCACGTGAGTTCGATAGGACGGCGGCACACGGCGAGCAGCTCGTCAATGTCCGCTTCACAATCGGCGCACACCGGATTCATGTGAAGTCGACGCTCAAGGATTCGGCGGGCGCAGAGGCCTCAACCCTGCGTGGTGCTGCGCTGCCCTTTCAACGAAGGCGCCCGCCGCACTCTCACTACGCGAAGCCGACTGGTTTCCAGTGCCGGTGATGGCGCAGCATGAGTCCATGGGACCTGACCTCGGCGGCCAAAGCCAGTCCGACGAGAACACCTTCGATCACGACCAGTGCTACCGCGACGGTATTCACGTGAAGAGCAAAGCCGGTCGCCAGTGGTGCCGCGAGCACGGAGCCGCCAGCCGCTCCGGCCGGGATTACACGGGCAGGGCCACATCAAGGATCGCCGAGACGTACCTGCCCGGCAGTACGGAGTCCGGGGACGTCGATACAGATGTCGCACAACAGCGCAGCAGACGTGCGCAGGCCGCTGAGCGATACCGGCCAGACCGCATCCGGCTCCTGCTTATCGCTGAAGCTCCGCCGGCTGACCCCGATCGCTATTTCTACTTCCACGAGGTCAACGTCCATGACTCCCTGTTTCGCCACGTCATCCGATCGCTACTCGGTGTCGAACCCACCCGCGAAAACAAGGCCGAACTCCTCGCACAGCTGCAACAGCAGGGCACCTTCCTCATCGACCTCAAACCCGATCCCGTCGACAGCACACCGCTGAATTCGTATGTGCCTGAGCTGGTACACCGAGTCCACGGGCTTAGCCCCGAGCGCATCGTGCTCATCAAAGCAACGGTCTACGACGCGGCATACGCGGCACTGGCCGCGGCCGGACTGCCCGTGAGCTCTGTCCGCGTCCCGTTCCCCGGCAGCGGCCAGCAGACGAACTTCTTGCAGGCATTCGCCAACGCGGTCCGCGAGTCCGAGGCGGACACCGTCGCAACACCAGAACCAGCATTGTCGTCGCAACGCCGATTCGCTTTCGACCTCGCCGAATGGTTCGAAGCCAACGCCAAGCAGATTGGCGAGGATTACGACCGCTACTTCACGAGTTTCACCGGCCGCTGGTTTGAACATTTCGGCGCCGTCGGCGACCCCAACCGATTCGACGCCTCCGACCTGGTCGCGGTCGAGGCACTCAGCGTCCAGGTGCCCCCCGAGGCAGCAGCCAAACTGCTTGTCACCGAACCTGATCGGTTCAACGCGTTGCTTCGGCGGATACCGCGCTCAGTCGACATCTGGGACGCTTCCCGGCAGACACTGCAGGACGGTCCGACGGCAGAACTTCACACACTGTTGCGCACCCTGCCGGGCGTCGACTGGGTCATCGCCGGCAAGCTGCTCGCCGCCAAACGACCACGCCTGATCCCCATCCTCGACAACAAGGTCAAAGACCTACTTCAGCCACCCACTTCGAGGTTCTGGATCTCGATGTGGGACGAACTGGCCGACCAGTCGCGCCGCGTGACCGTCGCCCAGGTTTGCGCGGATGGACCGGCCGACGTCAGCCTGCTCCGCCGCATAGACGTCGCGCTCTGGATGGCCGCGACCCAGCACGGTCAGTAGGTGCATGCCGCCAGATGCCTTTTCACTCCCCGACGGCGCTCGTCACGGACTCACCTTCGAGTCAATCACCCAGCACCGCAATCGATTGCGGCTCACCAGCGATGCGGCTGACCGTCGCCCGCTGCGCTTCGGTCAGCATGTCCTCGGTATAACCGTCGATCGCGAGAGCCCACCAGGCCGTTTTGACGTTGGGGCAATGAGGGCAACAGCGGGGTCCGACCACGCCGAACTGGCCCATCCTCGGCGGATAGTCCCACCCGAGGTCGAATGCGTCGCCCGGGGTCAGGATTTCCTCGGCCCCACACACTTCGCAGATGTGCCGCCACTGCGGCTCGGTGTCACTCACATGCGTCAGTCTCACCCGCAGGGGTGACACGTGAGAGGCAGCGGCGGCAGCCCACCTGCTGTTCGCCATCCGCGCTCACGGCACGATCTGAATATCCGCCTCGTATCTCCTACTCTCACAGCGGGGATTCTCCGAATCCGCTTGGCGTATCAAGATGGTCGATCCCCGTGCGGTTACCTAAGAGCGGTAGCACATAGCAATGACCGCCTCGCGTGACCGACGCCGCTACCCTGGGGTGTCGGTTGAGGCAGTCACGGGCTGAGCCAGAAGGAGGTGGGACGGTGGCGTCCGAAGAGTCTCCGGCGCCACGCGAGTGGCGGACATGGTCCGACATAGCCGAATTATTCAACAGGCCAAATGATCCCGGTTGGATCGCGGACCAAGACCGAGTTGAGCACGGCGTCCGCGATCTCGATGGCGACCATCGAAGCGGCGCTTGATTGTGTTGAGTGACGCGAAGTTGGTGTCACTGACGGTTGTCAGTCCGTTGCGTTGATGTCGACCATTCCAGCGCATGTGGGCTCAAGACCGGGTGCAGCATCGTCAAAGGCCCACCGCATGGCGTCGGCCAAACTGTGGACGTACTCCTGTTCGAGTGCGCTGTCGTGCTGGCGCTTGATCCAGGCGGGATGCTTGGCGAAAAGCAAGTAGGGCGAACGCGGCGGCCGACCGCTCGGCGCACGGAACGGCCATGGAGAGACCCGCGCCGAGGGGTAGAAGAATGACAGAACACGTTTGGCGTCGACACCGAGGGCGATGACCAATCGTGGACGGACCATCTCGAGCTCGCGATGCAGATATGACGAGCAGTTCACTATCTCGTGCTCGTGGGACCCGCGATTCTTGGGCGGGTGACAATGCACCACGTTGCTGATGAATGTCTCGTCCTTGGCGCGGCCGGCGAGCCGCAGACTTTCGTTGAGCAAGCTTCCGCTTCCCTCGAAGAAAGGCTCCTGCGGCTTCATGCATTGCTCGCAGAGGCTTTGCCCAACGATCACGACCGGTGAATACAGATTGCCCCAAGCCGGCGCAGCCTGGGTTACGCCCTTCTTGTTCATACCTGCACAGCGCGAACAACTGCGAATCTCGTCGTCGAGCAGATTCTTTCGCTGCTGGAGCGAACCCTCAGAGTCCTTGCCGATTGTCACTAGCTGCTTCCCCTCGGGTTTACTGCGAGCCCCCGACACCCGGCACGGCTGACGCCGAGAGTACGGCCCACCACCGACACCGGGGTCGAACCTGTGTATCGCTTGCTCGGCGCTTTGCGAGGTATGCAACGCACACGGTGCCAGGCGCCCGAAACGCCCGTGGAATACATTCCCGGCTGACAAGATTACCGAGCGTTCTGCCCAGGGAAGGAAGTGCATGGTGGCAGCTGGTGAGTTGGTACGGGCGTACGCCTTCGAAGTCGCCCCGCAGCAGGTCTCCGGTTACACCGGAGGTGTCGTCCCGCTGACCACCCAGCTGCAGGCCGCCCTCGACTATCGCTTTGATAGGTCCAACGTCGCCGTTGCACCGGTGGTCAATTTTCAGGTCGACGACAGCTCGCCGTCGCGAGCGCACCCGGTACGCGATGCGGCGCTGGCGATTGCATTTGCCGAGGTGCCTCAGCCGGAGGTTGTCGAACTGCTTGCTCAACGACTCGCCGCGGCAATGGATCTGCGGTCAAAACCTTCCCTGTTGATGGCCAGCGTGCACACATGCGCGACGCCACAGGACAAGCGGTTGATTCTGTGGACGTTTCCTCAGCAGGAAGTGTTCAACCTGACCGTGGCCGACGGTAAGACGAACCTAGAGGTCATGGACGCATTCACCACGGAGTCGCACTTGCGCAAGGTGGCAATGATCGAAGGCAAGAACATTGCGACCGGGATGCTAACCGCCCGGGTGCGTGATTTTCAGGCTACGAACGCTGAGCGGGCGGCCGCTGACCTGTGGATCGAGAAGTTTCTCGGTGCGCGGTTGCAGATGAGCAACGCAGAAGGCACCAAGTTGTTGGCACGGGTGCTGCGATCAGCACACGCCAGAACCGGGCAGCAGCCCGAGGCACAGGAGCAGATCACCGCAGCCATCATGGGATTGCGGGTCGCTCCGCCGCGGAGGTGGTCGATCAACGCCATCGCTTCGGAGTACCACCTCGACGACACCGCCACCGCAGCCTTGGTCCACAATCTTCGTCCTGAGGAGCGAACGGCCATGTTCGGTCTGGATAACGAAACCTTCGACCAGCTAATTCACTACACCCGGTTTGTCCTCGACAACGGCGTGATCGTGTCGGCACCCTTTGTTCAAATGGACTCCGACGGGGGCGTCGAGCTGTTCGAGGTGGACGGTAAGCGCCGACTGCGCGCCGAGGGCGAGATTCAGGAAGAGCAGGTGAGACGCCGTGGATGAAAGCGCACTGGTGGCCGCCTACCAAGAGCGCCGCCCGCTTCTGGATGCGCTCGTGGCCACCCTGCAGCAGGCAACCGCGGACGCCCTCGAGGGGGTCGCCCACATCGACCGGATCGCATTCCGCGCCAAAGAGCAAAGGTCGTTCGTCGTGAAGGCCGCCAATCCCAAATACACCCACCCGTTGTCCGAATTGGAAGATCAGGTCGCGGGCCGCGTCATTACCTTCTTCCGCGACGACATCGCCGTGGTCTGCACCGCACTAGCCGAGTGGTTCGGCCCGGTGGAACGCCAGACAAAAGAACCTGAAGAGCCTACGGAATTCGATTACGAGTCAGAGCATTTCGTTCTGATCATCCCCGAGCACTACAAGCCGGGGGGCTGGACCGACATCGACCAGATGCCCACCACGTTCGAGCTGCAAGTCCGCACCCTGTTCATGCACGCCTGGGCCGAACCCCAACACGACCTCGGCTACAAGGGGACCGAACTGGACCACAACACAAAACGGGAACTGGCGTGGGTAGCGGCGTCGGCGTGGGGTGCCGACCGCACCTTCAACGACATCGCCCGACGACTGGCCGCAGCAACGGGTGACGACCCTGCCGCCAAGCACGCCTAGAGCTGCGCAGCTGTCGTGGTGAGGTGGCCGCACAACCCGGTGCCAGCCGGGCAGTATGCGGCGTTGGCCGCGGCAGCCACCCGCGACGGGATCCTTGACCTCACGGCCTTCACGGAGACACTGCAGCAATCGGTGGCCGAGGACCACTGGCGCACAGCGTGTCCCGGACCACTCATCGAGTTCAACGACGGTCCTACGACATTTCTTTTCGCCCAGGCCGGTGATACCCACGCCGATCGGACACTGCTGGCGATTGGTCATCCCGAACCGCCGCGCGAGGTTCGTGATGTCGCCTACCAACGGGGCTACCCGCTGCCCGAGACGTTCGCCGGGAGGCCCGTAGATCGTGGACATTTGATCCCGTATGCCGGCGGCGGCCAGTACGGGCCGAACCTCTTCGTCCAAGATCGCGCACTGAATCGAGGCTGGTCGCGCGACGGACGCGGCTACCGCACCCTGGAACGTGCCGCCGTAGCCGGCTCTCCCAATACCTTGATGTTCGCCCGGCCTCGCTATATCGATGACGGCGACGTGCCCGGCTTCATCGACCTCGGCGTCGCCACGAGCAACGGCGTCACCGTGCACACATTCAGGAACCGGTATGACCCCGGCCCGGACGGCGCGAATCGACGCGATTTATCCATCGTGTTGCCCGGGGCAACCAACGCACAGGTCGGGGCGCTTGGAGAAGAAACTGCCTCAGTACTGCTCACCGACGTCTTTGATGCCACCCTCGTCGCGATGGGCGATGCCGGACTACCGCGCGACGGACCCCTGCAGGACCTGGATCTGCTCGCCATCGTCGACGGCGAGCTCATCGCACACGAAATCAAGACCCGTTACGCATCAACGAAAGCCGGCCGACTCACCAAGGCCGGTAACCTGCTGCGGCCCCCTTTGCAGCGCTCCCGCAACCCCGGAGGGCGCCAGGCCAGCCAGCCCTACGTAGCGGAACGGCTCAACGATCATCTCGATGTAGGAGAAGGCTATTCGGGCATCGTCGTCCACGTCGTCGCCGTCGATTTCGTGGCCATGCGGGCGCAATGGTTTCACGTCAACGACGCTGGCAAACGGGTGCGCCCAGCCGGCCCGCCGATCGACTGTGCCGCCGCTGCACGACAAGCACTCAATCAAATCGTGAAGCACCGCGGCCAACTGTGAAGATCGCCGCGCTCCCGCGAATATGCCCAGCTTCGAAGCCGTAATCCTGTGCGATTGATCTAGTTCCGCACCTTCGAACGCGTGGTGGCTCTGCCGGTCCTAGGTAGGTTCGCCCCGGCCGCCGCACGGTAGGCGCTAAACGGTGGATCCCAATTGCAGTTAGCGTGGCCGGCTCACAACGCTCTCCCGATGGCGACGAACGGTGGCTAACGAAACCAGAGTCAACGGTGACAATCCTGCGTTCGATTCGGGCCACCGACTACGTGAGCTGCGGCGACCGCACAAGTGGTTCAACAGCTTCGAGAAGCCTCAACAGGTCCTGCGCGAAGTCCTCTTGGTGGTTCTGCAGGAACCGTGCCATGCCTCGTACCTCTGCTACCACGACTCGCGCCCGGTCGAGCTCCGCCGCCGACGGCCCGAGCGAGTTCAGCTCGCCGTCACCGTTGGTACGGAGATACGCAGCCATGCGCGCGCGCATCTGGTCGGCCTGTCGGTTGTAGTGCTCCAGCAAGCTGGCAATGCGGCGGTGCTCTCGCTCTGCGGTCCGGCGGCATTCTTCACTGTGGAAGTCCTTTCGCCGACCCGGACCGACGGCACGCAGGAACTGTTCGTCGCACTTCGGATTCGCGCAGGTTGCCTGCAAGTACTGCAGATCTGCTTCGTCACGATGCTCTGCGAGCCCGACCACATCGCCAGTCATATCCTGCTCCCGTCATGTTGCGGAGTTTATTTGCGCGTTGCGCGTGAACTCAGGGTAACTAATCAGTGCAGCTAGATATGCCAGGCACGCCGACACTCTCATCGTTTCGCACCCGCGACTCGCCGATGCTCTTTCATTTAATCTGCGCGAAAATGGAACGAGCGAGAATATGGGTGTCATGAAACCCGCTTAGTCCCGACGGACGTCTTGGGACTGACACCTATACATCGGAGCCACAAGCCCGAAAGGAGGGGTTGCCCCCGGCTTCATCCCGCATTGGCCGGGCAGCGATGCTGCCGTCGTGTCAGAGCGGAGAAGTACGTAAGAGCGAGCTTCAGCAGCTTTGCTGAAGCCGCAGTTCCAGGCAAAACGAAGGCCCTGAGGTCGGCGCGATGTCTGATCTCAGGGCCTACGTCGTATTGCTTGGTCGCCTTCGATCGTAGGTGAGGCACGAAGGGTGCGGAAGATCCCCGCCCCATTGAGTTGGCGAGATCAACATCACCCCCTCCAAATGGCGAACTTCTGCGTCGAGTGCTCGAAGCGATCTGAGGAGAACAGTGCACGATTTCGTAACCCATCGAGACCTCGCGGCGTACGCGGTCGCGAGGGTCAATGTCCCGAGCGACAAAGCGAAGGCCAGGAGGCAGCAGGTCGCGCATTTGCGAAGCCGCCTCGAGGCGTACATTGCCGAACATCCGGACTACAACCTGGTAAAGATGCGCGCTGCAGGCAGCGTCGCGAAGCACACCGCTATCAGTGCCAGCTCGGATACCGACATTGCGGCATACGTACGCGCCTCGGCGGTCGGGGGCGTCAATGCCGATGAATCTGGGCTCCTCGAGTGGCTGCGCGAGCGCTGCGTAGAGGTCTATGGGGCGACGAAGGATGCCTCAGATTTCGAGATCTCTGAACACGCCGTTGCGATCACGATGCGCAGCTCGGGCTTGAAAATCGATGTCGCGCCGGTGTTGTACGAGGACGAGCCCGACGATCTTGGCTATCTAATCACCGGCAACGGCGACCGTGTCCTCACCTCGGTTACGTTGCACCTGAACTTCCTAAAGAAGCGCAAAGACCAGGCCGGCGCCGAGTACCGGGAACTCATTCGGCTGATCAAGCAATACATCAAACGAGCCAAGCTTGAATCCTCCGCCGTCGGCCCGGAATTGCGGTTCAAGAGTTTTATGGCAGAGCTGATCGTCGCGCATCTCTACGACAACGGCTGGAACAGCGAACCCTTTGCAGTCAAAGACTATCCGCGGGCATTCGAGCAGTTCCTTGGCTACATCGTTCAGAGCGGCCTCAAAGAGCCGATCACGTTCAGCGACAACTACGACCCGGCGGAAATCCCCACTTCATACGATTCGTTGCAAGTGTGGGACCCCGTCAATCCAGCCAATAACGTCGCGAAGTCCTACACGGATGACGACCGTCAACGGATCGTGAATCGATGCTCTCAGGCGCTCGATCAGGTCACATGGGCCGGCATGTCACCGACCAAAACTGCCTCCGTCGAGGCGTGGCAGACCGTGTTCGGTCCAAGCTTCCAAGGAGCATGACATGACTTCGTCAATGACCCGGTCCTCGACCTTCACCTATACCGACGCCAAGTACGTCGCCAGTAAGCTCGGCGCAGACCTACTCGGGTTGAACGCACGCTACGGGGTCCCCTCGCGCCCCGATATTGAGGCGTACGTCGAGGAGGTCGCGCTACACCTCCAGCACGGCTACCTGGAAAAGGTCGACTTCGGGTTTCAAGACGGCGAACGCTGGGTCCTCCGGTTGAGTTATACCGCCGCAGCCGGCGGCCAGCTCCGCGACGAGACCCCCGGCGGGCTACCCAGCGCATACGACATCGCTGGCCACTCATTCGGCAGCTACCTCACTCGGAGCTCGGCCTACCGTGCCTTAACCGACGCTCAGCGGGCCGAATTCGAGCGGATCAGTCCCGTATGCCGTACCCCGGGCATCGAACCGACCGCGAACTCCGGCAGTTTTAGTGGCGCCTCCCAGTACTCCCGAAGCGGTAACGGCATCAGTCGCAATGTCTACACCGCGTTCTAACACTCCCGCACGCGGTGGGGCCGCACGCCCTCCCGCAGCACGCGTTGATTACCCAATACGAAGGAGGTCACTCAGGTGACCAGCAGCAATGAGCTCTTCCATCCCGTCATTTCCTTGCCCGAACCCGTCCGTCTGGACCGGTACAACCGGCTTATCGGCCTCGATGATGTGAAACAGCGCCTCCGGAAGGAGGCGTCGATACTCGCCGACCCCACTGTGCTAACTCGTTGGGCCACAACGCATCACTGCCATATCGAGCCCCACCACCCTGCATTCGCGCTGCTACGTGACCGCGCTCCGCTACTGCTGTTCGCTGGCGACGTCGGGTGCGGGAAGTCCGCGCTCGCCGAGAGCTTCGGCTGCGATCTCGCCGCCTTTCTCGACGTGGAGGTGAACCTGTATCGGCTGAAACTTTCGGCTCGCGGCACCGGACACGTGGGCGAGATGACTGCTCTCATTAGCGAGGCCTTGGACAAGGTCGGCACAGAGGCCCGGCTCGGCCGATCGACCGACGGCAAACTGCGTGCCGTCACCATCCTGGTAGTTGATGAAGCCGACGCGCTTGTGCAATCGCGCGAGGCAAGCCAGATGCACCATGAAGACCGCGCTGGCGTCGATGCTTTTCTAGCCGGCATCGACGGATTCGCCAGCAGCGACATACCGCTGCTGATCGTTATGTGCACCAATCGCCTCGCCGCGATCGACCCCGCGGTCAAGCGACGGGCGGCTCAAATTTTCGTCTTCGATCGCCCGAACGAAGAGCAGCGCCGTCATGTTCTCACGAGCGCATTCACTGGGTTCGATCTCGCAGAAGATACGATCGAAAAGCTGGTGATCGCTACGGGAGAACGCCAAGACCGGCCGGGCTTCACCTATTCGGACCTGACCCAGCGTCTTGTGCCGACCGTAATCATTGCGGCATACCCAGACTCGCCGATCACAGCGGACCTCGTCATCACGGTGGCCGAAGACCTCCCCCCGTCGCCCGCCTTCAGTGACGTAGCCGCGTTGTGAGCATTCCAGCGCACGGCGCCATCGTCCGCGGTGACGACTACCACTACGCGATCGGCCTCTACCGAGCTGCACAGGTACTCACCGACGCCACCTACGAGTCAGTCAGCGTCGAGGACGCCAATGGCGGCGCCTTCGACGACATCGTCCTGCGAGCAACGGACTCCTCGGGAGGCCCGCATGAGTATGACCAGGTGAAGTCCGGTGTGTACCTGGAAGCCGCAATCGATAACGACTGGCTCCTCAAACAGCGAACCGAGCGCGGCAAAAGCCCTCTGCAGCACTTTTATGCCACTTGGGAGAGTCTGACCGCGCAAGGAAGGCCGTTCGTTCTGCGGTTGATGTCGAACAAGAACTTCGATCATGCCGATCCTGTTCTCAAATGCATCAGCGGTACAACCAACCGAATCCCTCGGGAGAAGCTCGACAACCTCGGGCCGCGCTCAACCGGAGGGAAGCGCCTCAAGGAGTGGGCCAGCCATCTCGACATCACTGTGGTCGATCTAAAGAACTTCCTGACGGCCATCGACTTCGTGCGCGCCGAAGCCGAGTCCTCATGGCGAGATCGGGCTGGCGCGAAGCTGCGCAACGCCGGGTTCCGTGGTGATTCAGACGCCGTCACGCTCGGAGTCGACATCGTCCGGACATGGGTCAAGGAAGGCGCAGGAATCCGCACCCGGGCCGACCTTCAGCGCGAACTGACCGCGAGGAACCTGCTGGCCCGTGAAGGTGAACTCGTTTTAGCAGTCAACGCCATCGACCGCTCTGCCCTCTCGACCGCCGCAAACGCCACCATCGACATCCTGGACTTGTACGAGGGAGACGACCCGTTCAATCGCCGACAGCTCAAGGACCCCTCGGCATGGACCGAACGGGTCTTGCCCGCTCTTAAGGCCGCGAAGACAAGCCTAGAACCGTTCGGAACAAAGAACCTGCATATCGAGGCGAACATGCGCCTGTCGATGTACTTCGCGGTGGGCCGGACGTTTCCTTCCGTTGGAAACTGGGTGCTGTCTTCGACGCAGCACGGCACACTGTGGTCAACCGCTGTCCAACACAAGCCGGCGGAGTTGCACCTGCTTGCTGCAGCCGACCTCGGTCTCGGTGCTGACCTCGCCGTCGCGATCGGCTTGACCTACGACCCCACCGAGGACGTCAGAGGCTATATCAAGCAGTCCGGCCTACCCGTCGGAAAGCTAATAACGGTATCCACACCGTCGGGGCCAGGCCGCAGTTCGGTACCGGGACCCGAGTGGAGCGTCGACTGGGCAAGAAAGGCAAGGGATCTCGCCCGATCCGAGGTTAGAGAGTTGCGGGCGCTGCGTGTGCACCTGTTTATGTCGGCGCCGGCTGGCGTGGCGCTGTTCCTCGGCCACGATTGGAATCTAATGCCCGACACTGCGCTCTACGACCACGTGAAGGACGACGAGTACATCGCGACGATGACGCTTCCCGGCTGAGAGGCGGAGCTGCCACCAGGCTGACCAACGGCGCATGCCGCTGTAGAGCGCCTTCTCGCTGGCACACCCCTCGGTTGATCCGAATCCACGATCCCGCGCCGGCGACGCTGTACAAGCCGGTAGGGTCTCATTTCGTTCACCAGCTAAGCACGTGCTTGATTGTGGGGGTCAACGTGCCGTGCGTACTGACTTCGCCTCAGGGGGTCAACTCAGTGCTCGCCATGCGGAGCTACTGCAGGACCAGGCGGTGGCGCTGGGGAGGGGCAGAAATCCGACCATCATCGTGTGCTCTTTTTTGCCCGCAGGGGTCGCCGCCTTGCTCCGCTAGCGGTACTCGAGGTTCACAGCGACTGGCTCGGCCGAGCCAAATTTGGAGATGGTTGTGCAGATCAAATGCTTCCGTGCCACAAACTTTCGGCGCCTCAAGGAGGTGCTAGTCCACCTAGACCCGGAACGAACGATCTTCGTCGGCGCGAACAATAGCGGCAAGACATCGGCCACCCAACTGTTTCAGATGTTTCTAGGTCAACCACGGGTGCCGTTCCAGGTTTACGACTTTACTGGCGATTGCTGGGAGCAGTTCAGCTCTTTCCAACCTTCCACAGGAAACCCCGACACCGACTTCCCTCAGATTACCTTCGACCTCTGGTTCGACGTTGACGATGACAACCTGCATCGCGTGCTGAATATCCTTCCTAGTCTCGACTGGGCAGGAGAACCGGTCGGCGTCCGTATGACCTACGCGCCCCGCGATGGCCAACAACTCGTTAGCAACTACATTGAGGCCCGCGCGAAAGCGGAAAGGGAAATCGGAGAAAACGCGAGTGCATATAAGCCCTGGCCGCAGACCATGCTGGATTACTTGACCAAACGGTTGCCTCAAGAATACGAGATCAAATATTTTGTTCTGGATTTCAATCGTCATGACGACGACTTTCGACCCGACGACGGCTACGAACCATTTTTCATGGGAACGCACAGCAGTGGGGCTGCGAAAGTTATCGACTCGATCGTGCGGGTTGACTTCCTCAACGCCCAGCGTCATTTGTCCGACGTCGATTCCCGGGGCCGCAGCGAAGATCTCTCCAAACGGATGAGCCGGTTCTACGAGCGGAATCTGCAAAAACTAGAGAATGATCTGGATGCGCTGGCGGCGATCGCCGATTCCGAAGAAAAGTTAAACGCACATTTCGCTGATGTCTTCGGTCCGACACTGGATCGCCTAGGCGAACTCGGTTATCCGGGCGTGACCAACCCAGGTCTAGTTCTCAAGGCTTCCTTCGACGCACACAACATTCTCAACACAAGTGCCAAGATCCATTACTCTCTTGCCGGGCAAACCGGCCCACAGACCCCCGATCAGACACTGCCCGATCAGTACAATGGTCTGGGCTTCAAAAACCTCATCTATATGGTGGTCGAAGTACTTGATTTCCATCAAACGTGGGCCGACGCCGAGATGGACCGCCCTCCAGTTCATCTGGTGGTGATCGAAGAGCCCGAGGTTCACCTTCACGCGCAGCTACAGCAAGTCTTCATCCGCAAGATATTGCAGATTCTTCCCGCTCCCGAAACCGGCTTCGATACGCAATTGGTCGTCACCACGCACTCGCCGCACATAATCTATGAGAGCAATTTCACGCCGATCCGGTACTTCTGCCGGTCATCCTCGCCGAACGGTCTACACCTCACCGACGTGAAAAACCTTTCGACGTTTCATCAGAATGAGGAGCAGGCGACTCGCGAATTCCTCCAGCAGTACATTAAGCTCACTCACTGCGACCTATTCTTCGCGGATGCAGCTGTCTTAGTTGAAGGCAACGTTGAGCGTCTAATTCTGCCCGCAGTGATCGAGCGATTCGTGCCTGCCTTGCGCTCACGCCACTTGACGATTCTTGAAGTTGGCGGTGCCTTCGCGCATCGATTCGAGAATCTTGTTGCGTTCCTAGGCCTCCCGACCCTCGTCATCACCGACCTTGATAGCGTTGTGCCGCCGACTTCGCCTCACGAAGATCAGGAGCAGGACGAGGAAGACAGTGACGCGAATGGGGCAGCGTGCATGGTCGATACACCTGGCGCCTTGTCGTCCAATCAGACGCTTCGACAATGGCTTCCGAAGTTGGACACGATTGATGACCTATTGGCTGCCGATGAGGACGCCAAGGCACCCCTCGGACCAGGGGGATCGGTCGGTCTGGTGCGCGTGGCATTTCAGACCTTGCAACCGGTGTCGTGGCAGACAGAGACGGAAGAGCGCGTCGGACGCACCCTAGAAGAGGCTTTCGCACTGCAGAACCTCGAATGGACGCAAAGTGCTGCCGGAAAGACTCTGGGTCTTAAGATTCCGAAAGCAATTGATCTATCGATCTCGCAGTTACACGCCAAACTCTTCAACCGCGTCAAAAGTCCGAGTTTCGATAAGACACGATTTGCCATAGGTGTCATCGCCACAGTCGACCGCCCGTGGACGGCGCCTGCCTACATCGTTGAGGGTTTGGAGTGGCTACGGGCGAAGCTCGAAGTCCCAATCCCAATCACGAACGATGCCGTCGGCGATGCGGCACAACCCACGGTCACGCAATGACCTCGAGACTCGACGCGCCGGACACCGAGGCAGACCGCCAGATCCGAGAAATACTTGATCTCGACCACGCCGTCGGCTTCTGTGTCATCGCAGGCGCTGGCTCCGGCAAGACGACCTCTCTGGTCAAAGCGCTCGCTCACATCACCGCGACGCGGGGGCCAACGCTACTTAAGAAGACGCAGCGGGTCGCTTGTATTACCTATACCGAGGTAGCCGCGCAAGAGATCCACGCCGATCTCGGCAACGATCCGCTGGCCTCTGTGTCCACCATTCATAGCTTTCTGTGGGCCTTGGTGCGGCCGTTTCAGAAGGACATAGGTCTGTGGGTACTGGGACGAATCGCGGACCAAATTTCCGAGCTGAAGGACAAACAGGCTAAATACTCCAGCAGAACGCGTCAGACCACAATTGACAAAGACTCAGCCGACCTCGAGAGGCGGCTCAACCAAAAGAATGCAGTGCCGAGCGTGTTGCACTGGACCTACGGCGTAGGCAGCGACTACACCCGTGGCGTCCTTGGGCACACCGACATACTCAACATGGTCCCAGAATTGATCCAGTCGCGAGACCTGTTGGCTCGTCTGGTTTTCCGTCAGTTCCCGTATGTGTTCGTCGATGAAAGCCAGGACACCTTCCCGGAAGTAGTGGCCTGCTTGAAACACGTCTGCGCACTTGCGCAGGGTCAGATGTGTCTCGGATTCTTTGGGGATCCGATGCAGCAAATCTATTCGCAAGGCATCGGACGCATCGAGCGAGAACCTGATTGGGGCAACATCGACAAACCGGAGAACTTCCGTTCGTCTCGGCGAGTGCTTGCATGCGTCAACGCAGTGCGAGCCGAAGGCGACGCCGTCCAACAGGTCAGCGGTCGCCCAGATCGGCAGTCCGAAGGTCATACCTTCTGCTTCGTCCTGCCGTCCGACGACCATCGCAGTGAGAACCTTGAGCGGGCCCGCGTCTGGCTCACCGACCACGCTCGTGCTGGCGACTGGACGCGCAGCGCCAGCGAGGGCGGCACGAAAGTGCTCATGATCGCGCACCGCATGGCCGCACGCCGGCTCGGATTCGACGGTCTATATGCGGCATTCAACGACCACGGGTCCAGCAGCCTTTCGGAAACGTTTACCGAAGGCAACGCGTGGCCGCTCACCCCATTCCGCGATGTCATCCTTCCGCTGCATCTGGCTGATACACCTGGTTCGCCAACGGTGCTGGCCACCCTCAAACAGCACAGCCCTAAAATCCGGAACGCACGAACGTCACGCGAACTCAGAACCGCGCTCGCTGAAACCCGCTCAGCGGTAGAGGAACTTAAGGGACTTGCGGGGGATGAGGCGCACGCGACGCTCGGGGAACTCCTCAAGTTTTCCGTTACGCGTGGGCTCCTTGAAGTCGATCCGCGGATGAGCGCCTACCTGGAGCCGGCAGGCGAACACCGAGACGTCGTCCTCGATGAGCGGACGCACCGCGTGCTCGATGCGATGACTCAGTGCACCGTCGATGAGCTCAGCGGCTACTACACCTACGTCAACCAGGAATCTCCCTACTCCACGCAACACGGGTCAAAGGGCGCCGAGTTCGAGCGAGTAGTAGTTGTTCTTGACGACGACGAGGGCAGGTTCAATTTGTACTCGTACGACAAACTCTTCGGCCTGAAACCTCTCTCGGCAACTGACCTCGAAAACCAATCTCAGGGCAAGGACTCGGCGCTCGAACGGACGCGGCGTCTGTTCTACGTCTGCATTTCGCGAGCCAAGGAGTCGCTGGCCATCGTGCTTTTTGCCCAAGACCCCGCGCATGCCGCCGAGGTGATGCGTGCATCCGCAATTGGCTCTCTCGTCGACGTCGTGACGCCACAGCAATTGGGGTGCTGAGCCAAGCCGATCGAACGAGCTTGCAGCACCGACTAGACCTGCCCGGAGTGGCCGCGGGTAAAGCGATCTCGGGCCAAGGACCCGCGTTCGAGGCAAGTCACGTGGAACTACCACCGCGTTTCTCGCGATCGACATGCTGACGGATCAGGAGCTCGGTCATCTGACCCAGCCTTACCGCACCTCGATAGTTGGAAACTCGTTGATAGGAGATGACGATCCCAGAAGAAGGGCCTCAATAAGGGACTCAAGAGTGCACATCCCGGAACCGAAAAATTCGGAGAATCCGGCAACTAACCCCACCCAACACAAAGGTCACGAACCCTTTCGAGTTCGTGACCTTAGCGCTGCGGTTACGTACAACCGCTCACTGTGGGCGAAGGGGGACTTGAACCCCCACGTCCCGAAGGACACTGGCACCTGAAGCCAGCGCGTCTGCCATTCCGCCACTCGCCCGAACAACCGGAGGACCATATCACTCTAGTAGCCGCGCGCCCCAACCGCTCGGCGGGCTCGACCGGCGTCGCCGCGGTAATAAGGTCTCTGATCAGTATCGATGTGATTCCCAGGAATCTCACGGTGCCGCAGCATGGCGGTATCCCGATACGATGACGGCACTCGGCCGAGTCGTTTGCCCTCCGCCGACGATCCCTGGCACAGAGTGAAGCGAGCGCGCAACGATGGGTGGCCAACGCGGGCTAGTTCAGCGCATCGAGCGCAAACTCGAGGCGACCGTCGGTGATGCGTTTGCTCGGGTCTTCGGCGGATCGATTGTGCCGCAAGAGGTGGAGGCGCTGCTGCGGCGCGAAGCGAGCGACGGCGTCCGGTCACTGCAGGGAAATCGCCTTTTGGCACCCAACGAATACATCATTACCCTCAGTGTGCACGACTCGGAGAAGTTGAACGCCGATCCGGATCTCACGTCGAGCGCTTTTGCTCGGTACTTGGCGGACTTTATCCAGGAACAGGGGTGGCAAACGTATGGTGATGTGGTCGTCCGGTTCGAGCATTCCGCGAACCTGCATACAGGCCAGTTCCGCGCCCGCGGGGCTGTCAACCCCGACGTCGAGCCCCGCCCGACGGATACCGATTCCGCCCCGCCACAATCAGATGATGCGTTTGGCGCAGAACCAGGAGTACGACCGATGACTGACAACCCAGGCTACCGCGGTCAGGGGCGGCCCGACGAGTATTACGACGACCGCTACGGACGGCAGGACGACCAGCGCGGTTACCCGCCGGAACAGGGCGGTTACCCACCGCAGCAGGGATACCCGCCGCAGGGCGGGTACGGCCAGCAGGGTGGTTACCCGGACCAGGGCGGCTACGGCCAGCAGGGTGGATACGGCGACCAGGGCGGCTACGGCCAGCAGGGCGGTTACGGCGACCAGGGCGGTTACGGCGACCAGGGCGGTTACGGCCAGCAAGGTGGCTACGGCCAGCAAGGTGGCTACGGCGACCAGGGCGGCTACGGCCAGCAAGGCGGTTACGGCCAGCAGGGTGGCTACGGCGACCAGGGCGGCTACCCGGACCAGGGGCACGGCGGGTACGGCGAGCCGGGCCAGAGCGGCTACGCGCCCACCCACGAAGCTGCGCCACCCGCTACGCCCCAAGGTCCGCCCGGTGGCGGCTACGGCGGTCAGGGCGGCTACGGCCAGGACCAGGGCTACCAGCAGGGTGGGTACGGTCAGCCACCGGGCGGCGGTTACGGCGATTACGGTGACTACGGCCGTGAGCCCGCCCGCCAGGACGCCGGCTACGGCGCCCCGCCGGCTCCGCCGGAGCCGCAGCGCTCGGCCTACCCCGAGGGGGGCGGCTACCAGGACCAGGGCTATCAGCAGGGCGGCGGCTACGGCCGACAGGATTACGACGCCGGGGCCTACACCCAGTACGCCGAAGCCTCGCCGGCCGGATACGCGCCTCAACAGGGCGGTTACGGCGACCCCGCCGGCCGGGACTACGACTACGGCGCTCAGGGCCAGCAGCCGGCCTCCGACTACGGGCAGCCGCCGGCTTCGGACTACGGGCAGGGCGGTGGCTACGGCGGCTACGGGCAGGGCGGTTACGGCTCCGCCGCAGCGCAGGTCACCCTGCAGCTCGATGACGGCAGCGGCCGCACCTATCAGCTTCGCGACGGCTCGAACATCGTCGGGCGCGGCCAGGACGCCCAGTTCCGGCTGCCCGACACCGGGGTTTCCCGCCGGCACCTGGAGATCCGCTGGGACGGTCAGGTCGCATTGCTCTCGGACCTGAATTCGACCAACGGCACCACCGTCAACAACGCACCGGTGCAGGAGTGGCAACTAGCTGACGGCGACGTGATCCGGCTCGGTCACTCCGAGATCATCGTCCGCATCCACTGAGCCACACGCTCACGCTGTCGAGCCTCTCCCCACGGCGACCACCGTCCCAGTATCGTGTCTTTGCTGAGGTGCTCGGTCTCGCGGGCAGGGGGTGGGCAATGCCGGCACGGAAAGGACCGTCAGATGCAGGGGTTGGTACTGCAGCTGTCGCGTGCCGGCTTCCTGATGTTGTTGTGGCTGTTCATCTGGTCGGTGCTGCGGATCCTGCGCACCGATATCTACGCCCCCACCGGAGCGGTCATGGTGCGGCGCGGGCTGGCGTTGCGGGGCAGTCTGCTGTCCCCGCGGCAGCGGCGCGACTCCGCGCGCTACCTGGTCGTGACGGAGGGCGCGCTGACCGGTGCCCGGATCACCCTCAGCGGACAGCCGGTGTTGATCGGACGCGCGGACGATTCGACCCTGGTGTTGACTGACGACTACGCGTCGACGCGGCACGCCAGGCTGTCTCAACGCGGTTCGGAATGGTATGTGGAAGATTTAGGGTCGACGAACGGCACTTACCTTGACAGGGCGAAGGTGACGACTGCGGTACGAGTTCCCATAGGTACGCCGGTTCGGATCGGCAAGACGGCGATCGAGCTGCGCCCGTGACGCTGGTATTGCGCTATGCGGCCCGCAGCGATCGCGGCCTGGTGCGGTCCAACAACGAGGACTCGGTGTATGCCGGTGCACGGTTGTTGGCCCTGGCCGACGGCATGGGCGGGCACGCCGCCGGCGAGGTGGCGTCGCAACTGGTGATCGGCGCGCTGGCGCCATTGGACTACGACGAGCCCGGCGGCGATCTGCTGGCCAAGCTCGACGCCGCGGTTCGCGAGGGCAACTCCGCGATCGCCGCGCAGGTCGAGATGGAACCCGATCTGGAAGGGATGGGGACCACCCTCACCGCGATCCTGTTCGCCGGGGACCGTCTCGGACTGGCCCACATCGGTGACTCGCGCGGCTACCTGTTCCGGGACGGCGAACTGACGCAGATCACCAAAGACGACACGTTCGTGCAGACCCTGGTCGACGAAGGACGCATCACCGCCGAGGAGGCCCACAGCCACCCGCAACGGTCGCTGATCATGCGGGCGCTGACCGGTCACGAGGTGGAGCCGACCCTGACGATGCGCGAAGCCCGCGCCGGTGACCGCTACCTGCTGTGCTCGGACGGTCTGTCCGACCCGGTCAGCAACGAGACCATCGCCGAAGCACTGCAGATCGCCGATGTCGCCGAAAGCGCTTACCGGTTGATCGAACTCGCGTTGCGCGGCGGGGGGCCCGACAACGTCACGGTGGTGGTCGCCGACGTCGTGGACGACGAGTTCGGCCAGACCCAGCCGATCCTGGCCGGCGCGGTGTCCGGCGACAGCGACGAGGACCAGCTGACGCTCCCCAACACCGCGGCCGGCCGCGCATCAGCGATCCGACCCCGCAAAGAGGTCACCAAACGCGTTGCGCCGCAAGCAGAACCGCCGAGCAAGCCGCGCTGGCCGCGGCGCCGGATCATTCTGGCCGCCGTGCTGGCGGTGCTGGTGCTGCTGGCCGGCGTGTTCATCGCCAAGCTCATCATCGGCAACAACTACTACGTCGCCAACGACAACGGCACGGTGGTCATCATGCGGGGGGTCCAGGGATCGCTGCTGGGTATCTCCCTGCACGACACGCACTCGTCGAGCTGCTTGAAAGGCAACGAGATCTCCGAGGCTCCCGCCGGACAGCAGTGCCGGCCGGTGAAGCTGGAGTACCTCAATCCGTCGGCCCGGAAATCGGTGCAGGACGGGATTCTGGCCGACTCGCTGGACGGTGCTCGCCAGAAGCTGCGCGACCTGTCCAAGCAGTTGCTGCCGGAGTGCCCGCAGCAGCGCACGTCGTCGACAGAGCCAACAGCCCCGTCCACCAACAGCAGGGGCACCCCCGAACCCGGCAACGGCTCGACGCCGCCGGCCACCAGCTCCACGGCCCCGTCGACGACTCCGACCACGCCGGCGCAGAGCTCGCTGCCTTCGTCCAGCACCACCCCGGTAGCGCCCGCCCCGCCGTCTCCGCCGGCAACGGAAACCCAGCAACCCTCTCAGACACCAGGCGTGGACTGCCGGGCAGCGGCATGACCACAACGGAATTGCCCGCACCGGTTGCGGTGACTCCTCCGCTGCCGACCCGGCGCAACTCCGAGTTACTGCTGCTGGTGTTCGCCACGGTGATCACCGTCGCCGCGTTGGTGATCGTGGAGACCAACCAGGAGCGCGGCGTGCACTGGGACCTGGTCAGCTACGGGTTGGGCTTCCTGACGCTGTTCATCTTCGCCCACCTGGTTCTCCGGCGTTTCGCGCCGTTCACCGATCCGCTGCTACTGCCGGTGGTCGCGCTGCTCAACGGTCTGGGTCTGGTGATGATCCACCGCCTGGACCTGGTGGATAAAGAGGTGGGCCGGCACGGTCACCCCAGCGCCAATCAGCAGATGCTGTGGACCCTGCTCGGTGTCGTGGCGTTCGCGCTGGTGGTGGCGCTTCTGAAGGACTACCGCCAACTGGCCCGCTACGGCTACATCTGCGGCCTGACGGGTCTGGTCTTCCTGGTCATTCCCGCGCTGCTGCCCAAGTCGCTGTCCGAGCAGAACGGTGCCAAGATCTGGATCCGGCTGCCCGGCTTCTCCATCCAGCCCGCCGAGTTCTCCAAGATTTTGCTGTTGATCTTCTTCGCCGCGGTATTGGTCGCCAAACGCAGCCTGTTCACCAGCGCCGGCAAGCACGTGATGGGGATGAACCTGCCGCGCCCCCGCGACCTGGCCCCACTGCTGGCCGCGTGGGCGATCTCGGTGGGCGTGATGGTCTTCGAAAAGGATCTGGGCACCTCGCTGCTGCTGTACTCGTCGTTTCTGGTGCTCGTCTACCTGGCGACGCAACGGTTCAGCTGGGTGGTGCTCGGGCTGGTGTTGTTCGCGCTCGGCAGTGTGGTCGCCTACTACTCGTTCAGCCACGTCCAGGTGCGGGTCCAGACCTGGCTGGACCCGTTCGCCGATCCCGACGGGGACGGCTACCAGATGGTGCAGGCGCTGTTCAGTTTCGCCACCGGTGGGATCTTCGGCACCGGTCTGGGCAACGGCCAGCCCGACACCGTGCCCGCGGCGTCCACCGACTTCATCATCGCCGCGTTCGGCGAGGAGTTGGGTCTGGTGGGCCTGGCCAGCATTTTGATGCTCTTCACCATCGTCATCATCCGCGGCATGCGCACCGCGATCGCCACTCGTGACAGCTTCGGCAAGCTGCTGGCCGCCGGTCTGGCCTCGACGCTGGCGATTCAGCTGTTCATCGTGGTCGGCGGGGTCACCAAGCTGATTCCGTTGACCGGATTGACCACGCCCTGGATGTCCTACGGCGGGTCGTCGCTGCTGGCCAACTATGTGCTGCTGGCCATCTTGGCCCGCATCTCCGACGGCGCCCGGCGTCCGGTGCGCACCCGTCCCCGCAAGAAGTCGCCGATCGCGGCGGCCAGCACCGAGGTCATCGAGCGCGTATGAACACCTCGCTGCGCCGGATTTCGGTGACCGTGATGGCGCTGATCGTGCTGTTGTTGCTCAACGCCACGATGACGCAGGTCTTCACCGCCGACGGGTTGCGGGCCGACCCGCGCAATCAGCGTGTGCTGCTCGACGAATACTCGCGCCAGCGGGGCCAGATCATCGCGGGCGGCCAATTGCTGGCGTATTCGGTCGCCACCGACAGCCGGTTCCGTTTCCTGCGGGTGTACCCCAACCCCGAGGTGTACGCGCCCGTCACCGGCTTCTACTCGCTGCGCTATTCCAGCGCCGGCCTCGAACGGGCCGAGGATCCGCTGCTCAACGGGTCCGACGAACGGTTGTTCGGCCGGCGGTTGGCTGACTTCTTCACCGGTCGCGACCCGCGCGGCGGCAACGTGGACACCACCATCAACCCGCGTGTGCAGCAGGCCGCCTGGGACGCGATGCGGCAAGGCTGCAGCGGCTCCCCGTGCAAGGGCGCCGTCGTCGCGCTGGAACCCTCGACCGGCAAGATCCTGGCCCTGGTGTCCGCACCGTCTTACGACCCGAACCTGCTGGCGTCGCACAATCCCGACATCCAGGCGCAAGCCTGGCAGCGCCTCCGGGACAGCGCCGACAATCCGCTGGTCAACCGGGCGATCTCGGAGACATACCCGCCCGGTTCCACGTTCAAGGTGATCACCACCGCCGCGGCCCTGGCCGCCGGCACCAGTGAGACCGCGCCGCTGACGGCAGCGGCCAAAATTCCGTTGCCCAACAGCACCGCCACGTTGGAGAACTACGACGGCACCCCGTGTGGGCCAGGTCAGACCGTGCCGCTGAACGAGGCGTTCGCCAAGTCCTGCAACACCGCCTTCGTCCAGCTCGGACTGCTCACCGGCGCCGAGGCGATGCGCAGCGTGTCCCGGGCGTTCGGCCTGGACGACACCCCGGCGCCGATCCCGCTGCAGGTGGCCGAATCGACCGTGGGCCCCATCGCCGATGGTGCCGCGCTGGGCATGACCAGCATCGGGCAGAAGGACGTCGCGCTCACACCGTTGCAGAACGCCGAGGTTGCCGCGGCGATCGCCAACGGCGGCATTTTGATGCGGCCCTACCTGGTAGAAAGCCTCAAGGGACCCGACCTGGCCAACATCAGCAGCACTGCGCCATATCAGCAGCGCCGCGCAGTTTCGCCGCAGGTCGCCGCTAAGCTGGCAGAGCTGATGGTCGGCGCCGAGAAAGTCGCACAGCAGAAAGGGGCCATCCCCGGCGTGCAGATCGCATCGAAGACGGGCACCGCGGAGCACGGCTCCGACCCGCGGAACACGCCACCGCACGCGTGGTACATCGCCTTCGCGCCCGCGCAGGCGCCGAAGATTGCCGTGGCGGTGCTGGTGGAAAACGGTGGTGATCGCCTGTCCGCGACCGGCGGCGCGGTCGCCGCGCCGATTGGACGGGCAGTGATCGAAGCTGCGTTGCAGGGGGGACCATGAGTCCGCGCGTCGGGGTGACGCTGTCGGGTCGTTACCGCCTGCAGCGGCTCATCGCCACCGGCGGCATGGGCCAGGTTTGGGAAGCGGTGGACAGCCGCCTGGGTCGGCGCGTCGCCGTGAAGGTGCTCAAGCAGGAATTCTCACAGGACCCGGAGTTCATCGAACGGTTCCGCTCCGAGGCCCGCACCACTGCGATGCTCAACCATCCCGGTATCGCCCAGGTGCACGACTACGGCGAAAGCCAGCTGGACGGCGAAGGCCGCACCGCCTACCTGGTCATGGAGCTGGTCAACGGTGAACCGTTGAACTCGGTGCTCAAACGCACCGGCCGCCTCTCGCTGCGGCACGCCCTGGACATGCTCGAGCAGACCGGCCGCGCGCTGCAGATCGCGCACACCAACGGTCTGGTGCACCGTGACGTCAAGCCCGGCAACATCCTGATCACCCCTACCGGTCAGGTGAAGATCACCGACTTCGGTATCGCCAAGGCCGTCGACGCCGCACCGGTCACCCAGACCGGCATGGTGATGGGCACCGCCCAGTACATCGCGCCCGAGCAGGCCCTGGGCCACGACGCGACACCGGCCAGTGACGTCTACGCGCTGGGAGTTGTTGGCTACGAAGTGGTTTCGGGCAAAAGGCCGTTCACCGGGGACGGCGCGCTGACCGTGGCGATGAAGCACATCAAGGAGCCGCCGCCACCGTTGCCCAATGATCTGCCGCCCAATGTGCGCGAGCTCATCGAGATCACCCTGGTGAAGAATCCCAGCCAGCGCTACCGCAGCGGGGGACCGTTCGCCGACGCGGTGGCCGCGGTGCGAGCCGGCCGGCGACCACCCCGACCCAGCGCGTCCCCACCGGCCGGCCGGGCCGCCCCGGCGGCGGTCCCGTCGGCCGCCCCGGCGCGGATCGCGCCCGCGTCCTCCACCAGCCGCACCGCCGCGCCACGCCGCTCGCAGGCCACCTCGGGTCGCCGGCCGCCGCCGGCCCGGCGGACGTTCTCCTCCGGCCAGCGGGCGCTGCTGTGGGCGGCCGGGGTACTCGGCGCGCTGGCGATCATCATCGCGGTGCTGATCGTCATTTCGAAGAACGACACCGCACAGCAGCAACAGGTGCCGCCGACGGTGAACAACACCGGAAGCGCGTCGGTCAGTCATTGGACTGACAGTGGGGAAACGGGTATCCCTGGGATGCCGGCTCAATTCGGGACCCCAGGATGACAACCCCTCAGCATCTGTCCGACCGTTACGAACTGGGCGACATCCTCGGCTTCGGAGGTATGTCCGAGGTTCACCTCGCCCGCGACCTGCGGTTGCACCGCGACGTCGCGGTCAAAGTGTTGCGCGCCGACCTCGCTCGCGACCCCAGCTTCTACCTGCGGTTCCGGCGTGAAGCGCAGAATGCCGCCGCGCTCAACCATCCGGCGATCGTCGCGGTGTACGACACCGGCGAGGCAGAGACACCGGCCGGACCGTTGCCGTACATCGTGATGGAGTACGTCGACGGCGTGACCCTGCGCGACATCGTGCACACCGAAGGCCCGATGACGCCCAAGCGGGCCATCGAGGTGATCGCCGACGCCTGCCAGGCGCTGAACTTCAGCCACCAGAACGGCATCATCCACCGCGACGTCAAGCCGGCGAACATCATGATCAGTTCCGCCAACAACGCGGTGAAGGTGATGGACTTCGGCATCGCCCGGGCAATCGCCGACGGCGGCAACAGCGTCACCCAGACCGCCGCGGTGATAGGGACCGCGCAGTACCTGTCGCCCGAGCAGGCCCGCGGCGACCCGGTGGATGCCCGCTCTGATGTGTATTCGCTGGGCTGTGTGCTCTACGAAATGCTCACCGGGGAGCCACCTTTCACCGGTGACTCACCGGTCTCGGTGGCCTACCAGCACGTCCGCGAAGATCCGGTGCCGCCCTCGGAACGGCACGAAGGAGTTTCCGCCGACCTCGATGCCGTCGTGCTCAAAGCCTTGGCCAAGAACCCGGAGAACCGGTATCAGACGGCCGCCGAGATGCGGGCCGACCTGGTCCGGGTGCACAACGGCGAGGCCCCTGAAGCTCCCAAGGTGCTGACCGGCGCCGAGCGCAAGGCATATATGTCCTACTCGGGTCCCAGCCACACCGGACCGCGGACCGACCCGCTGCCCCGGCAGAACTTCGACGAATCCGACAACCGGGGTGCGGGGTCAGTGGGTCGCTGGGTGGCCGCGGTGGCGGTACTGGCGGTGCTCACGATCGTGGTCACCATCGCGATCAACACTTTCGGTGGCAATCCCCGCAACGTCCAGGTTCCCGACGTGCGCGGCCAAGCGTCGGCGGACGCGATCGCCGCGCTGCAGAACAAGGGTTTCAAGACGCGCACCCAACAAAAACCCGACTCGACGATCCTGCCCGACCACGTCATAGGCACCGACCCGATCGCCAACGCCTCGGTGGGCGCGGGCGACGAAATCACCATCAACGTCTCCACCGGTCCCGAGCAGCGCGAGCTGCCCGACGTGTCGTCGCTGACCTACGCCGAAGCGGTCAAGAAGCTCACCGCCGCGGGTTTCAGCAAGTTCAAGGAAGCCAAGGCGCCGTCCGCTGCGGAGCAGGCCGGCAAGGTCATCGGGACCAACCCGCCGGCGAATCAGACGTCGGCGATCACCAACGTGATCACGATCATCATCGGTTCGGGTCCGGAGACCAAGCAGATCCCCGACGTCGCGGGCCAGACGTTGGAGATGGCGCAGAAGAACCTCAGCGTGTACGGCTTTTCGAAGTTCAGTCAGGCGTTGGTGGACAGCACGCGCACCGCCGGCGACGTGATCTCCACCAATCCGCCGGCAGGCACCACGGTCCCCGTCGACTCGGTGATCGAACTGCAGGTATCCAAGGGCAATCAGTTCGTGATGCCGGATCTGTCCGGCATGTTCTGGACGGATGCCGAGCCTCGGTTGCGTGCACTGGGGTGGACCGGGGTGCTGGACAAGGGACCCGACGTCGACGCCGGTGGTCCGCTGCACAACAAGATCGTGGTTCAGAGCCCGTCGGCCGGCAGCGGCGTCAATCGGGACGGCGTGATCACGCTGAAGTTCGGTCAGTGACTCCGGCCGGCCGGGTGGACGGTTCGACCGGGAAGTGCGGCCGCACCGCGGTGGAGACTTCGTTCTCCAAGCGGCGCACCAACGTGTCGTCGCGCACCCAGCCGCAGTAGGCGAGCCAGTTCGCCAGCATCCGGTGACCGCCTTCGGTCAGGATCGACTCCGGGTGGAACTGGACGCCGTGGATGGGCAGACCGGTGTGCCGCACTGCCATGATCACCCCGCTGCGGGTGTGCGCGATGGCCTCCAACTCGGCTGGCAGCGACTCCGGCAGGATGGTCAGCGAGTGATACCGGGTGGCCGTGAACGGATCCGGAAGTCCTTGCAGCACACCGGCATTGGTGTGCAGCACACTGCTGGTCTTGCCATGCAGCAACTCGGGTGCGCGGTCGACGGTGGCACCGAACGCCACCCCGATGGCCTGGTGCCCCAGGCACACCCCGAGCAGGGGCGTGCTGGACTCGGCGCACGCGCGGACCAGGCTGATCGAGGCGCCCGCGCGCTCGGGTGTCCCCGGCCCCGGGCTGAGCAGCACACCGTCGAACTGGGTGGCGACGGCGTTCGCATCGGCCAGGCGCGCGTCGTCGTTGCGCCACACGGCGGCCTCGACGCCCAGCTGGCCCAGATACTGGACCAGGTTGAACACAAAGCTGTCGTAGTTGTCGACGACCAGGATCTGCACCGTGACAGGTTACCGCCCAGGTGCGGTGCTGTTGTCAGTAGCCGATCGGGCCCATCGGCTGCGCATAGTGCAGCCGCACCGGCTCGGCATGGCCGGCGATCTGGACGTCGGCCTTGACTTCCTCGCGGTACCCGAGCCCGAACCGGACCACGTACTGCTTGTAGAGGGTCACCAGGGGAGCGGCGGCCAGCGCCGCCTGCATGGCGGCGGCGTTGCCGATGGCGGTGATGGAATAGGGCGGGCTGTAGGTGCGACCGTTGAGCAGCAGGGTGTTGCCCACGCAGCGGACCACCGACGTGGCGATGATGCGTTGGTCCTGCATCTGGATGGCTTCCGCGCCGGCACTCCACATCGCATTGAGCACCCCGTCGATGTCCTGCTGGTGCACGACGAGGTCGTCCGGGGTGGCGTCCCGCGGGAACCGGCCGTTGGCATCGCGCTGCGCATCGTTGAGGACCACTACCAGGGCGGGGCCGCGCACCGGGTTCATGTCGGCCTCGCCGGCCAGTTCGGCGGCCCGTTGCAACATCGCGCGTAGTGCGGTGTCCGACGACCGGCCGTGTGCGGCGTCGAGCTTGCGGCTCAGCGCTTCGCGTTCGGCGTCCAGTTGACTCACCGAGGACCGGGTTTCACGGACCAGGTCCACCAGCCGCGGCGCGTCGCTACGACGGATTTCCGCACCCCCGGACACCCCGTGCGTCGCGGCCAGCAGCAGCCCGGCCAGCAGACACACCACCGGGACACCGAAGTGCCACAGCGAGCGGCGCTGATCGGATCCCTGTTCGGTCAACGGTGTGTCTCCGGCTCCTGATCGCGGTTCGCGGTGGGTGGTCGCGGATCGCCTTGAGTTAAGGTCGTACCCAAGCTCCGCGCTGCAACCGTAATCGTTGCACCTGTTCCGCATCGTTGCACCTGCTCTGCTCGTTTGACACCAGAGGTAGTAAATGCCCAAGTCCAAGGTCCGCAAGAAGAACGACTTCACCGTCAGCGCGGTGAGCCGTACGCCGGTGAAGGTGAAGGTGGGGCCGTCCAGCGTCTGGTTCGTCGCGCTGTTCATCGGGCTCATGCTGGTGGGGCTGGTCTGGTTGATGGTGTTCCAGTTGGCGGCTTACGGTCCGCAGGCTCCGGCCGCGCTGCACTGGATGGCCGAACTCGGTCCGTGGAACTACGCCATCGCGTTCGCTTTCATGATCACCGGGCTGTTGCTCACGATGCGCTGGCACTGAGCGTTGACTCAGGGGTAATGGCGGGGTGATATGTCGGTCTTGTTAGCGAGCTAGCAACCCCGCCGTTACCCAATCACACGCGTGTGATTCATCCCCACTGTTGATAGCTGCTGTGGATTAATCGTATCCATGGTGGTGAGAGGGCTCCGATAACGCATGCAGCAAACTGAATGGTCGCCGCCCACCGCCGGAATCGCAGCTTGCGGCGTCGGCGGCATGATGTTGGCTATCGCCGCTGTGACGCTGGTCACAGACCCGCCCGGGCGCTTCATCGCCGGGATTGCCGCGCTGGGTCTGCTCGTGTTTGCCGGCGCGTCGTGGCGGGCCCGTCCCAAGCTGGCTATCACCGACGACGCGCTGGTATTGCGCGGCTGGTTGCGCACGCAGCTGTTGCGCCGCGACGCGATCGACATCATCCGGATCACCGAATTCCGCCGACACGGGCGGCGGATGCGGCTGCTGGAGATCGAGACGGTCGGCGGGGGACTGATTGTGCTGTCGCGCTGGGACCTGGGCACCGACCCTTTGGACGTGCTCGACGCCCTCACCGACGCCGGCTGGGCGGGTCACCCTTAGTGCCGAACAGACGCAAAAGCCCCCATTTCGGCACGAAATTAGGGGCTTTTGCGTCTGCTCGGCGGGGGACTGGTCAGGAAATGGTGATGGATTCGATGACGACCGGTTCCAGCGGGCGGTCGTTGCCGTCGGTCGCCGTGGTGGCGATGGTGTCGACGACGCGCTGCGACTCGGGGTCGATGACCTCGCCGTAAATCGTGTGGCGACGGTTCAGGTGCGGGGTCGGGCCCACCGTGATGAAGAACTGTGAGCCGTTGGTGCCCGGCCCGGCGTTGGCCATCGCCAGCAGGTACGGCCGGTCGAACTGCAACTCGGGGTGGAACTCGTCGGCAAACTTGTAGCCCGGACCGCCACGGCCGGTGCCGGTCGGGTCGCCGCCCTGGATCATGAAGCCCTTGATCACCCGGTGGAAGACCGCGCCGTCGTAGAACGGGCCCGACGGGCCGCCGGAGGCGTTCTGCGTCGAGTACTCCTTGGTGCCCTGCGCAAGCCCGACGAAGTTGGCGACGGTCTTGGGCGCGTGGTTGCCGAACAGGGCGACCTTGACGTCTCCCCGGTTGGTGTGCAGCGTGGCGGTGGCGGTCTGAATCGGGTTGGTCACGGGATCACAGTCTGCCACCACACCGCATCCGGCCCGCAGCCGGTGCACCTGCATCCGTTTGAGGTCAGGTACTAGCTCGACGGCGTGGTACCTGATAGGACTCGTAGGATCCGAGCGGCACGGCGAAAGGCGGCAGATGAGTGTGACGGTGGATGCGCGGTTGACTCCGCGCGAGCGACTCACCCGGGGCCTGACCTACTCGACGGTGGGACCGGTCGACGTCACCCGCGGCGTCGTCGGCCTCGGAGCCCAGGGTGCGCGCTCGACGGCCACGGAGCTCCGGCGCCGCTACCGGGAGGGCCGCCTGGCCCGCGAGCTCGCCGCCGCCCAGGAGACGATCGGCCAGGAGCTGGCCGCCGCCCAGGAAGTGGTCGCCAACCTGCCGCAGTTGCTGCAGGATGCCCGCCGCACCCAGCGCCGCAGCAAGAAGCCCTGGGTGATCGCGGGTGCCGCCGGGGTGGCGGTGCTGGCCGCCGGTGGGGTCGCGTTCAGCATCGTGCGCCGCTCGACGCGTCCGGATCCGTCGCCGTTGCCGCCCAGCGTCGATGTGCAACAGCGTCCCTAGGCAGGTGGGTTTCACCTCCGCGCGCGCAGGGAGTCACCGATGACCGGGCACGACGTACGAATGGTCATCTTGGCGACCGACGATCTCGACGAGTCGATCCGGTTCTACACCGAGACGCTGGGGATGGCGTTGAAGTTTCGCGACGGAGCCCACTTCGCGGCGCTGGACGGTGGCTCGGTGACGCTGGCGTTGGCGACCGCGGTGGACCATCCGATTCCGGGCCAGGTTGTCGTCGGGATCAAGACCGCTGACGTCGACGCCGCGGCCAAGGCGGTGGAAGCTGCCGGCGGTGGCATCGTGCAGGGCCCCCACGACGACGCGCACGAGCGGCGTGCCGTGGTCTACGACAACAAGGGCAACGGGCTGGTGTTCTACAGTCCGCTCAACCGCTGACGCCTGCCTCGCATGGCCGGCGATGGTCACGGCCAGTGTGTGGAGCCTAGGGGAATCGAACCCCTGACACCCGCCTTGCAAAGGCGGTGCTCTACCAACTGAGCTAAGGCCCCTCGTGGTGATCGGGTGCGTCATCAGAGGTCGGATCGGGCGCCACGTGCCAGACTTCGACGTCGCGCCGCGCACGGAACACGGCAGCCGCGCCAGCCGCGGCGGCCGCCGCCAGCGCAAACTTCACCCGACGTCTTGACGAACCCATGGTCGTGGGCCTAGGAGGACTCGAACCTCCGACCTCTTCGTTATCAGCGAAGCGCTCTAACCGCCTGAGCTATAGGCCCGTACTGCGCATACGGCCGAGCGACGAGATTACCGCACCGGCCACCCGACACCCAAAACAGGCCAGCTAGTCCCGATCCGCCAGCGTCACTTCGATACCACCGATCAGATCGGTGGTGAGGTTGTAAACGAACGCGGCGATGGTGGACATCGCGGTCATCAGCACGATGTTGACCAAACCGATCAGGACGGCGCCGCCGAAGATGGTGCCGCTGGAGACGAGCTCACCGCTGCTGCCGCTGGTGTTGTTCAGCAGATCGCCGACGTTGCTGTTCAGCTTGGCCCACACGCCCATGCCGCCGAGCACCAGGTACAGGAACGCGACCGCGATCATCCAGACGAAGAACAGCGCCACCGACAGCAGCAGCGACACCTTCAATGTGCTCCACGGGTCGATGCGACGGATCTGCATGCTGGCCCGCACCGGCCCGCGGGCCCGCCGGGACCCGACCGCCACCCGCGACTCCCGCGATTCGCGGCCTTCGCTGCTGGACCGGGTTGTTCCCGACGAGGTGTCCGAGCTCCGCTCGGGAGTGGACTTGCGCGGGGTGGCCCGCGGAATCGGCCCGGACAGATCGGGCAGTTCGCTGGCATATGCCTCTGCAGGGGTGTTGTCGCTACGCACAGCTGGCGCCTCCGGCGGTGAGCCGGTGGTCGGACCCGACCCGCCGGAGATGAAACGATTGAGCCGCGCTTCGGAGCTGCTGGGCGGCCGCACTTCGGTGGGTGGGTCTGCCGCTGGACGCGGTCCCGACTGCGATGACGTCCGCGCCGCTCCGCGCTGCCACGGCGGCGCGTCGCCCGCATCCGGGATGCGGCCGGACCCAGTCGCGGCCCGGTGCGCACCGGCCCGTTCGGTTGAGCCATCCCCGTTCGGCTGGTCGCCCGGACTGGGGGCGCCGCCCGGCTCGTTCGGTGAACTCACCCCGACTCCTCACATGTGTGCTCAAGTAGCCGAGTCTATGCCCGGCTAGCTGACCGGCCCCTCTTCGCCCTCGACCTCGGCCTCGACGCCGGCTTCGGCGTTGCGGGCGATGGCCAACAGCGTGTCGCCCTCACCCAGGTTCATCAGCCGGACGCCCTTGGTCTGCCGTCCGGCCTTACGGACCTGCCGGGCGGTGGTGCGGATGACACCGCCGCCGGAGGTGATCGCGTAGAGCTCGCTCTCGTCGTCGACGATCAGCGCCCCGACCAGTCGGCCGCGCCGCCGGTCGTACATGACCGTCAGCACACCCTTGCCGCCGCGCCCCTGTACCGGATACTCCTCGATGCCGGTCCGCTTGGCGTAGCCGCCCGAGGTGGCGACCAACAGGTAGGTGCCTTCGTGCACGACGTTCAGCGAGAGCAGCCGGTCGTCGGCGTTGAACCGCATACCCTGCACCCCTGAGGTGGCGCGGCCCATCGGCCGCAGCGCCTCGTCGGTCGCCGAGAACCGGATGGATTGGCCGTTGGCCGACACCAGCAGCAGGTCGTCATCCGAGGAGCACAGCACCGCGCCGACGAGCTCGTCGCCGTCGCGCAGGTTGACCGCCACGATCCCGCCGGACCGGTTGGAGTCGAAGTCGGTCAGTTTGGATTTCTTCACCAGCCCGTTACGGGTGGCCAGCACCAGGTACGGCGCGTCCTCGTAGCTCTTGATCTGGATGACCTGGGCGATGCGTTCTTCGGGCTGGAAGGCCAGCAGGTTGGCGACGTGCTGACCGCGCGCGGTCCGCAACGCCTCCGGCAACTCATAGGCCTTGGCCCGGTACACCCGCCCCTGGGTGGTGAAGAACAGGATCCAGTCGTGGGTGGAGCAGACGAAAAAGTGCCGCACGATGTCGTCCTGCTTGAGCCCGGCACCCTGCACGCCTTTGCCACCGCGTTTCTGGCTGCGGTACAGATCGGTCTTGGTGCGCTTGGCGTACCCGGTTTCGGTGATGGTGACGACGACGTCCTCGCGGGCGATCAGATCTTCGTCGCTGACCTCACCGTCGGCGGCGATGATCCGGGTACGACGGTCGTCGCCGTGCTTGTCCACGATCTCGCCCAGTTCGTCGCGCACGATGCCGCGCTGCCGTTCCGGTTTGGCGAGAATGTCTTCCAGGTCAGCGATTTCGGCTTCGATCTTGGCCAGGTCGTCGACGATGCGTTGACGTTCCAGGGCGGCAAGCCGGCGCAGCTGCATGTCCAGGATCGCCTGCGCCTGGATCTCATCGATGTCGAGCAGTTCGATCAACCCGGTGCGGGCGACGTCGACGGTCTCGGATGCCCGGATCAGCGCGATGACTTCGTCCAGCGCGTCGAGGGCTTTGACCAGACCGCGCAGAATGTGGGCCCGCTCGTTGGCTTTTCGCAGTCGGTAGGTGGTGCGCCGGACGATCACGTCGAGTTGGTGCGCGACGTAGTAGCGGATCATCTGGTCCAGCCGCAGGGTGCGCGGCACGCCGTCGACGATCGACAGCATGTTGGCACCGAAGCTGGTCTGCAGCTGGGTGTGCTTGTAGAGGTTGTTGAGCACCACCTTGGCCACCGCATCGCGCTTGAGTTCGATGACGATGCGCAGCCCGACGCGGTCGCTGGACTGGTCCTCGATGTTGGAGATTCCGGCCAGCCGGCCGTCGCGGACCTGCTCGGCGATCGAGGTGATGAAGTTGTCGTGGTTGACCTGATAAGGCAGCTCGGTAATCACCAGCGAGGTCCGGCCGCGCGAATCCTCTTCTACCTCAACGACTCCGCGCATTTTGACCGAACCGCGGCCGGTCTTGTACGCGTCAGAGATTCCCTGTGATCCGACGATCAGACCGGAGGTGGGAAAGTCCGGTCCCTTGACGCGCTCCATGACCGCGTCCAGCGTCGCCTCTTCGTCGGCGTCGTGGTTGTCCAGGCACCAGAACACCGCTTCGGCGAGTTCGCGCAGGTTGTGCGGCGGGATGTTGGTGGCCATGCCCACCGCGATGCCGCCCGAGCCGTTGGCCAGCAGGTTGGGGAACCGGCTGGGCAGCACCGTGGGTTCCTGCACCCGGCCGTCGTAGTTCGGGATGAAATCGACTGTCTCCTCGTCGATTTCGCGCAGCATCTCCATGGCCAGGGGGGTCAGCCGTGCTTCGGTGTTGTGACTGATGAAGCCGTTGGTCAGGAACGCGTGGTCTTCGGTGTCGACCCGCAGGCTGTAGACCGGTTGCACGCCGGCGTCGGTAACGGATGCGACTCGTGCGTAGTGGAAACGGCCGTCGGTGAGTTCGGATGCAATGGCCGCGGCATCCGCGTCATCTACGTAGGCCTGCAGGAATTCGGCAAGTCCCGGCACCTCGTCGACCGTGGGGGATAGGCAGGCCATCGTCGGCGTGCTGGGTTCACGACCCCCACCCTCGGTGCTGAGGACCACACAGTCACCCGGCGCAATCTCTTCGATGAGCTTCCACAACAACGTGGGCACCGGTCCGATGTTCACCAGGCACAGCAGCGGGTGATTGGCCGTGCCGGTTAACTCGTGACCGCCGTTCGTGCGGACCCGGAACGTGGGGTGTTCACCCGAATGGAACAACCTGTCTGCAGAGACCGGCAGGCCGTGCCGGTCAAGCACTTTCAGGTCAATGGCGTTGTCGCTGTTGGCTTCAGCGCCCGGAACCATCTCTGCGATGGGGATGGAGCGGCCCTCGGGCAGTCCGATCAACGTGTCCCCGGTGACGCAATACCTCATTGCCGCCGGCGGATCGTTGCCCGGCGATCCGAAGTTGCCCTGCCCGTCGACCAACGGGTACCGCAGCGACCACGGCTGCGCCATCCGCACCAACGTGTCGTAGATCGAGGCGTCGCCGTGCGGGTGGTAGTTACCCATCGTCTCGGCCACCGAGCGAGCCGATTTGGCGTGGCTGCGGTCGGGACGGAATCCGGAGTCATACATCGCGTAGAGCACCCGGCGGTGCACCGGCTTGAGGCCGTCGCGCACTTCGGGCAGTGCGCGGCCGACGATCACGCTCATCGCGTAGTCGATGTAGCTGCGCTGCATCTCCTGCTGGATGTCGACCGGTTCGATCCGGTCCACCGAGTCGTCGCCGGGCGGCAGCGTCGTGTCAGTCATCTATTCCTCGTTGTATCGAAGGCGGACTGGGGATCAAACGTCAAGGAAGCGAACGTCTTTGGCGTTACGGGTGATGAAGCTGCGCCGGGCCTCGACATCCTCGCCCATCAGGATGGAGAACAACTCGTCGGCGGCGGCGGCGTCATCGAGGGTGACCTGGCGCAATACCCGCACCGAGGGATCCATCGTGGTTTCCCACAACTCCTTAGCGTCCATCTCGCCCAGACCCTTGTAGCGCTGAATGCCGTCTTCTTTGTTGATCTTCTTCCCGGCCTTCTGGCCGGCCTCCAGCAGGCCGTCGCGTTCCCGGTCGGAGTAAGCGAATTCGGGTTCGCTGCGCTGCCACTTCAGTTTGTAGAGCGGCGGCTGCGCGAGGAACACATGGCCGTGTTCGAGCAGCGGCCTCATGAACCGGAACAGCAGCGTCAACAACAACGTCGAAATGTGTTGTCCGTCAACGTCAGCGTCGGCCATCAGCACGATCTTGTGGTACCGCAGCTTGGCGATGTCGAACTCGTCGTGGATACCGGTGCCGAGCGCGGTGATGATGGCCTGAACTTCGGTGTTCTTCAACACCCGGTCGATGCGGGCCTTCTCGACGTTGATGATCTTGCCGCGCAACGGCAGGATCGCCTGGAACATCGAGTCCCGGCCGCTCTTGGCCGAGCCGCCGGCCGAGTCACCTTCCACCACATACAGTTCCGACTTGCGCGGGTCCGTCGAGCGGCAGTCGGCCAGCTTCCCGGGCAACCCCCCGAGGTCGGTGGCGCTCTTGCGGCGCACCAGCTCGCGGGCCTTGCGCGCCGCGATTCGGGCCTGCGCCGAGGAGACCGCCTTATTCACAACGGTTTTGGCTTCTGACGGGTTGGACTCGAACCAGTGCGTGAGCTGCTCGTTGCACACCTTCTGCACGAACGACTTGACCTCGGTGTTGCCCAGCTTGGTCTTGGTCTGACCCTCGAACTGCGGCTCGGCGACCTTGACCGAGATGACGGCAGCCAGGCCTTCGCGGATGTCGTCACCGGTGAGGTTGGGGTCTTTGTCCTTCAGCAGCTTCTTGTCTTTGGCGTACTTGTTCACCACCGACGTCAGCGCGCTGCGGAAACCCTCTTCATGCGTGCCGCCCTCGTGGGTGTTGATGGTGTTGGCGAAGGTGTGCACCGATTCGGAATAGCCGCCGTTCCACTGCATGGCGATTTCGACCTCGTGGCCGGTGCCTTTGCCGTCGAAGTCGATCACGCTCTGCTGGATCGGGCTCTTGGTGCGGTTGATGTGCTTGACGAAATCCACCAACCCGCCGGGGTAGTGGAAGGTGCGGTGCTTGACCTTGTGCGGCCTCTTGGATTCCGCGGCTTTCTCCTCGGCGGACTTGGGGGCTTCGGCGTGGTCGCTGACCACCTCGTCGACCACTTCGTCCTGTTCCACCCGCTCGTCGGTGAGGTTGATCGTCAGGCCCTTGTTCAGGAATGCCATCTCCTGCAGACGGCGGGCCACCGTCTCGAAGTCGTACTGGGTGGTTTCGAAGATGTCCGGGTCGGCCCAGAACCTGATGGTGGTACCGGTCTTGCGGGTTGCTTCGCCCTGTTTGAGGGTGCCGGGCACGGCCCGCTCGTAATACTGCGACCACTGGTGACCATCGCGCTTGATGTCGACTTCCAGCCGGGTGGACAGTGCGTTGACCACCGAGACGCCGACGCCGTGCAGACCGCCGCTGACGTTGTAGCCGCTGTTCTCCCCACCGAACTTGCCGCCGGCATGCAGCTGGGTCATGACGACGTCGACGGTCGGGGCACCGGTGGCGTGCATGGCGACCGGGATACCGCGACCGTTGTCGGCCACCTCGACGCTGCCGTCGTCGAGCAGCTTCACATCGACCTGGGTGGCGTAGCCGGCCATGGCCTCGTCGACGGAGTTGTCCACCACCTCCCAGACCAGATGGTGCAGACCACGCTCCCCGGTGGAGCCGATATACATGCCCGGGCGTTTGCGGACGGCCTCGAGCCCTTCCAAAACGGTGATCGCCGAAGCGCCGTATTCGTCTTGTGCCTTCTTCTTCTGGGCAGCCACGTGCGGAACGCTCTCCTTGGGGATCGCAGCGACGGTATTGGTTACCGTCGGCAAGTCGTCTATCACTCTACCGTGATGCACTGTCAGCACCGATCTTGCGGCCGCGTTTCTACCCATCTGATTGCGCCGTGCGCTCAGTTTCGTCGTTGTGGGCGCGTCCTGACGTTCCAGATATCAGTCCGCTAATTTCTGGCGGCTCTGAGACGGTGGCGTGTGAAGCGCCCCCGAGCGCCGGACGGTGCTTATCCGTACGTGTCGCGGGGTCCCCGGCCCGGGGAACTGCGGCGTCCTTTCCGCCACGACGGGGTGGCCGGACCGGTGATCTTCAGCGAGGTCACCACACCGTTGCCGACAGCGGCCGCGATCTTGGCCAGCAGCTGGGCCTGCATCAGTCGCAGTTGGGTGGCCCAGGCCGTCGACTCCGCCGTCACACTGAGCACGCCGTCGGTCAACGACGTCGGATTTGCATGGTCGGCGATCTGATGTCCGACGACCGAATTCCACTGGCCGAACACGGTTCCCTCGGCCACCTGCGCGGTCCAGCCTCGCTGCTTGGCCAGCTCGCTGGTCAGCCGGCCCAACGGTTGGGGATCGCGCGCGTCGGGTCCCGGTCCCGACCATCGGCGCCGTGAACCGGCCACCCGGCGGCGCGGCTCGACGGGAGCCGCCCGGCCCCGGCCGGCGTCCTGTCCCCGCGCCCGGGCCGCCGCACGCGCCTCTTCCAGCGTTCGCCGAACCAGGTCCAGGCCGCGCTGGTTGACTTCGTCCTGATCGCTCATGCTGTGACCTCCGAGACCGGACCGGCGTCGCTGTCGTGTAACTCGATGTGCACACGGCCGGCCTCCCAGCCCGCGGGAATGTCCTCGGGTACGGCCGCGGTCACCAGCACCTGCTCGGCCGACTCCGCCACCGTCGCCAAGGCCCGGCGCCGCTTGGTGTCCAGTTCGGCGAACACGTCGTCGAGCAACAACACCGGGTCGCTGCCATCGGCGCGCAGCAGTTCGTAGGCGGCCAGCCGCAACGCGACCGCGAAAGACCAGGATTCCCCATGGCTGGCAAAGCCTTTGGCGGGATGTTCGCCCAGCCGCAATTCCAGGTCGTCGCGGTGTGGGCCGACCAGACACACCCCCCGCTCCAGTTCGGCGCCGCGGCGGGCGGTCAGGGCGGCCAACAGCACCGACTCCAATGAGTCGCTCTCCGCCTGCGGCGCCACCGTATCCGTGCTGGCGCGGTAACCGATTGCCGCCGAACGTGATTCGGGCGCCAACAGTTGATAGGCCTTCTGCACCTGCGGTGTCAGTTCATTCACCAGATCGATCCGGGCCGCCATCAGTTGGGCACCGATTTCGGCCAGCCGGCCGTCCCACACCTCCAGCGAATCCAGCGCACCCCGATCACCGCGAAACCGGGCCCCGGACAACGATTTCAACAAGGCGCTACGTTGCCGCAGCACCTTGTCGTAGTCGGCGCGCACCCCCGCGATCATCGGCCGCCGCACGGTGGCCAACTCGTCGAGATAGCGGCGCCGGTCCGCCGGGTCGCCGCGCACCAGTGCCAGGTCCTCGGGAGCGAACAACACCGCCCGCAACACCCCGACGATCTCGCGCGTGCTGCGCACCGGCGACCGGTTCAGCCGCGCCTTATTGGCGCGGCCCGCGGCGATCTCGAGGTCCACCGCGCATTCGCGACCCTCGTTCACCACGATGGTGGATACCACGGCGCGTTCGGCGCCCGCGCGGATCAGCGGCGCATCCGTGCCGACCCGATGGGATCCCAGCGTGGTCGAATACCACAGCGCCTCAAGCACATTGGTCTTCCCGAAGCCGTTACGACCGACGAATACCGTGCGCCCCGGCGCCAATTCGAGATCCAACCGTGCCCAGGACCGGAAATCACGCAAGCCCAGATGCCGGACGTACACGTGTGCGTCCCGGCGATCAGCCCGGCAGCCGCACCGGCATCAACAGATACACGTAATCCGTCGGTACCGCGGGGAACGGACCACTGCCGCTGGGCACCGCATCGTCGGCCGAGGCCGGACGCAGTAAGGCCGGTTTGCCCGGAGTGGTGAACCCGAACGACACCCGCTCGGAATGCAGCGAACCCAGCCCGTCGGTCAGGTAGGTCGGGTTGAAGGCGATGGTCAGCGGTTCCCCGGCGTAGTCGACGGCCAGATCCTCCTCGGCACGTCCGACGTCGTCGGCGCCGGCCGACAGCCGCAGCATGTCGTCGGCGAATTCCATCCGGATCTGTGCGCCGCGTTCGGCGACCAGCGCCACCAGCTTGATCGCTTCGGTCAACTCGGCGACGTTGATGGTGGCCACCGCGCTGTGTTCAGCCGGTAGCAGTTGCCGGAATTTCGGGAATTCGGCGTCCAGCAACCGGGTGGTACTGCGTTTGCCGTTGCCGCTGATACCGAGCAGGCCTTCTTTGCCGACGCCGGATCCCGAACCCAGCGACAGCCGGACTTCCGAACCGTCGGCGCCGGCCTTGGCGGCTTCGGCCAGAGTCTTGGCCGGCACCAGCACCGAGGCCTCGATGTCGGGGGACAGCGCCGACCACGTCAACTCGCGGACCGCCAGCCGAAACCGGTCGGTTGCGGCCAAAACCACCGATTCACCGGAGATCTCGACCCGGATGCCGGTGAGCATGGGCAGCGTGTCATCCCGGCCGGCAGCGATGGCGACCTGGCCGATCGCCTCGGCGAACAACTCGGCCGGCAGCGTCCCGGTCTCCTCAGGCAGGGTCGGCAGGGTCGGGTAATCCTCTACCGCCATCGTCGGCAACGAAAACCGAGCGCTACCGCAGGTCAAGGCGACCCGGTTGCCGTCGACGTAGAAATCCACCGGCTTGTTGGGCAGCGCCCGGGTGATTTCGGACAACAGTTTCCCGGACACCAAAACGCTTCCCGGGGAGGCGATTTCAGCAGCGACCTGTACTTCGGCGGAGACCTCGTAGTCGAATCCGGAGATGGTGAGCCCATCCTCGGATCCGGTCAGCAACACCCCGGACAGCACCGGCACCGTCGGCCGTGATGGCAGGTTCCTCGCCACCCACGACACCGCTTCGGCGAAGGACTCCCGGACCAGCCGAAACTTCAAATCGGTGACCGCACGTGTTGTAGCCGCGTCCATTGCGTCCCTTCACACCTGTGAACTCAAATCCGTGGGCCAGCTCCCCCGCCGGCGTTGGGGACTCCCCGTGACGACCGCCGGCGGCAGGTATCCGCCCCGACGACCGCAACAGCAGTCGAAGAACAACCGTAGAGCTTCTGGGGCGAACTTGAAAGCTAATCGCGCACCCCCGCAAACCAAGCTCGGGCCGCCGCGCAACGCCCCCGGACGCGGCTTGTCCCCAAGGGTGTACTTCAAGGAAGAAATGATGAAGAGATTTCAATAACAGTATTAGGGCGTGTGGAATCTGGGGACAACCCGGGCTTCGCGCAGCTAGCGGCCAGACGGGGCTGGGGATGACCGGGTCGCTGCCTGTGCGGGACGCGGTGGACGGCTGGGGATGAGCCACGGTTGTGCACTCAGGACGCACTGATGCACGCCGAACTCGCAGGGTTTGTGCACAGCCTGCGCACATCATCAGGCTGTTGCAGCTGTGACTCGAGGGAAGAAAGTTTTTCACTAAATTTGCGCGGGGGTGACGCAAGAACTCAGCGCTTGGAGCGCTGCCGGATCCGGGTGGTGAGTTCTTTGACGTTGTCGAAGATCTCGCGGCGCTGGGCCATCTCGCCGCGGATCTTCTTCTCCGCGTACATCACCGTGGTGTGATCGCGGCCGAAAGCCTGCCCGATCTTGGGCAGCGAGAGATCGGTGAGTTCGCGGCACAGGTACATGGCGATCTGGCGCGATTGCGCCAGCGGGCGCGCCTTGCCGGGCCCGCGTAGTTCTTCGACGGTGGTGTCGAAGTATTCAGCGGTGGCCGCCATGATGGTGGCCGCGCTGATCTGCATGCCGCTCGCGTCGGCGATCAGGTCGCGCAGCACGATCTCGGCCAGGGCCTTGTCGATGGGTGTCTTGTTCAGCGACGCGAACGCGGTGACCCGGATCAGGGCTCCCTCGAGTTCGCGGATATTGCGTTCGATGCTGCTGGCGATCAGTTCGAGGACGTCGTCGGGCACGGCCAGCCGCTCCACTTGCGCTTTCTTGCGCAGGATCGCGATGCGTGTTTCCAGGTCGGGGGGTTGCACATCGGTGATCAGTCCCCACTCGAACCGGGTGCGCAGCCGGTCTTCGAGGGTGGCCAACTGTTTGGGGGGCCGGTCGGAGGAGATGACGATCTGCTTGTTGGCGTTGTGCAGGGTGTTGAAGGTGTGGAAGAACTCTTCCTGGATCCCGTCCTTGCCTTCGATGAACTGGATGTCATCGACGAGCAACACATCGACATCCCGGTAGCTGCGCTTGAACGACACCTTGCGGTCGTCGCGCAGCGAGTTGATGAAGTCGTTGGTGAACTCCTCGGTGGAGACATACTTGACCCGCATGCCGGGGAACAACCGCTGCGCGTAGTTACCGGCGGCGTGCAGCAGGTGGGTCTTGCCCAGGCCGGACTCACCCCAGATGAACAGTGGGTTGTAGGCGCGCGCGGGCGCTTCGGCAATGGCCAGGGTGGCGGCATGGGCGAATCGGTTGGACGAACCGATGACAAAGGTGTCGAACGTGTAGCGCCGGTTGAGGCTGGTTCCGCCGGCGGCCGCGGTGTCGGTGGTGTGCGGGCGTTCGGTGAAATACGAGGGCCAACTCTGTGCGTTGCCGGCGGGCGCATCGGTGTCGGCGGTGTCGTCGGCATCGGTGCCGGGCGGCGGGCCCGCGTCGGAGGGTGCGAGCGCTCCGTCGTCCTCGGTGGGTGGGGCGATGCGGACCCCGAGTTGGATCTGTTGTCCGAGGCGACGGCTGAGTGCGTCGGTGATCTGGGTCCGCAGGTGTCGTTCGATCTCGTTCTGGACGAACACGCTGGGAACCGAGAGCAGCGCGAATCCCTCGACGATGGTCAGTGGTCGTACCAGATTCAGCCAGGCCCGTTGCTGGGGCGTCAGGGGAGTGGCGGGAGCGGATCCGTTACCGGAGTCACCGTTGAGTTCGGAGACGACCGCGTTCCACACTGTGGCGAATCCGGAACCCGGGTCATCGGTCAACGACGCATCTCCTGATCCGACGGTCGAGGGGGGTGGCGACGAACAGCTGTCCACATAGTTATCCACAGGTGTGGAAAGGACGGTCGATTACGTGCCGCAGCATAAACTACGGTCCGCGATCTCCGTGCTGGAAGACAATCATGAAGACTGTCCGGTCAGCTAGTCGATCCGCCATCCTCGCTTCATGGTCGACTCCAAACTTTTTGTCGACGCCGTTCCAAGTTCGCCCCAGCTTGGAAACGACACCCCGCGAAGCTAACAGTTTTCGTTGCGGCTGCCAACAGTTCTGTTGTATTCCGCTGGCGTTCTTGATGTTCTGGATCTTTCGGCGCTGAACGCCGCGTCACCACCGGCGGTGATATGCCGGTGGTGCTGGGTCTGCTGGGGCGAGCGAGGTTTGACCAGGCGAACCCGCATCAGTACCCTCAAACAGTCGCCCGAAAGTCGGCGATACGGCTGCGACCCGGACCCAATGCCCGGGGACCGCGCCGGCCAGCTAGCGAGACACTCTCCGACCAACGGGCTGCAAAGCATCTGCGGGCGGATGGTTATGCCAAACACAGCGAGGAGAACGCCGTGGCCAAGGGCAAGCGGACCTTCCAGCCGAACAATCGGCGTCGAGCCCGCGTACATGGTTTCCGGCTGCGGATGCGCACCCGTGCCGGGCGGGCCATCGTCGCCAACCGGCGCAGCAAGGGTCGCCGCGCTCTCACTGCCTGATCGCAAGATCGGGTTTGCCAGCAGGTGCTTTCTCCACGCAACCGCATGAGGCGGTCGACGGAGTTTGACGCGACGGTGAAGTACGGGATGCGCACAGTGCAGCCCGACGTCGTCGTCCATGTGCGCAGAGGCAGCGAGTCGTTGGGCGACCCAACCCGATGCCAAGCTCCGAGAGTCGGCCTGATCGTGGCCAAGCGAGTGGGCACCGCAGTCGAGCGGCACCGGGTGGCGCGGCGGCTGCGCCATGTGGCGCGGCCGATGCTGGAGAGTCTGCATCCGCTGGATCAGGTGGTGATCCGCGCCCTGCCCAGCAGCCGGCACGTGTCGTCGGCCTGGCTGGAGCAGCAACTGCGCCGCGGCCTGCGCCGGGCTTTCGAATTGGCGGGAACCGAGCGGTGAGCACACCGAGTATCGGCAACCCCGTGGTGCGTGCCACGATCTCTGTGATCCAGCTTTACCGGCACATGGTGTCGCCACTGCGGCCGGCCACGTGCCGGTTCATCCCGACGTGCAGTCAGTACGCCGTGGCGGCATTGGCCGAATACGGCATGCTCCGCGGGAGCTGGCTGGCGGTGGCCAGACTCGCCAAGTGTGGACCCTGGCACCGGGGCGGATGGGACCCGATCCCTGAGCGCCGGGCTGACTTCGATGACGCCGCCGTCGACCGCGCGGCACCGCAACGGGGGAGTGACACTTTTGTTTGATTGGTTCAGCCTCGACTTCGTCTACTACCCGGTGTCGTGGATTATGTGGGTCTGGTACAAAGCGTTCGCTTTCGTGCTGGGGCCGGACAACTTCTTCGCCTGGGCGTTGTCGGTGATGTTCCTGGTCTTCACATTGCGTGCGCTGCTGTACAAGCCGTTCGTCAAGCAGATTCGGACCACGCGGCAAATGCAGGAGCTGCAACCGCAGATCAAGGCCCTGCAGAAGAAGTACGGTAAGGACCGCCAGAAGATGGCGATCGAGATGCAGAAGCTGCAACGCGAGCACGGCTTCAATCCCATCCTGGGTTGCTTGCCGATGCTGGCCCAGCTGCCGGTGTTCCTTGGGCTGTATCACGTGTTGCGCTCGTTCAACCGGACCACCGGCGGCATCGGTTTGCAGAGCATGTCCCCCGAGCAGAACCGGTTGATCGGCAACTACGTCTTCACCGCGCTCGACGTGCAGAACTTCCTCAAGGCCAACCTGTTCGGTGCGCCGATCGGCGCCTCCATGACCCAGCAGGGCGGCCTGGGAGCCTTCGAACACTTCAGCCGCCCGGCAGTGATCGCGGTAGGTGCGCCGGTGATGATCCTGGCCGGCGTAGCCACCTACTTCAACAGCCGGGCTTCGGTGGCGCGACAGAGCGCCGAGGCGGCGGCGAATCCCCAGACCGCCATGATGAACAAGCTGGCTCTGTACGTGTTCCCGCTCGGCGTTGTGGTCGGCGGTCCGTTCCTGCCGCTGGCGATCATCCTGTACTGGTTCGCCAACAACATCTGGACCTTCGGTCAGCAGCATTACGTGTTCGGCATGATCGAGAAAGAGGACGAAGCTAAAAAGCAGGAAGCCATTGAGCGGCGGGCTGCCAACGCCCCGGCCCCGGGAGCCAAGCCGGTCCGCACGAGTAGGGCATCCCAAGGACCGGAGAATCGGTCCGAGTCCCCGGGTGCAGCGGACGGCGCAGCGAGCGGCGAAGAAGATCAGACCTCGACGGCTCAGGCGAACAAACCCAATTCGGCGGGCCAACGCCCGGGACGCACGCCGCGTCCGGGGGCGCGACCGAAGAAACGCAAACGTTAGCGAGCGCCCGGCACCGGCCGGTTCGGCCTGCCGGGACGCTCGAGAACCACCCCGCGGTGCGAGCACCGCGACTACCCAACCCGTGGATGAGGGGAGACATTGCTATGACCGACGCGGACACCACCGAAGTCGATATCGACACCCAGGAGAGCGACCCGGACGGTTCGGCTCCGGCCGTGGACGGTGACGATCTCGAAGACCGTCTGGTCGCCGAAGGTGAGATCGCCGGCGACTATCTGGAAGAGCTGCTGGACTTGCTGGACTTCGACGGCGACATCGACCTGGACGTCGAAGGCAACCGCGCGGTTGTCAGCATCGACGGCAGCAACGACCTGAACAAGTTGGTGGGTCGCGGCGGCGAGGTGCTCGATGCGCTGCAGGAACTGACCCGACTGGCGGTACACCAGAAGACCGGGGTACGCAGCCGGCTGATGCTCGACATCGCGAGCTGGCGTCGTCGGCGGCGGGAGGAACTGGCTGCCCTGGGTGACAAGGTGGCTCGGCGGGTTGCCGAGACGGGCGAGCGCGAAGCCCTCTCGCCGATGACGCCGTTCGAGCGCAAGATCGTCCACGATGCCGTTGCCGCGGTGGAGGGTGTGCACAGCGAGAGTGAGGGTGTAGAGCCCTCGCGCCGCGTTGTCGTGTTGCGCGACTGATACGCGTGACCGGAAAGTGACCGGCCCGTGACCACCGGAGTTACAGAGGTGTAGTTCGGCGCCGGCACGGGCGAGGCGGAGGCGGAGACCGGAGGAATGTTTCACGTGAAACATGTCGATCCGCACGGGCGCGCGCAGCCGGATGAACCAGAAGCCCAGGCCGTCCGGGCGGCGGAACACCTCTTCGGCCCGCGAATCGACCTGGCGCGGCGCTACGCCGAGCTGCTGCGGACCGCTGGGGTCGAGCGAGGGTTGCTCGGTCCGAAGGAAGTCGACCGGGTGTGGGAGCGCCATATCGTGAATTCAGCCGTGATCGGCGAGCTGCTGGAGGAGCGTTCCCGGGTAGTCGACATCGGCAGCGGTGCAGGCCTGCCGGGCATCCCGCTGGCACTCGCTCGTCCAGACCTGCGTGTGGTGCTGCTCGAACCACTGCTACGCCGCAGTGAGTTTCTCGGGGAAGTCGTGGATGATCTCGATTTACCGGTCGAGGTGATTCGCGGCCGCGCGGAAGAGCGCGCGGTCCGCGACATCGTGAGAGATAGTGACGCCGCGGTGTCCCGAGCCGTAGCCGGACTGGACAAACTGACGAAGTGGAGTATGCCGTTGCTGAAGCTCGACGGACAGATGGTGGCGATCAAGGGGGAGCGCGCTCCCGACGAGGTCCGCGAACACCGGCGTGTGATGGCGGCGGCGGGGGCCGTCGATGTCAGGGTGGTGACATGTGGTGCGAACCTGTTGGAACGGCCGGCGACCGCGGTGGTGGCTCGGCGGGGGACACCGGCGCGGCGGTCGCGCGGAGGCACGACATGAGGTTCGGTCGCAACACGGGGCGCCCGAGTGACGCGATCCCGCCCCGTCCCGACGCCCCGGTGCCTGCCGACCGGGTGGCGCCACGGCCGCCGGTAGCGCACAATCCCACCGTGAATGTTTCACGTGAAACATCAACCGAGTTCGACACCCCGATCGGCGCCGCTGCCGAGCGCGCCATGCGGGTGCTGCACACCACGCACGACGCCCTCCCGCGACCGCGCCAGCGCCGGGTCTTCACCATCGCCAATCAAAAGGGGGGAGTCGGTAAGACGACGACCGCCGTGAACCTCGCCGCGGCCCTCGCCGTGCAGGGCCTCAAGACGCTCGTGATCGACCTCGACCCACAAGGCAACGCCAGCACCGCGCTGGGCATCACCGATCGCCAGTCGGGGACACCCTCGTCCTACGAAGTGCTGATCGGTGAGGTGCCACTACGCGAGGCGTTGCGCCGCAGCCCGCACAGCGAACGCCTCTATTGTGTGCCGGCCACCATCGACCTGGCCGGCGCCGAAATCGAACTGGTCAGCATGGTGGCGCGCGAGAACCGGTTACGCAACGCACTGGCCGAGCTGGACAGCTTCGACTTCGACTACGTCTTCGTGGACTGTCCGCCCTCCCTCGGACTGCTCACCATCAACGCTCTGGTCGCCGCGCCGGAGGTGCTGATTCCCATCCAATGTGAGTACTACGCGCTCGAGGGCGTATCGCAGCTGATGCGCAACATCGAGATGGTCAAGGCGCACCTCAACCCGCAACTCGACGTCACCACCGTCATTCTGACCATGTACGACGGCCGGACCAAGCTGGCCGACCAGGTAGCCGAAGAGGTACGCCGGTACTTCGGTGACAAGGTGCTGCGCACCGTCATCCCGCGCAGCGTGAAGGTATCCGAAGCGCCGGGCTACAGCATGACCATCATCGATTACGATCCCGGTTCGCGTGGGGCCATGAGCTATCTCGACGCCAGCCGCGAACTCGCGCAACGCGACCGACCACCAGCCGGGAGGGCATAACCAATGACGACTCCGTCACGCAGGAAGGGCGGTCTGGGCCGCGGGCTGGCTTCACTGATCCCCACCGGCCCGGCCGAGGGCGACGCCGGACCCGCAACGCTGGGTCCGCGGATGGGTTCGGCAGCCGCCGATGTGGTGATCGGCGGGCCGTTGCCGGACGCCGCCGCGATGGGTGCGGTGTACCGCGAAATCGCACCGTCGGACATCGAGCCCAACCCTCGCCAGCCACGCCAGGTGTTCGACGACGAAGCGCTCTCGGAGCTGGTGCACTCCATCCGCGAGTTCGGGCTGCTGCAGCCGATCGTGGTGCGTGCGGTTCCCGGAACGCCCGGCGGTGCGCGCTATCAGATCGTGATGGGGGAGCGCAGATGGCGCGCGGCGCAGGCAGCCGGCCTGGCCACTATCCCCGCTATCGTGCGCGAGACGGGCGACGATAACCTGCTGCGCGACGCCCTGCTTGAGAACATCCACCGGGTGCAGCTCAACCCGTTGGAAGAAGCGGCGGCATACCAGCAACTGCTCGACGAGTTCGGCGTCACCCACGACGAACTGGCCGCCCGCATCGGCCGCTCACGCCCGCTGATCACGAACATGATCCGGCTGCTCAAACTGCCGATCCCGGTGCAGCGCAGGGTAGCGGCAGGGGTGTTGTCCGCCGGACATGCCCGGGCGCTGCTGTCGCTGGAAGCCGGGCCGGAGGCCCAGGAGGAATTGGCGAGCCGGATCGTCGCGGAGGGTTTGTCGGTGCGGGCCACCGAGGAGGCGGTGACCCTGGCGAACCGGGCAGACGGCAGTGCGCCGACGCCGCCACGGCGCAAGCCGATCCAGATGCCGGGACTGCAAGACGTCGCCGAACGACTGTCGAACGCATTCGACACCCGGGTCACCGTCGCGCTGGGCAAGCGCAAAGGCAAGATCGTGGTTGAGTTCGGTTCGGTGGACGACTTGCAGCGGATCATCGACCTGATGACCTCGAAACCGGCCTGACCGGGCACGACCAGTCATCTTGTGTAATTACGTCACTGTGACAGTGCACTGGTCGGGCGCGGGTCCGCAGCCCGCGGACCGGCGCAAACACGCTGTGCGTCAAGCCTTTTCGACAATCGACGGGTCAACCCGGGTTGGTCGCGACCGCACGGGGGGTGGCGCCGGCCGGACAACGCAGCCGTCGGGCGCGCACTGGCCGGATACCCGTCGACTCTCCTATCCTGGAAGGGTTGCCGGTGCACATCAGGCCGGGGAGAGCGGGGCCAGCCACGCCGCCGTTGCCACGTCGCACAGACGCCGGGCGGCACGCCGAGGGCTATCGGGTTCGAGCGCCGCACGGAGGCTAGGAGACTAGTGTCAGCTCGGATTACTGCGCTGCGGCTCGAAGCATTCGAGCAGCTCCCCAAGCACGCGCGTCGGTGCGTGTTCTGGGAGGTCGATCCGGCGACCCTCGGCACCGATGACCAGCTGGCGGACCCGGAATTCGAAAAAGAAGCGTGGCTGTCCATGGTGATGCTCGAGTGGGGTTCGTGCGGGCAGGTCGCGACCGAGATCCTGGACGAACGCAGCCAGGCCGAGCCGGCGTGTGTCGGCTACGTGCTATACGCGCCGCCGCGGGCCGTTCCCCGTGCCCACCGGTTCCCGACCGCGCCGGTGTCGGCGGACGCGGTGTTGTTGACCTCGATGGGTATCGAGCGGGGGCAGGCCGACCCGGGCGTGGTGGCGGACCTGCCGCACAATTTGATCGGCCGGGTGGTCGACGAGTTGGTACGCCGCGGGGTGCGCGCGCTGGAGGCTTTCGGCCGTACCCAGGCAGCCACCGAGTTGCAGGAGCCGGTGCAGGCCGACCTGCAGCCGGTCGTTGAAGCGCTGGGGGACTGCTCGGTCGAACACTGCATCATCGATGCGGACTTTTTGCTGGACGAAGGATTCGTGGTGGTGGCGCCCCATCCGTACTTCCCGCGGCTGCGCCTCGAACTCGACAAAGGACTGGGCTGGAAGGCCGAAGTCGAGGCCGCGCTGGAACGCTTGCTGGAGAACGCCCAGCTGCAGGAGCCGGTCGGGGCGGCGACAGCCGGCAACACCTTGCAGGCGCCGGACGGTGAAATCGGTTAGGAGCCGGTGCTTCTGCTGGCCCGCTCGCGCTCGACGCTGAGTTCGTGGGCCAGCAATTCGGCGAAGGTGAAGGTGCCGGTGGGCCGATCGTTCTTACCCAGCAGATAGAGCCGTTTCACCGCGGCCAGAATGCCTTCGGCGATGGCGTCGCGCGTCTGCGCGGCAACCAGCATCTGACGGTCGTTGGGGTTGGTGATGTAACCGACATCGACCTGAACGGTGGGCATTCTGGTGAGCCGCAACAGATCCCAGGTTCGGCCGTGGACGCGACAGTCCCGTAAGCCGGTGCGGGCAACCACTTCTCGCTGGATGAAGTCGGCCAGGTTGCGGCCGATGGTGGACACCGATCCATGCGAGTTGCCGAAGTGGAACGATGCCACGCCGGTGGCCGACGGGCTGGTTTGGGTTTCACACCGCAGACTGATCATCAGGTCTGCCCCAACGGAATTCGCGATGGCCGCACGCTCGGCGTCCGACGGGCTGTGGTCGTGTGGTCTGGAGCGGAACGTCTCCATACCGATCGCGGTCATCCGGCCTTCGAGCCGACTTGCCAAGTCCCACAACACGTCTGCTTCGCTGATCGGACCGTCCGGTCCGTAGCTGATCAGGCCGTGGTCGTTGCCGCCGCGGCCCGGGTCGATGATGATCCGCTTGCCGGACAGCTTGGGTCCGGACCGTCGGACGAGTTCCTCTTCCCGGATCGCGTGTGGCGAACCGCCGCTGACCCGGGAACTGAGAAAGTACAAGGACCGCAACGTTTCTGGGCCGCAGATGCCGTCGGCGGACATGCCGTATTCCCGTTGGTAGGACATCAGCGCATTGTGGGTCTGCAGACCGAAGTGGCCGTCCACCAGACCGGTGTAGAAGCCGAGGTCCTGCAGACGCGCCTGGAGGGTCGCGACATCGTCACCATAGAGCGGAGCCCCGAATTGGTGATACAGCGTGCGGGCGCCGAGACGGTAGGAAGCTTCCTTCAACGCCCGGTAGGTGGCCTCGCCGACAACACCGTCCACCAGCAGTCCGCGGTGCTGCTGGAATGCCCGCACTGCGTGGTCCAACTCGCCGTCGAAGACGTCGACCGCGACGTGGCTGCCGGTGTTCAGATCTTCGTCAAAATTGTCCAGCATTCCCAGTGCGGCCAGCGCGGCCCGGATTTCGGTGACAGCGGCGCCGCGGTCACCACAGCGCAGCGCGTCGCCGTCTTCGCGGCGCGGACTCGGCATACCAAGGGTCCTCCGGAACTAATTGTCACCACTGCCAATAGGCAGCGCAGTTAACCGGTATTGTCGCAGATCCTCGCCGATATCGGGAAAACCCCAGGCCAATCGGGGACCCGTTTCGTCCGGCGATCCGACTCTCAGCTGAGCCCGGGCACCGCCTCGGACAGCTCGCGCAGCAGCGCCGCCTTCCCCTTGGCGCCGACGATCCGCTTCACCGGTTCACCGTTCTTGAACAGAATCAGCGTGGGGATGGACACCACATCGAAGTCGACGGCGGTCTGCGGATTGGCGTCCACGTCCAGTTTGGCCACGGTCAGCTCGGCCGAACGTTCGGCGGCGATTTCTTCCAGGACCGGCGCCACCATCTTGCACGGACCGCACCAGGTCGCCCAAAAGTCAACCAGCACAGGCTTACTGCTGGAGAGCACCGCGGTGGGGAAGGTCGCGTCGGACACCTCGATGGTGGCGGACTGCTCCGGATTGCTCATCGCTTGGCTCCAATCAGAGTGTCGGTACTGTCGGCGTGTCCGGCTGATTCGTGTTCGGCGAGCCAGCGCTCGGCGTCGATCGCGGCCGAGCAACCGCTGCCGGCCGCGGTGATGGCCTGTCGGTAGGTGCGGTCCACCAGGTCCCCGGCCGCGAACACACCGTCCAACGAGGTGCTGGTGGTGCGTCCCCGGACCAGGACGTACCCGTCCGGGTCGAGGTCGACCGCGCCGCGGACCAGCGCCGAGCGGGGCTCGTGGCCGATGGCGACGAACACCCCGGTCACCGGCAGCGTGGTTTCGGCACCGGTGACGTTGTCGCGAATCCGCAACCCGGTGACCGTGCTGTCGCCTTCGACGCCGAGTACCGCCTTGTTGGTCAGGACGGTGATCTTCTCGTTCGCCATAGCCCGGTTGAGCATGATCTTGGACGCCCGGAACTCCTCGCGCCGGTGCACCAGGGTGACGCTGCGCGCGAACCGGGTGAGGAAAGTCGCTTCCTCCATCGCCGAGTCGCCACCGCCGATCACGGCGATGTCCTGATCGCGGAAAAAGAACCCGTCACAGGTGGCGCAGGAGCTCACGCCACGGCCCAGCAGTTCCTGTTCACCGGGAACCTGCAGGTAACGCGCGGCGGCGCCCATCGCCAGGATGACCGCGCGAGCCCGGAACGTCTCACCCTCGGCGGTCACCACGGATTTGACCGGCCCGTCCAGCGCCACCGACTCGACGTCTTCCATGCGCAGGTCGGCGCCGAAGCGCAGCGCCTGCTCGCGCATCTGGTCCATCAGCTCGGGGCCGGTGATGCCGTCGCGGAAACCGGGGAAATTCTCCACCTCGGTGGTGGTCATCAGCGCGCCGCCGAACGAGGTGCCCTCGAAGACCAACGGCTTGAGCTGCGCTCGGGCGGTGTAGAGGGCCGCGGTGTAGCCGGCCGGACCGGAACCGATGACGATTACGTCGTGAATGGTGTTAGCGGAGGCAGTCATGCGGGCCTTTCCAGCGCGAGCCGATCAAAAGACGAAGTGGATCTGCAAAGTTTACGAACGCCAGCCTAGGCAGTGCTGTTCCCGAGCTCCCGCACGACACCTACCCGCGCGGCACAGCGGTGTCGGCCAGCAGCCCGGTGTCGGCGGCGCTGCAGTTCTGCGCCACCGCGTAGGCCGTCACAGTCGCCGGGGTGTCCCCGGGCAGCACCAGCAGTACCCCGGGGCGGGCGTTGACCTCGATCGGCTGGGCGCCCAGGATTTCGGCGGCAGCCGGATAGCCGAGGCCGCTCAGGCACGACGCGCGCTGGGCGGGGTTGCCGAGCGCGCCGAAATCGGGCGGGCGGTTCAGCAACGCAACGATCTGCGCGTCCGACAGCGGGATCACCGGCGCGGGAGTGGAGACGGTGACGCGGTTGATGGTGGCACCGACGCTGGACTCCGACGCGGGGTCGTCGAGCAGCGCCATGGTGCCGACGCCGATCGCGGCGGCCAGGGCGCACCCCCCCAGAATCCCGGCGACGACGCGGGCGGGGGGCACAGCGGGCCGCGCCGCGTGCGCGGCGCGGGCTGAGCGCAGGGCGGCTGCGACACCGTCGACGGTCTCGGCCGGCGCCTCGGGTGCCGGTTGGTCACCGACCGCGGCAACATCGTGGCGCACCTGGTGCAGGGCCTGCAAGGTCGCCGCGGCCTGCGGGTCGGTGCGGATCCGGCGGCGCAGGGCAGCGGCGGTGTCGTCGTCGAGCAGACCCGCCTGCAGGTCGGCGAGCAGCTCAACCGTCAGCGGCGGGTCCGGGTCGGCGTCGTTCATCCGCCCCAGTGTCCGTCATCGCCAGTTCGGCGCCCGGGCCGGTGTCCAGATACCCGAGCAGGCGGGCAAGCCGGGCCCGAGCCCGGGCGCACCGGCTCTTCACGGTCCCCTCAGCCACCCCGAGCATGCGCGCGGTGTCGGCGATCGAGTAGCCCAACATGTCGACCGCGACCACCGTGGCCCGTTGCTCGACCGGCAGCCGCAGCAGGGCCCGCTGCACCATGATCGCTGTCTCGACCTGGGCCGTACGGTCGGCGACCGGGTATTCGTCGCGCATCGGCACCGCCGGACGGGTCTGAGCGCGGCGCAGCCGATCCAGGCAGGCATTGAGCACGATGCGGTGCAGCCACGAGCTGACCGCGGCGTCGTGCCGGAACGAGCCCGCGCCGCGGTGCGCAGACAGCATGGCGTCCTGCAACGCGTCGTCGGCGTCCTCACGAGTCGCGCTGGTCAGCCGCGCCAGTTGATACAACCGGCGATGGTGGCGGCGGAACAGCTGATCGAAGGCGCGGCGCTCGCCGTTGACATGAGCTGCCAGGAGTTCGGCGTCGCTGCGCTCCCTGCCGAAACCCACCGCCGGACAGTAACCAATCGGCGTCGGCCGGGCACTTCAGGAAGCGGCTTGGATCGTGATCTCGGAGATGGCGGTCTGGCTCTTGCCGTCGGTGGTGCCCAGCGTGGAGATCCACACCAGCACGTTGGAAGTGGCAGCGGCGGCGTTGACCTGAATGGTGTTATGGCCGGGTTTGAGCGCGGTGGCCGGGGTCAGCACGGTGGTGTCGCTTAACTTCGACGGGTTCGCCGACGACGAGGAGCGGATCTCCACCTTGGTGCCGGTGCTGGTCAGATCGATCGTCACGGTGCCGACTACGGTCGCTCGGGGCAGCTGCAGCAACAGTCCGACACCGTTCTTGAAGCCGGGGAACGGCACCGGGTCGGAATACGGATCGGTCTGCCATGACGTGCCCGGGTTGCCGTCGATAACGTTCATCGCCCCGGCGACGTCGTCGGCGTCGCCTTCGGGGGAGAACACGGTGACTTTGGTGGGCTTGACGGTGCTGCCCGACGGCGCGGCGCTGCCGGGCGACTCTGGGGCTGACGTCGGCTGGTTGTTGTTCAGGCCGAGTTGGTCCCCCTTGAGCCCGTTGCCGACGTCGCCGAAGATCTTGCTCACCACCGACGCCAGCACGAGCAGCGCCACCAGCAGGACCGCCGCACCCGCGCCGAGGCCGATCAGCAGGTTGCGCCGACGGCGGGCGTAGGCTTCGCTGCCGGGTTCGGCGCTGCGCCGCCGCGCGGTGGGGGCGGGCAGGTCCTCGATGGGGCTGAGCACCTCGGTGCGGTCGGCCACCGCGGTCGCCTGCTGCAGCAGGTTCAAAAGCGTGGAGGCACTGCGTATTCCGCCGTCCTCCTGCACCGATCGGGCGGCGACGGCGGAGATCTGGAACGGGATGTCCCGATCGACGACGGTCGGTTCGACGGCCTGCCCGGTGGCGTCGCGTTCGGCCGGGGCCAGTCCGCTGCGCACCCCGGCCTCCGGCAGCGGCCAGCGGTTCACCAGCAGGGCATACAGCGATGCGCCGATCCCGCGGATGTCATCCTGCGGGTTGGCGTCGGGCATGGTGGCCGGGTAGGCGAGCACCACATCGCCGTCGACGGACAGGCGCACCCGGCTGGGGTGATCCAGGGACAGCGCGACACCGGCGCGGTGCGCGGCGTCGGCGGCCGCGGCCAGCGACTGCATGGCGCGGATCGCTCCGACCGGGGACGGCGAGGTGTCGGCGACTTCCTTCAACGAGCCGCCGCGGACCCACTCCGCGACCACCAGACCACCCGACCCGGTGTGCACGACGTCGAGGATGCGGGCGATGCCGGGCTTGTCGATCCGGCTCAGCCGCAGGGTGCGCGACAGGATCTCCTGCAGCACGTCTTCGGGCAGCACGCCCTCCGGGTCGACGAACGTGAGCGCGACCTGCCGGTCCAGCGCGGTGTCCAGCGCCTGCCAGAAGTGCAGCGGCGGCAGACCGCCGTGCGAGATGAGCAGCCGGTAGCGGCCGTTGGCGATCCGCGCCCCGGGCACCAGGTTGGCGTCGTCGTGCGCCGTCGATGGTTCTGGCCCACGTTCGCGCGGCGCGTCGAAGGGGATCGGTCCGCGGGACTCGGCGCCGACGTCGCCGTTGACCTGGTGGCGGGCGGGACCCCGGTCGCGGCTGGGCGGGATGTCGGGTTGAAAGTCGTCGGCCCGTGGGGCGGCAGCCTGGGGCCCCGCCTTCGAACCGAGGGGAGCGCCGGCCGAGGAACTCTCCGATGTGCGGTCGGTCACCCCCACTCCTTTCGCCAGGCCGGCCCCGGTCGCCGGAGGCTTGCGCTGGATCGGCACCGCATTCTTCCCAGGCCGGGACAGATTTCTTTGCTCAGGGTACGTGACCGGGGGACGCCCAGACGACACTGCGGCCTTGCCCGGAGGCACCTGGACGCGGTGTCGCCGCGTCCGGCGCTGAATCGCGTCCCACGCTGCCCTGGCCTCGGGGACCTGCGCGCCGAGCATGACCGCGGCCAGGATCGGGACCATGATCATCGTCAACACCACCAGGCGCAACAGCGAACCCATGCCACCGTGCGCGGTCAGCTGGTCCAGGCCCAGCAGCCGGTCGGCGACGTGTGCGATGAGGCCGGCCAGCAGCGAGGCCGCAATCGTCACCAGGATGGTGCGCACCTCGGCCAGACCGATCAGCCGGCCGCCCTCGGGTCGCAGGCTGCGGCGCAACAGCAGGTGACCGACCAGCGCGCCGGCCAGAAACCCCAGCCCGTTAGCTGTCCCGAGGTAACCGGCGACCAGTTCCTTGTTGCTCGTCAGGTGCGGCGCAAGGACCGAGCCGGCGATCTTCACCGAGGTGATGACGATGATCACCACGATCGGTGTCCACGGTTCCTCGCGCGCGTAGAACACCCGCAGCTGCAGCAGCACCAGCGCGTACGGGATCAAGGTGAACGCCGACAGCGCGATCGCCGCACCCAGGTAGCCCGCATCGACCTGGCCGAAGTGTCCGTAGGCGAACAGTGCACTACCCATCGCAGGTCCGCCGACCGTCATCAACGCCACCGTCGGGATCAGCGTGATCATGGTCAGCCGGGTGGCCAGCGACAGGTCGGCCAGCACCGCCGGGGTGTCGTTTGCCGCGGCGTTGCGACTCAGCCGCGGCATCACCACCGTCAGCACCGTCACCCCGACCATGCCGAACGGCAGCATCAGCACCAGCCAGGTGTAGTTGTAGATCGCCGGGCCGGACGCGGCCGCGGTGCTCGCGATCTGATTGCCGACCACCAGGCCCAGCTGGCTGATCAGGACGTACAGCACCATGGCGGCGGCCATGGTGCCGAACCGTTTGAGTCGCTCGTCAATTCCCCACAGCGGTCGCAGGCTGATCCGCTGGCGCCGGATCGCCACCAGCAGCACCGCGGTTTGGGCGAACACCCCCAGGCTGGTGCCGATGCCGAGCACCAGCAGTTTGGGGTTGCCCATCTCGACCGGGTCGACCGAGAGTTCACCGGGGACGGCCAGGTAGATGCCCAGGGTGGCGATCGCGACCACGTTGTTCACCACCGGCGCCCAGGCCGGCGGGCCGAAGATGTTGCGGGTGTTCAGGATGGCCATGAACACCGAGGACAGCCCGTAGACCAGCACCTGGGGCAACAACAGGTAGGCGAAGGCAGTGGTCAGGGATGCGTTGACCTCGGGATTGCGGCCCAGCATCAGCCGCACCAACAGCGGGGCGGCCGCCACCGACAGCGCCGTGGCCAGGATCAACAGGGTGGTGGCCAGCGTGACCAGCCGGCGCACGAACGCCGCACCGCCGTCAGGGTCGTCCTGTTCGGCCCGGGCCAGCACCGGCACGAAGATCGCGGTGAACGTCGCCTCCAACACCAGCGCGGCGACCAGGTTGGGCAGCTGGTTGGCCACCGAGAACGAACTGGACAGCGCCGCGCCGAGGATCGCGGCGAGCAGCACGATCCGGGCGAAGCCGGTGAGGCGGCTGATCAGCGTCGCGAACGCCATGCCCCAGGACCGCTTCACCATCGCGGCGTCGGACAGTTCTTCGCGTCGCGGGCGCGGCTGCGGACGGGGCGCTTGGGTCGGGGTCCATCCGGGGCGCGGCGGCAGACCCGGCGGCGGCACCGGGGAGCGTGGCTGAGATAGCGGCGACCGCTGCGGCGGTGGTTGCACCCGCCGGGGTGCGTGCTTCATACGCGATGCTCTTCGTGGACCCGACGATCGATCGCCTGCGATGGGGGTTCGGGGCGGCGCGCGGGCGGGGGCGGGTCCGGGCGGTCCAGGTCGGCGCGGTCGGGCTGGCCGCGGAACCGGTGCCACAGCCGCCGGCCGGCCAGCAGCACCAGTACGGCCGCCGCGGTGAGGGTGATCGCGAACAGCACCTTGCCGTAGGCGTTGGAATGCACCGACAACCGCACCGGCTCGCCCAGGGCGGTGCCGTCCGGGGTGCGCAGCCCGACGTCGATGGCGACCCGCTGGGTGAAATTGACTTCGATCGGTACCCGCAGCGGCAGATACCCCGGGGGCAGCTCGATCTGACCCATGTCGGTGACAGTCATCCCGGGCGGGGCGTTGACCTGCAGCCGCACCCGGATCGGTACCGCGAGGTCGTTGTGCAGCGCCAGCGGCAGCGGGCTGTGCTCGGTTGCCAGCGTGTAAGAGCCGCTGGGGTTGACGATCGTCACGGCCCGGAAAAAGTCGTCGATCGTGGTGCCCACCACCAGCAACCGTTGCTGGGCCAGCCCGTTGCGGGTGTCCGGGGGCGCCGACTGGCTCAGGGCGCGCAGCATGTCCTCGCGCAGCGGCGCGGTGTACTGCACGCCGGTCAGACCGGTGCGCTCGTCGGTCATCAACGCCGAGGTCAGCTTGGAGAGCCGGGTGACCTGGCCGGCGACCTGGACGGTGATGTCGTCGCCGATCCGGCCCCGCGCCGACGGGTAGTTCCCCGGCGGCTGAGGAGGCTCGGTGTGTGCGGCCGCCTCGGCGATCAGGGCCGGCAGGGGCCGCGGCACGGCCAGCCCGGAGTGGATCGCGGTGGCCAGCGCGGTCAGGATGAGCTGCGCGTCGTCGCCGGGCAGCGTCCACGACGCCGGGGGAACCAGGATCTGGGTGCGCGGTGCGATGTCGGGCGACACGCTGCGCCACAGCATCGCGCCCAGCGCGTCCTGGCGCCGCGCGGTGGCCGAGTCGTGGTTGATGTGCACCGACAACGACGGGTCCAGATAGGTGGGCACGATCGGGTTGCTGCCGGCTGCGGCCAGCGCGGCACCGATCGCCGGGTCGAACGGCGCGGTCACCACCCGGGTCGCCAGCCGGCGCGGCGTGATGTCGACGCTGCCGGTCGCGGTGTTGGCGTCCTGTTCGGGCGGATCCGCGGCGGCGACCGCGACGGTGCTGTCGTTGGCGTCGAGCAGGGTGACCGCACGACCGGTGAGCGGGCCGTCGGGCAGCAGGGCGGCGCCGCGCACCGAGGCGACGTCCAGGATCCGATCCACGATGTCCGCGGTCCCGGCCGTGGCGGTGGAACTCAGCCCGGGGTCGTTGACCCGTTGCAGGGCGTCCAGGTCGGCCTGGGCGTAGGGCAGCGGCACCACGCAGGTGCGGTGCGCCAGCGCCCGCAACCGGCTCAGCCACAGATTCGCCGCCGCCTGGCCGGTGCCCGGATGGGTCGGTCTGCCCGGCAGCTGCGCGGGGCCGTCCGGCGAGTCGGACACCACGTAGCCGGCGGTCATCGCATTGACGGTGACGAGCAGATCCGGGTCCACGGCCAGGCACAACGCCCGGCCCACCGCACCGTCGGGATCCACATCGCGGCTGGTCGCGAGCTCGGCAGCGGCGAGCAGGGTGTCCAGGCGCCCGCCGGTGGCCAGCGAGTTGGCCAGGTCGTCGTCGACCAGTCGCACTGGAATGGTGCCGCCGGGGACGCCGGGGGCCAGCCGGGGCCGGTCGGCCAGCGGCCACAGCATGGTCAGCCACACCGGCTTGGCGGTTTCGGGCGCCACGGCCGCTTCGATGTCAGCGCCCTTGTCGGGCGGGATGCCGACCACCGGAAGCAGGAATCGCGCGTTGTCCAGACGGGCGGGCGCGCCGTAGTCGGGCGTCCCGTTGACGTTGACCAGCACCGGGAAGATGCCGGGTTTGTCGACGGCCAGCGACGGCTTGGTCAGTGAGCGCAGCGGGGCGGACAGGATGAACCCGGCCTGTTGTCCGCGTTGCAGTTCCGGGGACACGGTCAGGAAGTCCGCGGCCGGCTCGAATTGGTCGGTGTCCCCGTCCAGCGACGTGCGCAGGGCGGCCGACGTCGAGATGGCGCCGGCGTGCTCGAGGCGCACCATGACGTCGTGCACCGGGCGGTCGCCGATGTTGGTGACCATGCCGCTGACCGTGACGACGGGGTCACTGGTGGTGGTGACGACGTCCGGGGTCACCTGGTCGATGCGCACCTGGACGAACGGCGTCGCGGTGGGCTCGCCGGCGCCGGCGAGCGGGGGGGCGGCGAGCAGACCGCCGAAACCGGCCACCATGCCGATCACCGCGGCGAGACGCACCAACCCGGTCCACCGAAGTCGCGGTGAACTCACGGCCCCTGCCCGTGGCCGTTCTTGCGGCCCAGCGCGGAGTTGTTGGCGTGGCGGGTGCGCGAATGTGTCTGCGGTCGTCGGCGGGGCGAACTCGGGGGCAGCGGCGGCAGCGCCTGCTCGCCGTCGGATTGCAGCTTGTCGATCAATTCGTCGGCGACCTCGGCCAGTTTGCGTTCGTCGGCGTAGGCAAGCCGGGACGGCAACTCCTGCAGCGGCACCCACGCCACCTCGGCGACCTCCAGATCCTCGTCGGAGAGCTCACCGCCCAGGAACCGCATCAAATAGTGGTGCACGGTCTTGTGCACCCGTCGGCCGTCGGTGACGAACCAGTAGTCGATGCGTCCCAGCGCGGCCAGGACACTGCCGCGGATCCCGGTCTCTTCGGCGACCTCACGGATGGCGGTCTGCTCGGCCGTCTCGCCGAGTTCGATGTGACCCTTGGGCAGCGACCACAGCATCCTGCCACGGCGGTCGACCCGGCCGATCAGTGCGGCGACCTGCTCGTCGCGTGGACCGTCGATGCCGTCGATGACCAGCCCGCCGGCCGACGTCTCGTGCACGGTTCGCAGCCGGTCGCTGTTGCGGCGGGCGCGACGTTTGGCTGCGGTCGCCGGGGTGGGTGGGGCGTCGGCGGGAGGGCTGTCGGTCACGCTTTCCGCCGGACGGGCGCCGCCACGACCGCGACGCCGGCCCCGGCGCCGACGTGGTTTGGCCTGTTCGCCCTCCGACACCCAAGCGATATTAGCTGGCACGGGCTATTCTCCCGGACGCACTCGCCGTTGGCGAGTACCTTTGGTCACATTCGTCGCGTCAGCCTCAATAGCCCCGTGGGTGGCGGGGTTGCTGGGTGGCCGTGACGCCGAGCGTCACGCCAGCGCGACGCTGGGCGTCGAGCGCCACGCTGGCGTGACGCTCGGGGGGCCCGCCATGACGCTCGGGGGCCCGCCGTGACGCTCGGGGTGCTGGCGTGCGCTGAGTCACCGCGGCATTCCTATTAGGCTCACCGAACGTGGCCGAACCCGCCCAAGACGCCGAACTGCTGACCGCGGCCGCGGTGGCACTGCACCAGTACGCGCCGGTACTGGGCGAACTGGGTGCGGCATTCACCGGCGCCGGTCATCAGCTCTATCTGGTCGGCGGTTCGGTGCGCGACGCGCTGCTGGGCCGGCTGAGCCCGGATCTGGACTTCACCACCGACGCCCGGCCCGCACAGATCCAAGCGATCGTGCGCCCGCTGGCCGAGGCGCTGTGGGACACCGGCATCGAGTTCGGCACGGTCGGGGTGGGCCTGCGCGGGCACCGGCTGGAGATCACCACGTTCCGCGCCGACGCCTACGACCAGGTGTCCCGTAACCCCGAGGTGCGGTTCGGGGACCGCCTCGAAGACGATCTGGTGCGCCGCGACTTCACCGTCAACGCGATGGCCGTGGCCGTGACGCCGACCGGGGCAGGGGAATTCCTCGATCCGCTCAACGGGCTCGCGGCGTTGCGTGCCCGAGTGCTGGACACCCCGTCGTCCCCGGAGGTTTCCTTCGGCGACGACCCGCTGCGGATGCTGCGCGCCGCCCGGTTCGTCTCCCAGCTCGGGTTCACCGTGGCGCCGCGGGTACTGGTCGCCATCGAAGAGATGGCCCCGCAGCTGGCTCGGATCAGCGCCGAACGGGTGGCCGCCGAACTGGACAAGATGCTGCTCGGCAAGCACCCGGTCGCGGGCATCGAGCTGCTGGTGCAGTCCGGGATGGGCGCGGTGGTGCTGCCCGAGATCGGCGGCATGCAGATGGCCATCGACGAACACCACCAGCACAAGGACGTCTACCAGCATTCGCTGACCGTGCTGCGCCAGGCCATCGAACTCGAGGACGGGGAACCGGATCTGGTGCTGCGCTGGGCCGCGCTGCTGCACGACATCGGCAAGCCCGACACCCGGCGCCACGAGCCCAACGGCGGGGTGAGCTTCCACCACCACGAGGTGGTGGGGGCAAAGATGGTTCGCAAGCGGATGCGGGCGCTGAAGTACCCCAAACAGCTGGTCGACGACGTAGCGCAATTGGTGTTCCTGCACCTGCGGTTCCACGGCTACGGCGACGGCAAATGGACCGACTCGGCGGTGCGCCGCTACGTCACCGACGCGGGTCCGCTGTTGCCGCGGTTGCACAAGCTGGTGCGCGCCGACTGCACCACCCGCAACAAGCGCCGGGCCGCCCGGTTGCGCGCGTCCTACGACCGGCTGGAGGAGCGGATCGCCGAACTCGCCGCGCAGGAGGACCTGGACCGGGTGCGCCCGGACCTGGACGGCAACGAGATCATGCGGCTGCTGGACATCCCGGCCGGCCCGCAGGTGGGGGAGGCGTGGAAATACCTCAAGGAGCTGCGGTTGGACCGCGGGCCGCTGTCGCACGAGGAGGCCACCGCGGAGCTGTTGGCGTGGTGGGCAGCGCGGACAGCTGACCAATCGGACTAGTTCTAGGTCCGGAGAAAACACGCTGGGCTTCCAGTCGCCATAGTGTCTCCGGTGGTTCCGGCACCGGAGGTTCGGCCAGCTGCCCATGCTGGCAGTCCAGATAACTGCGGCGGAACCGCTGGCGGTGCCACCGCGTCCAACCCGACGTGGAGTATTGCTTGAGCGGCGAGGACGGCACCGCCGCGATCTGGAATCGGACCCCTGACTTCGACCTCGACGGCGACGGCACTCCCGACGCAATCAAGCTCGATCTCGACGGGGACGGCATCGGTGACGACGTGCTGGCCGATCTGGACGGCGACGGGATCGTCGACCACGGTGTGCTGGACGTCGATGACAACGGCAGCCCGGAAAGCTATTTCGTCGACGACGGGTCCGGGACGTGGCGCGTCGCTGTGGACCGGGGCGGGCAGTTGCGGTGGTTCGGCCTGGACGGGGTCGAACACACCGGCGGCCCCCTGGTCGACTTCGACGGCCACGGTGAGCCCGACGACCGGTTGTTGGACACCGATGGTGACGGTCTGGCCGACCAGGTGCTGTGCACCGGCCCGCAGGGCGTCACCGGGTACGTGGACACCGACGGTGACGGGCGCTGGAATATCCGGCTCACCGACGTCGACGGCGACGGCACAGCCGACGCCGCGGGCAGCCTGTGAGCCCCCACGCCGTGAGCATAGCTAACTATCGGGGGCGGCCCGCTTTCGTTTTGACAGAAGGTCGTTTCTAGTGTGCACTGTCAGCCTGTTCCGTGCACTCAAGCCCAGGCAGCCGGGGTGAAGTGACAGCTGGAGGCAGCCGGTTTAGTTTTACGCAGACCCTGACTCACGAGTGCAAATAACTAGGGAGACATATAGATGGCAAACGCAACAGTTGTCACTCCAGAACTACTGCGTAGTACGCAGCAGCGGATCGAGACGCGCCTGCAGGAGGCGGCCGCGATCGCCAATCAATACCTGAGTGGCCACGAGAACATCATCAGCGGCACGGGTTGGGCGGGCGATGCCGGCAACACCTCCTTGAGCACCGCGGGCCACATTCACCACGACCTGCAGCAGATCATGACGGGCGGGCAGCGGCTGGCGCACGGCCTCGGCCAGGCGGCGGTGCTGATGGAAAACCACGAAGCTGACGCGGCGCACAACCTCAACGGGGTGTTCGGGGGAGGGACGCAGGCGGTCTAGCCCGAGTCGTCCCAGTCACATCCCGCTGACCACTCTCAAGTAAGGAAGCAACCGTCATGGCAGATCACATCGTTTACAACCACGGTGCCGTCGTCGGCTTCGCCGGCGAGGTCGGGGGGCAGGCCGCGCAGCTGATGGAGATTCACAGCGACGTCCTCAACCTCACCCAGGCACTGGGAGACTTCTTCCAGGGCCACGGCGCCACCGCGTTCTTCGACGCCCAGCAGCAGATGCTGCACGGCCTGGAGGACCTGATCCAGACCGTCAGCCGGCATGCCCACACCGTGCACAGCGTCGACGAGATGGCGCAGGCCACCGACGCCCAAATGGGCAACTTGTTCCTCTAGCCACATTGATCGGCCCGGGGCGCATGCATTGCGTGCGCCCCGGACCTATGTCAAGGACCATCGTGTTAACCACCACCCTCGACGGGCTCTGGGCCCTGCAAGTGCTCACCGGCATCGAGACCATCGCCCCTGAGCTCGGGCTGCGCCCGCATCTGCCCAGCGTGGAGTCGCGGCGGCTGGCGCTGGAACACCCCGTCATCGCCGAGTTGCGCGAGGCCGGCGTGCTCGACGACGCCGGCACCGTGGACAGTGCCGTGGTGGAGTGGTTGACCGTCCTGCATCGACGTGACATCGCGCTGTTCATGCAGATGCGCACCCCTGGCCAGGCGACGCCCGATCGAGCACTGCTGGCCCGATTCGCGCAGTGGTGGGTTGCCGTGGAACGTTCCGGGGACCTGATCCGGATCAGCGGCGCCGGCATCTCGAGTGCGGAAGGCGCGGCGAGCACCGTGCTTGATGCCGAGATCACCCGCCTGTGTGGTCAGAACACACCGGCGGCGCTACGGCCGGTCACGCTGGACGCCGCCGCGTTGCGCGCGGCGTCGGCGGACCACGCTGCGGTGGTCAGGTTCCTGGCCGGTCAGGGGCTCGATGCCGATCAGCGCAAGAGCCTGACACTGGCCGCCGATCCGGACCGGTCCGCCCAGGCGTCGATCGTGGCCATGCAGTCCGGGGTGGCGACGGGGACCTTGCGTCGAACTCACGTCGACGCGAGCGCTGTGACGGTGATCGACATCCCCGAGGGACGGTTGGTCGCCGAGAACGTCTGCTCAGCGGGCAAGACGTGGACGATCCTGGCACCGGGAACCAAGAGCAACATCGCCGCTGCGATCAATCGCATGGTGCGGCGGCTGCCCGCCGATCAGGAATGGTATTCGTACCGAAAAGTCGTGTAGTCGAGAGGTATAGGTCGAGTGTTTAGCGATGGCGTCGTGACGAATTCGTGGAATGCAGCCGCGAACACCGCGGAACCAGTCGGTGCGTCCGCCGGGCGTTACCAACACCAGGAGTCCGTGTCGGGGACGTTGCGGATCTCCGACATGGTGGCGCCCCGCAAAATTCCGCCCGGCTCGGGTTGGCGGAAGTTCCTCTACCACGCGACTTTCAAGGCCCTCAACCTCGGCGAGTCACCGGCCGAACGGCACTACCGGGAACTGCAGGAGCGGATCCGCCGGCACATCCGTAAGCAGTACGTGATCGGAGTGGTCTCGGGCAAGGGAGGTGTCGGCAAGACCACCATGACAGCGTGCATCGGCGGTGTCTTCCGGGAGTGCCGGCCCGACAACGTCGTCGCGATCGACGCGGCGCCCGGATTCGGAACCCTGGCCGGCCGCATCGACGAATCACCGCCGGGCGACTATTCGGCAGTGCTCAACGACACCGACGTGCAGGGCTACGCCGACATCCGAGAACACTTGGGGCAGAACAGCATCGGTCTGGACGTATTGGCCGGCAACCGGGCCTCCGACCAACCGCGGCCCCTGGTCCCGTCGATGTTCACCGGCGTGCTGTCACGGCTGCGCCGCACCCACACCGTCATCGTGGTGGACACCTCCGACGACCTCGAACACCCCGTGATGAAGGCCGTGCTCGAGTCCTGCGACGCGCTGGTCTTCGTCTCCGGTCTGACCGCCGACACCTCGCTGCCGGTGACCCGCGCCATCGACCTGCTGAGGTCGATGGGCTACCACGAACTGGTCTCCCGCAGCACCGTGGTGCTCAACGACAGTCGCAACAAATACGACCCCGATGCGCGTGACTACCTCACCGAACGTTTCCGCCAATCCGGCGCGACCGTCGAATTCATGCCGTACGACCCGTACCTCGCCAAGGGCGGAATCATCGATACCCGCCACGAATTGACCAAGAAGACCCGGCTGCGGCTGTTCGAGATCGCTGCGGCGCTGGCCGACAAATACATTCCGGACGCCGACAGGCCGCGCTAATGGCCGCTCTGGTTGGCAAGGTCTCGTTTCCGGCTCGCTGCGCGGTCGCCGTGGTGTGCGGCGACCACCTGCTCTCACAGGTGTACCCGGCCTCGGTCCCGATCGAGGTCTTCATCGACAACATCGTCGAACTGCTCAACGACGAGCTCAAACGACGGGGCCTGCCCGGACTCGAACCCGGCGTCGGATACGAACTGCACAAGGCCAACGGGGTACGCCTCGACATCACCAAGACCCTCGACGAACTCGGCGTGGAAGACGGCGCCACTCTCATCCTGGTACCCGCTGCCGAAGGCGAGTCCTTCGAGCCGCAGTACGAGTCGCTGTCCACCGGTCTGGCCCGGGTCGGCAAGAAACTCTTCGAACCGGTCACGATGCAGACGGCCGCGCACACCGCCCTGTCGATCGTCGCGATGGTCGTCATCACCGTTCTCGGACTGGCTGTGCGGCAACGTATTTCGAACGATTCGTTGATGTCCAGCTGCGTCGTTGCAGCGCTGGCCCTCTGCTGCGGCGGTGGCGCCCTGGCCGTCTGGCGATGGTGGCCCGACCGCATCGACATGCTCGACGGGCTCGGCTGGCTGGCGGTACCGCTGACCGCGGCGGCACTGGGCGCCGGCGCGCCGGGCAGACCGGGATCCGCGCACCTGTTCATCGCCGCGCTGGCGGCCGGAGTTCTGACCTGCGGAATGGCCACGGCCACCGGGCGCCATGTCAGCGCCGCAGCGGCAGCGGTGACGCTGTGCGCACTTGGCGCCCTCGTAGCGGCCACCCGGATGTGGTGGCCGGTGCCGGCCCAGTGGCTGGGCATGACCACCCTGGTGGCGCTGCTGTTGACCCTGACCCTTGCCCCGACGTTTGCGCTGTGGGTCGCCCGGATCCGGCCGCCGTACTTCGGTTCGATCACCGGGCGCGACCTGTTCCGGCGCAGCGACGGGATGCCGGTGGATGCTGTCTCGCCGGTCAGTGACGCGGTCGAGGGTGCTGAGGACGGTGCGAATCCGGACACCACGCCGCGCGGCGCCCAGATCGCGGCCGCGGCCAAACGAGCCAACAGTGTGCTCACCGGAATATGCGTGGGCGCCGGAGCGACGTTGCCGATTGCGGTGTGGGCCACCCTGATGCCGGGCCGGGACCGGGGTACGCCGGCCGCCGTGCTCGCGGCGCTGTTCGTGGTGATCTTCATTAGCCGGGGTCGGGCGTTCGCCGACAAACATCAAGCGATCGCCCTGGTCTGCGGGGCCGCGGCCGCAACTTGTGTCGGTGTCGTGAAATACGTGGTGCGCGAACCGGCGTCGTCGGGACATGCGCTGGTGCCCGGGTCGGTGGTGTTGGCCATTTTCGCCGGGGCGGGACTGCTGGCGGCGCTGCTGGTGCCGGTCACCAGGTTCACGCCGCTGGTGCGAATGGCCGCCGAATGGCTGGAGATCGTGGCGATCATCGCGGCGCTGCCGCTGGCCGCCTGGATCGGTGGGCTGTTCACCTGGGTGCGCATGCGATGAGACGGCTCGCGGCCCGACTCAGCGGCGTGGTCCTGACCGGGGCAGTGCTCGCGGTTTCAGCGAACCCTGTTGCAGCACATGCAATTCCACCGCCGGTCATCGATCCCGCCCGGGTGCCGGCGGATGGCAAACCCGGTCCCGATCAGCCGATGCGGCAGAGCAACATGTGCGCCCGAACCATCACCGTGGCGGACCCCAACGTGTCGGTCACCGCACCGGGTTTCGCCATGCTCAACATCAGCAAAGCGTGGCAGTACTCCACCGGCAACGGGGTTCCGGTGGCGATCATCGACACCGGTATCAATCCCAGTCCCCGGCTGCGGGTGGTCGCCGGCGGGGACTACATCATGAGCGGTGACGGCCTGATGGACTGCGATTCGCACGGGACCATCGTGGCCTCGGTCATCGGGGCTGCGCCGCAGGGCAGCCCGATGCCCGCTCCCATGCCCAGCACCCCCGCGTTCGCACCGCCGGCCGGGCCGCCGGCTGTCGACGCCGCGCCACCGCCGCCCGGGGGACCGCCGCCACCGCCGGCCGCGCCGCCGCCGCCCGCGCCGGTGACGGTGACCGAGACCAAGCCGGCACCGCCGCCGCCTCCGCCGCCGTCCGACGAACCGTCCAACGCCCCAGGGGATCCCGGCACCGGAACCACCGATGTCCCCGAGGTGCCGGGCCCCGTGCCCGGCGCCCCCGACGGGGTGGTCGGCGTCGCGCCGCACGCCGTCATCATTTCCATCCGGCAGTCATCACGCGCCTATGAACCGGTGAACCCGGGACCCGGCGACTCGGAAGTGCGCAAGAAGGCGGGTTCGATCGCGACCCTGGCCAGCGCGATAGTGCACGCCGCCAACATGGGTGCCAAGGTCATCAATATCAGTGTGACGTCCTGTGTTTCGGCCGCTGATCCGCTTGATCAGGCCGCCATCGGCGCGGCAGTCTGGTATGCGGCCACCGTCAAGGACGCGCTGATCGTGGCTGCGGCCGGCAACGACAGCGAGGACGGCTGTGCGCAGAATCCCAGCTTCGATCCGCTGATCACATCCGACCCGCGCGACTGGCACCAGGTCAAGACCGTCTCCTCGCCGTCGTGGTTCTCCGACTACGTGTTATCGGTTGGGGCCGTGGACAATACCGGCGCACCGATCAGCAAGAGCCTGGCCGGTCCCTGGGTGGCCGCCGCGGCGCCTGGGGTAGGCATCATGGGGCTGTCGCCGCAGACCGGAGGGCCTGTCAACGCCTACCCGCCGATCCATCCGGGCGAGAAGAACATGCCCATCTGGGGTACCAGTTTCTCGGCAGCCTATGTCAGCGGCGTCGCGGCGCTGGTGCGGGCGAAGTACCCGGCGTTGTCCGCACACCAGATCATCAACCGCATCGTGCAGACGGCCCACAACCCGCCCCGGGGCGTGGACAATCAAGTCGGCTACGGCGTGGTCGATCCGGTAGCCGCGCTGACATTCGATGTGCCTGCGGGAGAACGGTTACCACCATCCGCGCACAGCCGCATCATCACCCCTGCCGCTCCGCCGCCTGCGCCGGACCACCGTGCCCGCAATGTCGCTCTGGTATTCGCCGGGCTGGTGGTGGCCGCAGTCGGGGTGGTGGCGCTGATCGCCCGGGCACGGCGGCGACGATGACGGCAGCAAGCAGGCTCGCCGTCATCGCGGTCGTGTTCAGCGCAGCTGTCCTCGGCTTGGCGCTGGGCGGGTATTGGGGTGCCGCAACAGGTTTGGCGTGCTCGGTGCTGGCAACCTCTGTCCCGTGGCGCGGTCATACCGCGTGGTCGTGGCTGCTGTTGTGGCACCGGCGGAATCGGCCGATTCCGTGGACCGCGCCGCGCACCGTCGCCAATGACCGGGCCGGGGGCGGTGTCCGATTCCAGGACGGTGTAGCGGTCGCGGCGGTGCAACTGCTGGGCAAGGCGCACGCACCGACACTGTTCACCGGCTCGACCTCCGCCCGCACCGAAAACGCTGTCGACATCGCTGATTTGCAGCCGCTGATGCAGCAGAGTCTCGGTCTCTCCATCGACTCGCTCAGCGTGGTGAGCAGTGGAGCCCGGCGGCGGGCCACCGGTGACTACCCGCGGGTGTACGACACGCTGATCGGCACCCCGCCGTATGCCGGGCAGCGTGAGACCTGGGTGGTCGTGCGCGTCAGCGCGCTCGCCAATGCCGAAGCGCTGCAATGCCGTTCCTCGATCGGCACCGCGACGCTGGCCGCCGCGCAGCGGGTCAGTGCGGCCATGCGCCAACAAGGGATCCGCGCGAAAGTCGCGACCGCCACCGACATCGTCGAATTGGAGCGTCGGCTCGGCAAATCGGCGCTGGCGGTTCCGAACCGTCGCTGGCGATCGGTCCGCGGCGACGGTGGCTGGCTAAGCACCTACTGGTATCCCCCCACCGCCATCACCGAAGAGGCGCTGGCGCAGGCGTGGTCGATGCGTGCCGACGGAATCACCCAGAACGTCACACTTTTCGGGGACGGAAGCGTTACCGCCACCTTGACGGTACGCAGCGCCCAACCGCTGACCGTACCGCCGAGCACGGTGCTGCGGACGTTGCCTGGTGAGCAGGCGGGCGCCGTCGCCGCCAACTTGTGTGGCCCGATGCCGGCGCTACGCGGCGTCCGGCGCGGATCGCTGACCGGTCCGCTCGTCATTCCGATCGGTCCGTCCGGGGTGCTGCTCGGCAAAACCGCTGCAGGACAACGGATGATGCTCCCGCTGGATGATCCCGGTGAATTCAGCCGCGTCCACGTCGCCGCCGACGACGCACTGGTCAAGCGGTTGGTGGTGCGGCTGGCCGGCTCCGGTGACCGGGTGACGGTGCACACCCGGGATGCCGACCGATGGGCCAGCGTCCGGATGCCGGAGGTGGCCGTCACTGACGCGACCAAACCGATCGCAGGAACCACGGTCAGTGTCGTCGACGGCACTGTCACACCCGGTCCCCGCCCGAATACGGTGATCTCCGTGGGGGAACCGGGTGCCCCGTACCGTGGCGCCGCGAGCGTCGTGATCACCCAGCAGGGGCAGGCGACGGTCGAGGTGGCGACCGTCACCGGGGTGCACGCCGTGGAGATCGAGCTGTTCCGGGCCGAGAATCGCTACGTCTCTTCTGAACCCACGAACGTGCGCAGCGGCGAGCTTGCGGCTGCGGAATCGCCATGACCAGCAGCACCAGCACGGCCGCCGCCCGCAAGCGGTTCGATCAGGCAATGATGTTGTTGGACCGAGATGTTGACGGTGCCAGGGCCCGGTTCGCGGAAGCCACCGAGATCGATCCATCGATGGCGGATGCGTGGCTGGGCCGGATCGCCGCGGGCGATGAATCCTTAACGACAGTCCAGCAGCTGTACACGTACGGGTCGCGGTTGCATCGGGAGACCAACCGGCTCGGGGTGCGGTTGTCGGCGCCAATCAAAGCCGGGCCGTACCTGTCCATATCGGTGACCGAGGCCTCGCATGCCGGGCTGGCGCTGGCCAGCGCGCTCGTCGACGACCGTCAGTACGAGAAATCCGAAGCACTGCTGGCGGATTCGGCGCTGCTGGATTCGTGGGAGAACCACCAGTGGCGGCAGCATCTCGAGGCTTACCTGATGTTCGCCACGCAACGCTGGCCGGATGTGATCGCAGTGGCGGCGGCGATCTTGCCGCCGCAGGCGATCATCAGGTCGGTCGTCACGGCGGCCACCTGCGCCCTGGCTGCGCATGCCGCCGCACATCTGGGCCAGGCGCGGGTCGCACTGGAGTGGGCGGACCGGGTCGAGGTGCGAACCGGCCAGGCGATGCCCACCCAAACCAGCCGGCACCTCACTGCCGCCGCGATCGATGCCGCCGATTTCCCGTTGATTGCCGCGGATCTGGCCTACGTCCGGGGGATGGCGCACCGTCAACTCGGCGACGAACACCAGGCGCAGGTGTGGTTGTCCAAGGCGACGATCAACGGTGCGCTGATGGAATCCGCCAAGCACGCGTTGGCCGATCCGGGCCTGCAGCTGGTGATCACCGACGAGGAAACGATCGGCACCCGGACGGACAAGTGGGACGTCAGCACCCAGCGCTCGGCTCAGCAGCGCACCGAGGCCGAACACGAGGAGCGCCGCAACGAACTGCTGACGCAGGGGCGGGCACTGCTGGAAAACCAAGTGGGCCTGGCGGAAGTCAAGCGGGCGGTCGCCGAACTGGAGGACCAGATCGAGGTACGTGCGTTGCGGTTGGCGGCCGGGCTACCAGTCGCCAACCAGACCAATCACATGCTGTTGGTGGGACCGCCCGGAACCGGAAAGACCACGACCGCTGCAGCTTTGGGAAAGATCTATGCCGGACTGGGGATTGTGCGTCACCCGGAGATCGTGGAAGTCAAGCGGGCGGACTTCTGCGGCGAGCACATCGGAGCGTCCGGGCCGAAGACCAACGAGCTGATCAACCGTTCGCTCGGCCGGATCCTGTTCATGGATGAATTCTATTCGTTGGTGGAACGTCACCAAGATGGCCGACCGGACATGATCGGCATGGAGGCGGTCAACCAGCTGCTGGTCGCGTTGGAGGTGCACCGGTTCGACTTCTGCTTCATCGGGGCGGGTTACGAGAAGGAAGTCGACGAATTCCTTACGGTCAACCCGGGTTTGGCGGGCCGCTTCAATCGCAAGTTGCGTTTCGAGTCCTACACTCCGGACGAATTGGTCGAGATCGCGGTGCGCTACGGCAGTCCGCGTGCCACCGTGATCGAGCCGGCGGCGGCCGACGCGCTGAACGCTGCGTGCGCGAAGCTGCGTGCGTATCGCGCGCCCGACGGCGCGCACGGTATCGATGCGATGCACAACGGGCGCTTCGCGCGCAACGTCGTCGAACGCGCCGAACGACTGCGGGATTCGCGGGTGGCTGCCCAACACCGCAGCGCGAAAGGGTCGGTCACGATCGACGACCTGCAAACCCTACGCAGCGCCGACGTGATCATTGCGGTACGGGAAGCCTGCGCGGAAAAGCATGTAAGGCTTGATATTTGATGGAGCGACCGCGCCGCAGCGGCAGCGTCTGACGCCTACACCTCGATGACGACGGCGCCGCCCTGCCCGCCGCCGGCACACATGGCCGCGACCCCGATCCCGCCGCCGCGCCGGGCCAGCTCGTAGGTCAGGGTGGTGATCATCCGGGCACCGGACGCCGCGATCGGGTGACCGAGGCTGCAGCCGCTGCCGGAGAAGTTCACCTTCTCCTCGTCGATTCCGTACTCGCGGCACGCGGCGATCGGCACTGAGGCGAACGCCTCGTTGATCTCCCACAACGCCACGTCCTCGACGGACAACCCGGCCCGCTGCAGCACTTTGCCGATCACCTTGACCGCACCGAGCCCGCAGTCGCGCGGCGGCACGCCGGCAGCTGCCCAGGCCCGGACCTTCGCCATCACGTTCAGCCCCTCGGCGGCGGCATAGTCGGCCTCCACCAGCGCGACCGCGGCGGCCGCGTCATTGGTGCCGCTGCTGTTGCCCGCGGTGATCGAGAACCCCTCGATCTCGGGATGCAGCACCTTCAGGCCGGCTAGCTTCTCCACCGTGGTGTCGCGGCGTGGGTGTTCGTCGACGGAGAAGTCGACCACCGACCCGTCGTGCACGGTGATCTTCAGCGGCAGGATCTCGTCGGTGAACTTGCCGGCGTCCTGCGCGGCGACCGCGCGCTGGTGCGACCGAGCCGCCCAGGCATCCATCTCCTCCCGGGTGATCCCGACCGACTGCGCGGTGTTCCAGCCAACGGTGATCGACATGTCTTTGGCCGGCGCGTCCGGCGTCTCGACGTGGGTGGGCGGCATCCACCGCTCCTCGAATCTGAGCTCCGGACCGGGGATGCGCCAGTTGGTCAGCGGCGTCATCGACAGCGACTGCACCCCGCCGGCGATCAGCACCCGCTCCATGCCGGAGCCGATCTGCGCGGCAGCGTTGCCGATCGCGGTCAGGCTGCCCGCGCAGTGCCGGTTCACCGACTGTCCGGGCACATGCTCCAAACCGGTGGCGGTGGCCGCGTAGCGCGCCAAATCGCCGCCGCCGTAATGCGATTCGGCGAAGATGATGTCGTCGATGGCCGCCGGGTCCACCCCGGAGCGGCGCACCACCTCAGGCAGCACAGCGGTAATCAGCGTCTCGGGCGGGGTGTTGACGAGCGTGCCCTTGAAGGACCGACCGATCGCAGTCCGAACAGCGCCGACGATGACGGGTGTGGCCATGACAAACCTCGAGCTTTCTGTGGGGAGTCCGGCCCAATCGTAGCAAGTACCGTATTTACAATAGTAGTGAGCTATGTAACGCTCGCGCTGTCGAGCCCGCAGTCGTGCGAGGGCGGATGCCGGGGTGCCCCCTCCGGACGGCGGCGGTAGGCCCGGACTGTCCACACCATGCCTCCGACGAGCAGCACGGGACCCGGGCACACGTCCGCCGAACCCCGTCCGAATAGCGCCGTTTACGCAACCGCTACGTCTAAACTGCTCCCAGGATTTGCCACGCCGAACGAACTGAATGAACGGAGTGATTCGGGGGTGCACCGGATCTTGCTGATGGCGGTGGCGCTGGCCGTAATGACGGCGCCGTTGCTCGCGCCGCCCGCATCGGCAATCACTCCGCCCGCTATCGACCCGGGGGCCCTGCCGCCGGACGTGACGGGCCCGGACCAGCCGACCGAGCAACGCGTCCAGTGCTCCGGGCCCACCGTCCTGCCCGAATCCACCTTCCACGACCCGCCGTGGAGCAACTCCTACATCGGGGTGACCGAAGCCCATAAGTTCGCGACCGGGGCAGGGGTGACCGTCGCCGTCATCGACACCGGCGTCAACGCCTCGCCGCGGGTTCCGGCCGAACCCGGCGGCGACTTCGTCGACCAGGCCGGCAACGGGTTGTCGGACTGCGACGCGCACGGAACCCTGACCGCAGCCATCATCGGGGGGCGGCCGGCGCCCACCGACGGGTATGTCGGCGTCGCCCCGGACGCCCGTCTGCTCTCGATCCGGCAGACCTCGGAAGCGTTCGAGCCGGTCGGCTCCCAACCCAACCCGAATGACCCCAACTCGACGCCGGCAGCCGGGTCGATCCGCAGCCTCGCGCGGGCGGTGGTGCACGCCGCCAACCTCGGTGCCGGCGTCATCAACATCAGCGAGGCCGCCTGCTACAAGGTGACCAAACCGATCGACGAGGCCAGCCTGGGCGCCGCCATCGATTACGCGGTCAACGTCAAGAACGTGGTGGTGGTGGTCGCGGCCGGCAACACCGGCGGCGACTGCGCGCAGAATCCGCTGCCGGACGCCGCGAACCCCAAGGACTCGCGCGGTTGGACGAAAGTGCAGACCGTCGTCACGCCCGCGTGGTACGGAGACCTGGTGATCACCGTCGGTGGCATCGGACAGACCGGTGTGCCCAGCACGTTTTCCATGCACGGGCCGTGGGTCAACGTGGCCGCCCCGGCTGAGAACATCATCTCCCTGGGCGGTCAGGGCGAGCCGGTGAATGCGCTGCAAGGCAAGGAGGGCCCGGTGCCGATCGCCGGCACCTCGTTCGCCGCGGCCTACGTCTCGGGCCTGGCCGCGCTGATCAGGCAGCGTTTTCCGCAGCTGACGCCCGCGCAGGTGATGAACCGCATCCAGGCCACCGCACGGCACCCGGGCGGCGGCACCGACAACCTGGTCGGCGACGGCGTCGTCAATGCGGTCGCGGCGTTGACCTGGGACATCACGCCCGGGCCGGGGCAGATCCCGTACAGCGTCCGGCGCATGCCGCCGCCGGTGATCACACCGGGTCCCGACCGGCGGCCGATCACCGTGGTGGCGCTGGCCGTCGGGGGCCTGGCGCTGGCCCTGGTCCTCGGGGCACTCGCCGCGCGGGCGTTGAGGCGCCGATGAGAAATCCCATTAGGCTGCGCTTCAGCACCGGGCACACGTTGCTCCTGGCGGTGCTGGCACCGCTGGTCATTCTGTATTTCCTGCAGACGCGGTACTGGTGGGCCGGCATTGTGCTGGTGGCGCTGGGCGCAGTGGTCGCATTCGTCACCTTCTCCGGCCGCCGGGTCACCGGCTGGGTGGCGACGGTGTTCGCGTGGCTGCGCCGGCGCCGCAAAACGCCCGACGTGCCGTCCGAGCCGGTGGTGGGAGCCACCGTCCAGCCGGGCGATCACGTGGCGGTGCGCTGGCGCCGCGACCATCTGATCGCGGTGATCGAACTCAAGCCGCGCCCGTTCACACCGACGGTCATCGTCGACGGCCAAGCCCACACCGACGACGTGCTGGACACCCGCCTGCTCGAAGAACTGCTGTCGGTGCACTGCCCGGATATGGAAGCCGACGTGGTCTCGGCCGGCTTCCGGGTAGGCCGCACCGCCACCCCGGAGGTGGTGAACCTGTACCAGCAGGTGATCGGCGCCGACCCGGCACCGGCCAACCGGCGGACCTGGATCATGCTGCGGGCCGACCCCGAGCAGACCCACCGCTCGGCGCAGCGCCGCGACGAAGGGGTCGCCGGTCTGGCGCGCTACCTGGTGGCCTCGGCGACCCGCATCGCCGACGCCCTGGCCAGCCACGGTGTCGACGCGGTCTGCGGGCGCAGCTTCGACGACTACGACCACGCCATCGACATCGGCTTCGCCCGCGAGAAGTGGTCGATGATCCAGGGACGCGATTCCTACACCGCCGCCTACACCGCGCCGGGCGGCCCGGACCTGTGGTGGTCGGCTCGTGCCGACCACACCATCACCCGGGTCCGGATCGCTCCCGGCGTCGCCCCGCAGGCCACCGTGCTGCTCACCACGGCGGGCAAACCGAAGACGCCGCGGGGCTTCACCCGGCTGTTCGGCGGTCAGCGGCCCGCGCTGACCGGGCAGGATCTGGTCGCCGACCGGCACTGCCAGATTCCGATCGGCTCGGCTGGAATCCTGGTCGGCGAGACGGTGAACCGGTGCCCGGTGTACCTGCCGTTCGACGACGTCGACGTCAGCCTCAACCTCGGTGACGCGCAGACGTTCACCCAGTTCGCGGTACGTTCGGCGGCCGCGGGCGCGGCGGTGACGGTCGGTGCGCACTTCGAGGAGTTCGCCCGGCTGATCGGTGCGCAGGTGGGACCGGTGGCCAAGGTGGTGTGGCCGAACGCGACTACATATCTGGGTCCGCATCCCGGTGTCGACAAGGTGATCCTGCGCCACAACATGGTCGGCACCCCGCGACACCGTGAGCTGCCGATCCGTCGAGTCTCGCCGCCGGAGGAAAGCCGCTTCCAACTGGCCCTGCCGAAGTAGGCCTATTCGCCGAATATTGGTGCAGGCGGGCCTGTCGCCAGCCACGATAATGGTTAGAGCATAAGGAGGACGATCCGATATGACTCAGCCGCAGACCGTGACGGTGGATCAGCAGGAGATTCTGTCGCGGGCAGACGAGGTGGAAGCGCCCATGGCGACGCCACCCAACGATGTTGCCCAGACGCCGTGTGGTCTGACGGCGGCACGGAACGCGGCCGAGCAGCTCACGTTGTCCGCCCAGAACATGCGGGACTTCCTGACCGCCGGGGCCCGGGAACGCACCCGGCTGGCGACCTCGCTGCGCAATGCCGCCAAGGCCTACGGCGAGGTCGACGAGGAGGGTGCGGAGGCGCTGAACAGCGACGGTGGCGAGGTGGCCGGTGAATCGGCCGGCGGCGTCGGCGGCGACGGCTCCGCCGGGTTGCACGACACCGAACAGGTGGCGGCCGCAGGTGACGACGGCTTCACCGATCTGAAAGCCGCGGCAACCAAACTCGAATCGGGCGACCAGGGCGCGTCGCTGGCCGGGTTCGCCGACGGCTGGAATCAACTCAGCTTCGCACTGCAGGGTGACGTCAAGCGGTTCCGCATTTTCGAGAACTGGACTGGTGACGCGGCCACCGCGTGTGAGGCGTCGCTGGATCAGCAGCGGGAGTGGATCACCCACATGGCCAAGCTGGCCCTCTCGCTGGCCAAGCAGGCCCAGTACATCGCGCAGCTGCAGGTGTGGGCCCGGCGCTCCCACCCGACGCTGGCCGACATCACCAAACTCGAAGAGCTGTCCAAAGATCCCGCGTACAAGGACCAGGCCATCAAGCTCTACGCGGAGTACCAGTCCAAGTCCGAGCAGGTGCTCAACGAGTACAACTCCAAGGCTCAGCTGGAGCCGGTCAACCCACCGAAGCCGCCGGCGGCCATCAAGATCGACCCGCCACCCCCGGCGCAGACCCCCGGTTTGATCCCGAACCAGGTGATGCAGGTGGCGAGCATGGCGGGCGGGGGCTCAGGATCCCCCGGGATGCAGCCCCCGATGATGCCGCCCACCGGCGCAGGCGCGGGTGGCGGCGGGATGCCGTCCGGAGTGGGCGCAGAGCTGGGCGCGGCGGGTCGTGACGCGGCGGCGAGCCTGTCCAAAGACCCTGGCGTCAAGCCGATGTCGCTGGGCGGCGGCGGTGGCGGCGGTATGCCGTCGATGCCGCTGGCGCCCTCGACCGGCGCCGGCACCGGCATTCCCGGCGAATCCATGCGGCCCGCCGGGGCCGGTGACTTCGGCGGCATCGGTCAGGCCGGTGCGGGCCGCGGCGGCGGCATGGGCGGTGGCGGCATGGGCATGCCGATGGGCGGTCACGGCCAAGGCGGGGGTGGATCGAAATCCAAGGGCGCACAACAGGATGACGAAGCGCTCTACACCGAGGACAGGGAGTGGACCGAGGCCGTCATCGGCCAACGCCGCCGGCAAGACATGAAGGAGTCGAAGTGACCGACATGGAGATGGAACCGCACGTCGCGGCGGCGTTGGCCTTGGCGGCCCGGTTTCAGCAGGCCCTCGAGGGCACGCTGAACCAGATGAACCGCGGAGCGTTCCGCGGCACCGACGAAGCCGAGAGCGTCGAGGTGACCATCAACGGACACCAGTGGCTCACCGGGGTGCGCATCAACGACGGGTTGATCAAGGAACTGGGTGCCGAGGCCGTCGGCGCCAGGGTGAACGAAGCGCTGCAGAACGCGCAAGCCGCGGCGAGCAAATACAACGACGCCGCCGGGGAGCAACTCACCGCCGCACTGGCAGCGATGGGGAAAGCAGCAGGTGCCGGCTAAGCCCGGCGCGGCTTCTCGTAAATGGCTCTGAGTCGTTATTTTTTGCGTCGGCTCGTCGTTTCTTTTTGCAGTGTGAATTTCGCTGCAGCGGTGCGTTCCGGCACCGTCCCGATCATCAAATTGCTGCAAGTAGCAGGCATTCACCTCGGTTAGGCTTGGTAACCATGACATCCGGTAGCAGTGAGCGGTTCACCTGGCCTGCGGGCTGCCGCGGCTGCCTGCCGGTCCGGCGATGCGGCGCCACGATCCGGGCCCGCCGTCCTGCTGCAACCCGGCAGTTGCGGGGAGGAGAGTAGGCGATGGGCATTCCGCGGCCGACCGGCGAATACGCCGGTCAGATGCTGGAGCCGGGCGGCTGGCCCGAGTCCGACGAGGACACGTTCTACGAGCGCGCCCAGCAGTACAACAGCGTCCTGCGCAACGTCACCGATGTGATCGACGCCACCCGGCAGCAGCGGCTCGAGGTGTTCGACGGCGGCGTCTGGTCGGGCGGTGCGGCCAACGCCGCCAATGGCGCGCTCGGTGCGAATATCGACGAAATGGGCACGCTGCAGGACTATCTCGTCACGGTCATTACCTGGCACCGTCATATCGCCAATCTGATCGAGCAAACCAAGTCAGAAATCGGCAACAATGTGGACAGCGCTCAGCGTGAAATCATTGTGCTGGAAAATGACACCGAGTTGGAACCCGAACAGCGGCAGAACGCGATCAATGCGCTGGTTCGGGCAACTCACCAGGCCAACACCAGCCTGGTCGCCGAGACCGCCGAACAGGTGCTGGCGTCGAAGAACTGGAAGCCGCCGCACAACGCGCTGGAAGAACTGCTGCACCAGGTGACGCCCCCCGCCCCGGAGGTGCCGACGCTGGTCGCGCCGACGCCAGACGTGCCCGTACCGGTGGGGCCGGCCCCGACGCCGTTCGAGCCGACGCCGGCCAACCCCTATGAGCCCATCGGCCCCGGTGTCCCGGTCACCCCGATCACGCCGACGCCGTTCGAGCCGACCCCGGCCAACCCGTATGACCCGGTCGGGCCGGGCGTTCCGGTGACTCCGGTGACCCCCGCCGACCCGGTCACGCCGGTGACTCCGGTGCCGCCGGTGATCCCGGTCAATCCGAACCAGCCGGTCACCCCGGTCACGCCGGTCAAGCCGTATCCGGAGCAGCCGGTCACCCCGGTGACGCCGGTGGCACCCGCCAAACCGGTCCACCCGACTCCGGCGCCCGGCCCGGCGCCGACCCCGGTCAACCCGACCCCGGTCCACCCCGCGCCGAGCCCGTCGCCGACCCCGGTCGGCCCCACGCCGAACCAGCCGTCGCTGCCGGTCGACCCGAGCACGCCTGCCACGCCGACCACGCCCAGCACCGAACCGGCGCACGTGAAGCCCGCCGCCGCGACCGACGTGTCACCCGGACACACCGGCCAGCAGGCCGGACCGTCGCACCGCGGTGACGACGCGTCGCCGGCGATGACTCCCGCCGCGGCCGGCGGCATTCCGGCAGCCACGCGCGGCTCCGCAGCAGCAGCCGGTTCGTCGTCGTCCGCAGGCGCGGGCCAAACCGCCGGTGCGCCAGCCGCATCCGGTGCCGGATCGCGTGCCGCGGGCGGCCGCGCCCCACTGGGCGGGGCGGGCAAGGCACCGGCCGGTGCGACCACCCGCGCTGCCGCCGCGCGACACGCAGCACCCACACGTCCGGCACCACCGGACCGCAAGGACGACGAGAAGGACCGCAAGGAACCGGCGGTTGACGTGACGGCACTTCCGTCGGTTCCGGTCTCGGCCGCGCGGGCCGCGCGCGACGCGATGGCCGCAGCATCCGGCGCGGGGGGTGCCAAGAAGGATCCGCTGCGACTGGCCCGGCGGGTCGCGGCGGCGCTCAACGCGCGGGACAGCGGCGGCGATGACGACTACGGCTTCTTCTGGGTCACCGCCGTCACCACCGACGGCGAGATCGTGGTGGCCAACAGCTACGGGCTGGCCTACCTCCCCGACGGCGTCCAGCTGCCCGCCAAGGTGCACATGGCCAGCGCCGACCGTAACGTTCCGATCGACGAAAAGGCCCGCACCGCAACGTATCCGGTGCTCGCGGTACAGGGTTGGGCGGCCTACCACGACCTGCAGCTGCGGGCGGTGATCGGAACCGCCGAACAGCTGGCCAACTCGGATGCGGGTGTCGCCAAGATCATCCTGGAGGACGACGACATTCCGGACAGCGGGAAGATGGTCGGCCGGCCCCGCCTCGAGGTGGTCGACCCGGCAGCGGCCGCTCAACTGCAGGAGACCGACGACCTGCACCTGCTGGACCTGCTGCCGCCCCCGCCGGCCGACGCGAACGCGCCCGACGACGAGCGGCACATGCTGTGGTTCGACCTGATGAAGCCGATGACCAGCACGGCGATCGGCCGCGAGGTCGCGCACCTGCGCCGGTTCCACACCTACGCAGCGCACTGTCAGGACATCGCGCTGCACGCCGCCTACCACGCAGCCGACCCGGAAACGCAACGCCCGGCCGTCGTCGACTTCCTGTACTGGCGGTATGTCAGCGGTCTGCTCGACAGCGCGCTGGCGCACGCCCAGGGCGGGCGCTAGTCCGATCCGCCGGCCCGCCGATGCCGGGACGGTCGGGAATTGCTGCAGAGAGGGCCCGGTGAAGGCCGGTAAAATTGTGAACGGTAAGACCCCACACAGAGAAGGGATGCTGCGATGGCCGAACCGCTGACCGTGGATCCCGCTCGCTTGATCGCCGCCGCAAGCAAGCTCACCGAACTCGTCTTCCCGACGCCCCCGGCGCCGGTGACGGTGCCCGGATCGGATGCGGTGTCGGCAGCGATCAACCAGACCATGCCGGGAATCGAGTCGCTGGTCACCGACGGCCTGCCCGGTGTCACCGCGGCGCTGAAACGCACCGCGACCAGCATGGGTACCGCGGCCGATGTCTACACCAAGGCTGATCAGTCTCTGGGTCAGGCGTTGACGCAGTTCGGAGTCGGGGGCGAAGCGCCGGGTGCCAACGTGATGGGCGCCATGACCGGTCAGTCGGCGGGGCTGCTCGGCGCCGCCGCGGGCGGGGCGGGGCTGGGCGCGGCCATGCTGGGCGGGCCGGTGGCCGCTGCGCAGGAGGTGCTGGGGGGTGCGGCCGCAGGTGCTGCGGCGCAGGTCAGCGCGCAGGCGGCGGCGCTGTCACCGCAAATCGCCGCAACGGTTCCGCAGCTGGTGCAACTGGCTCCGCTGGCGCAGCAGATGGCGCCGATGGGTCAACAGGTCGGCCAGAGCGTGCAGCAGGCCGCCTCGCAGGCGTCGCAGGGCGGCGGCGGGGCACAGCTTGCCAGTGACACCAAGCCGGATGAGGACAACAAGGACGACCAGGACCAGGCCGACGGTCAGCCGACCGACGGAGCCGCCGCGGGCCAGGCGACGTTGGTCAGCGCTCCGGTGGCCGCCTCCGGCGCATCCGGCCCCAAACCCGCTGAAGGCTCGGTCGTCGCGCCGATCTAGCGATCAGAACCGCAGGTTGCGGACCATGTCGTAGACGCCCGTCACCCACAGCAACAGCGGGATGACCGACGCCACCACCGCCCCGTCGACCAGTTCCGAAATCCGTTTGGCCACCGGCGAAATGCGCCGGACCGGGGCCATCGCGCCGATGATCACCAGCGAGATGAGGGCAACCGCGAGGTAGCCGGTCAGGATCAGCCACGCCCACTGCGGGTACCAGAGCACGAGTTTGACCGTCAGACCCGTCGGGATGCCGACCGACGCCGCGAGCAGGGCCCACGCGCACCAGCGATCCACGTAGAGCCGCGACCGGAACCCGCAGAGGACGGTCAGCAGCGACGCGATCACCAGTGTGTGGATGAAGAAGTGTCCGCGCGTCACCACCGCCACGGCGCCGGTGGCCAGGATCAGCGTGCCTGCCGTGACGTAGCCGATCAGCAGTTGCTTGGCCAGCTTGCTGCGTTCGGTCAGCCGAGCCGCCGACGCCGGCACCGAGGCGATGATCGCCTGCCAGGTGGGGGTCTCGTCGTTGGTGGCCTCGTCGGCCGTGACCGGGTCGAGCAGCTCCTCGTTGTCCACCGTTTCGCCGGGCACCGGGATCGGCGGCAGGGCGATGCGGGCGACGGCGACGGTCAGTTTAGCCGCGGTGGTCACCACGAACAGGCCGAATGCGATGGCGCCGGCCGGGACCCAGCGCTGATAGTCGTAGCCGTAGGCGATCGCCGCGCCGATCACCGCGATCATGGTGATGACGGCGAACGACGCCAGTTCATGTCGCCGGCGCGGCCCGCCGCGCGTCAGCAAGGTCAGGAACAGCACCGCGGTGGCGGCGGCGGCGAGCTGGGGTGCCCCCAGCGAGCTCACCCCGCGCGGCAACGGAACGGCGATGGCCGCAGCGGCCGCGATCAGCGGTACCGCCGCGATCAGCAGGCATTCGGAAAGCTGGGCCTTCTGGTAGAAGCGGTTCGCCACGAACGAGGCGGCCAGCACGGCGATCCCCACCAGGCCGATCGCCAGCGCCCAGTACCAGCTCCGCCCGGTCAGCCACCACGCCCGCAACGCGACCGCGGTGACCGGGACGGCCAGAATCGGGATTGCGACGGCCACGAAACGGTCGAGCGCCGTCCGGTCGAATTCGGGTGTCTCGTCCAACACCGCGATCGCGTCGATGACGTCTTCGACCAGCGGTCGATACCGCTCAGTCCGGCTCGCCGAGACCAGGGTCAGCAGCGACCCGTCGACGACGCCCGCCTCGTCGAGGGACTGATCGAGCTTCAACGGCGGCGAGCCGGGGCGGGCGAACGTCCACACGCCCTGCGCGGAGAAGTCGAACCCGCCCAGAATGTCGGCCGGGGTGTCCTCGATGAGTTCGGCGAGCACCGCGACGGTCTCGTCGATGTAGGTGGACATCGGTGTCGCCGCCGGCAACACCAGGTCGGTCATCCGTCTGCCGGTCAGCACCGTGACGCGTGTGGTCGCGGGTCGGGCGGGGGCGGTGCCCGCCGCGGTCGAGCCGGCAGCAACAGCAGGTGCGCTCAACGACGTCCCGCCCTTTCAAAATCGTCGGACAATGCCGCGGCCAGCTCGAGCACCCGGCGCCGGTAGACCGGGCCGAGCTGATCGAGTCGTATCTCGGTCCCGGTGGCGATGTGCCTGTCCCATGGCAGCAGCACCACCCGGTCGGGTCGAACCAGCTGTTGAAACTGTCGCACCAATTGCTTCTCCGCGATGTTGGTTTCGCCGACCGCGACGTGATTGATCACGACGACGGCGCGACCGAGCAGGTCCTGATAACCGTTGCGGTGCAGCCATTCCAGTGCGCTCTCGGCCTGGCGGGCGCTGTCCAGCGACACGTTGGTGACGATCACGATCGCCGACGCCGTCTCCAGCACACCCCGCGTCACCGGATCGAACAGCCCCGGCCCACAGTCGGCCAGCACCAGGTTGTAGAACTTCGACACCGTATCCACTGCCGCGCGCAGGTCGTCGCCGCTGAGTCCGCGTGCCGCGGTGGTGTATTCGGCGGTCGGCAGGATCTCCAGGTTGTCCGCGTTCACGCTGGTGTGCGCGCGGACGTCGTTGTAGTGCGACAGGTTCTTGTCGGCCACCAGGTCCACGATGGACGACGACGAGGTGCGGCCCGCCCGCTCGGCCAGATTGCCGCAGCCGGGGTCGGCGTCGAGGACCAGGATCCGGTCGCCGCGCACCTGCGCCAGCATGGTGCCCAACGTGACCGTCGTCGTCGTCTTGCCGACGCCGCCCTTGAGACCCAGCATCCCGATCTGATACGACCCGCGCGGCTTGCGCGCAACTCGGGTGCGCAGGTCCAATTCATACTGCTCGTCACGGGACAGGCCGAGATTGATCCGCGTCGACCTGTAGACCAGCCCCCGCCAGCCCCGTTGCGGAATCGGCTTGGCGGCGGCCGGTGACGGCGCTCGGGGCGGTGTTGAAGGTGGAGGTTGCTGCGGGGTAGCGGGTGGGGGCGCGGGTGCCCGCTGCGACGCTGCCGGTGGCGGGTCGGCCGGCGCGGGCGGCGGCTGCGCCGGCAACGGCCCTGATGGCGCTCGCCGCTTGCCGGGGCGGTCACCCGTCTGGCCGGGCTGTCCGGGTGACGCGGCCGGGCGAGCCTCGGGCATCGGAACCCGGAAGTAGGTGGCGCCCGCCGGGTCGGGCTCGCCGGACTCCGGGTCAGGCAGGTACCGGTGTCTGCGACGTGTCGGCGGCTGCTCGGGCGCCGGTGGGCTCGGCGGCTGCGGGGGGCGCTGGTGGGTGCCGAGCCGCACCCGAGGATTCGAACCTGCGTCGGGCCGGTCGGGCGGGACCCGTGCCGGGCCGGGCGGCGGGGGAGGGGGGCCGGCGACGCGAACCGGGGGCGGCGGTGGGTTGGGCTCCGGCTCCGGCTCGGGCTGCGGCCCGCCGATCGGCATGGGCGGGTGAGGTGCCGGCGGCCGCTCGACCGGAGCGGCCTCTTGCGGTGGCGCGGCCGGCGGCGGTTCGGGTGCTGCGATGCGTTCGGGCGCCACCGGGGGCGGTTTGGCCGAGTACGTCGGGAGCTCGGGGGGCGGTGGCGGCGGCGGTCCGCCGATCGGCATGGGCGGCAACGGTGACGTGGGCCGTGCGGCCGGTGCGGCCGACGCCGGTGGCGGCGCGGCCGGCATCGCGGGCGGTGGCGGTGGGGGTTCAGGTGGTTCTGGCGGAGGTGCCCCGATCGGCATGCGGGGCGGCGGTGCGCCGGGGGCCGGACCGGTGGGCTGCGACCAATCGACGGGCGGGGTATTTCCGGCGTCGCCATTGCCGGTTGCTGAACGGCCGGGTGTGGACAACGAATTCGGATCGAAAAATGTTTGCCCGGTCTCGTCCGGGGGGGAATCGGATTCTGGCGCGGGCCGAAAGAGTTTGTCGTAGTCGGCCGGCATCAGAACCTCTCAGAAGTTCGTCACATGAAAGAAGCACGAGAAGGGGCGAGATCCCCCCGAAGGGGTCAGCTCGCCCGATCTCGTGCTTGCAGATTCTACGCGCAGAGCGCCCTTTGTCAGGCGAACATCCCGGTCACGTTGCCCTCGGTGGACTGCATGGCCTGACCGGCCTCGCTGATGGTCCGGGCCAGATTCTGCAGCGAGTTGTTCAGCTCCTGCGCGGTGCTGTCCCACTTCTGCTGAACGCCCTGGTAGGCCTCCGAACCGCTGCCGCCCCAGGTCGCCGCGAGCTTGGTCAGCGACTGCTTTCCCTCGTCGAGCAGGGAGTGGATGCTGGAAACGTTTCCCTGGATGGTGCTGGCCGCGGCCTCGATGCCCGCGAAATTCCACTGCTGTTCTGTCATGTCGTTTGCTCCGTTTCTGGTGGTATGTGGGGGGATCGGCTCAGAAGCCCATTTGCGAGGACAGCGCCTGCTGCTGCTCTTCGTCGGCCCGGGAGTACTGGACGCCGGCCTGACGGATGTTCGTCGAAATCTCGTCGAGTTCGGCCTTCTGCTTGTTGGCGGCTTCCTGGAAGCGCACGACGGCGGCCTGGGCGGCCTGGCCGGCGGCACCCTGCCACTGACCCTGCAGCGACGCTGCGGTGGATTCGACCTGGTCGATCTGAGTCTTCAGATCACCGGAGATCCGTTCGAAGTTACCTGCCTCTTGCGCGAGGGCAGCGGCATCAGTCTTCATCTCTGCCATGCTGGACTACTTTCTCTCTTTCCAATCCTCGCCGTGGTTGGCAAGTCTTCCGGCCCGGTTGACCGGGAAGTTCCTGGTGGCTGTGGTGCGATCACCATTCGTCGTCGTCATCCCACAGCTGTTCTTCTGGTTCGTCGTGTTCGTCGCTCGCCGCGGCCGGGACCGCCAGCGCGGTCCTGGTGCCGCCGCCGGAGCCGGCGCCCTGGCCCATCGCGCCGGCACCCACCGGCGCCGAACCTCCGGTCGCGGTTTCGCCGGCAGCGGCCGCCGGCATCATCGCCGGACCCACGGGCTTGTCGATCAACCCGGTCATTAGCGGCGTGCGGGTCAATGTCCCACCCGCGCCCGGGAGTGCTTCCCCGCGTAGCAATCCCGAGCCAACGCTGGCGCCCGAGCCGCCGGCGAGGGGGTGGTTCGACAGTGGGCTGGCACCGAGCAGACCCATCTGCGCTTCCTCGTCACCCAGACCCGTACCGGTGCCTGAGCTGCTGCCCAGTTGACTGAACATCGAGGTCATCTGCTGAGCGGGCTGGGCGAGTTGTTGCATCGGGCCGCTCAACTCCGCGACCTGGCCGGCCGTCGCGGACAACTGGCCCGGCGTCACGCTGCCGAGTTGGGCGGGCATCCCCAGCAGTGGGTTCGTCGCCATGGCACCTTGGCTCACCCCCGGGTCGAGGATGGCCGTCATCGGCTCGATCTTGTCGAACATGGTGTTGGCGAGCGTTTCGGCCTGGTAGATGTCCATCGCCACCGCCGCCTGGGTCCACATCCGGACGAAGTAGTCGATCTCGTTGAACGCGATCGGGACGGTGTTGATGCCGAAGAAGTTGGTCGCAGTCAGGACCGCGGTGGTGATGTGATTCATCGCGATCTCGGGCAGCGACGGTGTGGTCGCCATCGCCTGGGTGTAGGCCGCGGCCTGTGCTGTGGCCTGCATCCCGCGCGTCTTGGCCTGGGTCGAGGCGGTCTGCAACCAGGTCACCATCGGGAGGGCCGACGCGATCGCCTTGTCGCTGCTGCCGCCCGTCCAGGCCTCGCCGAGTGAGTTCAACCGGGCGGTCAATTCCGCGGCCTGGGCGTCCAGCGCGGCTGCCAGCGTCTCCCACCCGAGGGCCGCTGCCAACATCGGGGCGGGGCCGGCGCCGGCCATCAGCCGAGCGGTATTCAACTCCGGTGGCATTGCGTGCCAGAACATGTGGTCAACTCCCCTCTGTTCCCGATTCGGCCAATTGCTGGAAATAGTTTTCTATTTTGGTTGGACGGGCCCGCGAATATTTGCGTTCCGGACCCAAACTTCGTCGTCACCGCCGGAATTCCGTAGGCCCGATTTCTCGTTCTCCTCGGAGGCTTTCTTCGTGCGTTGCAATAATCCTAACCGGGGTTGAGGGGTGCTCCGCACACTTATTCTCAGAGCTCGTCGGGCGGTTCGATGTAGGGCGCCTGGATGACCTCCTTTCCGTCGGGCGACACGAGAAACGCCTGGCCAGGAGGCCGCCGCTTGACCTTGAACTCGCTGGACGGGAACTCCTGTTTCTCCCCGGAGAGGAACATGGTGGGCGCACCCGACCCGAACGCGGCGCCGACGAACTTGTCCATCGTGGCCTTGTATGCCTGACTCATCTGGCAGGTGACAATGATATGCAACCCGATATCGGCCGCCGCCGGCAATAGTGGTGCCAGCGGAGCCATTGGTGGCATGCCGCTTGCGGCACCAACAATCATGTGCCAGTCGTCGACCAGTAATACGACGTCGAATCCGGTCCACCACGAACGCGAACGCAATTGCGCCGTCGTCAAATCGGTCGGCGGCAACCGCCGCTTGAGGTTCACCGCCAACGCCTGAACCGCCTCGTCCAGGCTCGCGCTGTTGCGGTTGATCGCACCGGCCTGCAGCAGGTGACTCTGCGGGACCGCGTCCAACAGGCCGGAGCGGTAGTCGGCCAGCATGAACCGCACCTGGTCGGGACTGTTGCGGGCGCAGATGGCGCGCGCGATCGCGTGGGCGATGGTCGTCTTGCCGGACTTGGCCGCACCGAAGATCAGCAGGTGTGGGTTGGTGTGCATGTGGCTGTAGGCCGGCGTGAGGTCCGCTTCGCGCAGCCCGATGGGAATCTCCCAGCGGGTGCGGTAATCCGCAGCCGGCCCGGGCGGGTTCGGATCGAGCTCGTAGAGGTGGATGCGTTCGGGCAGCACCCGGACCGGGGGCGCCTTCTCGGTGGTCTGCGAGGCGATGCGTTCGACCCCGGCGGTGATCGCGTCGACGAGATTCTCCGGACTGTGCACCCCGTCGAAGCGGGGCACCCCGATCATCAGGTGGTGTTTCTCCATGGACACCGCGCGGCCCGGCCGGTTGGCCGGGATCTCCCGGGTGATGCGGTCGATCTGGGTCTCGTTGACGTCGCCGAGCCGGAACTCGATCTTGGTGCCCAGGTAGTCGCGGACACGTGACTTCAGTTCCGTCCACCGTGGCGTGGAGATGATGACGTGCACGCCGAACGCCAGGCCCTGCGCGGCCAGATCCTGCACCGGCGCTTCCAGTTCGTTGAACTCACTGACGAAGCCGGGCCACCCGTCGATGATCAGGAACACGTCGCCGTAGGGATCGGCCGCGACGGGCTGGTTCGGGTCGGCGCGTAGCTGCCGGTACATCGCGATCGAGCCGACCCGGTGCTCTTTGAACATCTGCTCGCGTTGCCGCATCACGGCCTGCATCTCGGCGACCACGCGGTGGACCTTGTCGGGTTCGGAGCGGCTCGCTATGCCGCCCACGTGCGGCAGGTTCTCCAGATAGATCAGCCCGCCGCCACCGAGGTCGATGCAGTAGAACTGCACGTCGCGCGGGGAGTGGGTGGCGGCCGCCGACATCACCAACGTCTGGAGCAGGGTGGACTTTCCGGTCTGCGGTGCGCCGCCGATGCCGATGTTGCCGCCGGCACCGGACACGTCGACACCCCAGGTTTCCTGCAGGTGCCGGCGCGGCTCGTCCATGATCCCCAGGGCGAATCGCAACGGTTGTCGCCGGTCCCGGGCGATCAGTTCGTCCAGCGGCGTCGGATCGGTCAACGGCGGCAGCCACATCTTGTACGCCCGGGATTCGCCGGTGCCCAGTTGGTCGAGGATCACTTCGCGCAGGGCCCGCGTCTCGGTGTTCGTCATGACTTCACCACCTCTTCCTCGACGACCGGCGCCGCGGTGAACTGGCGGATCCGCATGGACTGCCTGCCGACCTGCGCGCCGGCACGCCCGCTGTCCCCGTTGGTGTCGGCGGCGGCCGGCGGGATGTACGGACTACCGATGTAGAAGGTGCTGAACTTCACCGGATCCTCCATGCCGACCCGCAGGAACCCGACGCCGCTTTCCTTATTGGTGATGTACTGCGCCTCGGGCGTACCGATCACCGACTTCGATTCGTGAGAACTGGTGGTGCGCAACGCTATTCGATAGGTCAGGTTCGGTTCGAGTTTGTCGATGCGGGCGCCGCCGGTCTGCAGCGACTGGGTGGCCAGCAGCAGGTGCACCCGCAGCGAGCGGCCCACCCGGCAGATGCGGTCGAACAGCGCGACGAAGTCGGGATGGCTCTGCAGCAGTTCGGCGAACTCGTCGACGACCACAAAGAGCGTTGGCAGCGGCGCCAGATCGGCACCCCGCTCGCGGTACTTCTCGTACTCGGCCACCCCGGACAGGGCGCCCGCCGCACCGACCTGGATGCCGGCCTGACGCAGGATGTTCTGCCGCCGGTCCAGCTCGCCGGTCAACACCTCACCCATCCGGCTGACCAGCTCGGCTTCTTCGGCCATGTTGGTGACGACAGCGGCGGTGTGCGGAAGTTTCTCCATACCAAGGAAAGTCGACCCGCCCTTGAAGTCGGTGAGCAGTAGGTTCACCTGATCGGGATGGGTCATCGCGACCAGCGACAGGATCAGCGTGCGCAGAAACTCCGATTTGCCCGAGCCGGTGGTGCCGATCAGCATCCCGTGCGGTCCGGCACCGAATTCGGCGCCCTCCTTGATGTCGAGGTACATCACATTGCCGGTCTTGAGTTCGTGGCCGAAGGGAATCCGCAACCGGTCCCGGTCGGTGTCGGTGTACATCCGCCAGCGGCTCGGAGTCACCTCCTCGACACTCTTGGCGCCCACCAGTTGGTGCCACTCGCTGGCCACCTTCTTCTGGACGCGTTGCGTCCGGTCGAGGATGGTTCCGGTGATCGACCAGCCGGCCAGTTTCCGGGCCACCCGGCTGGCCTCGGCCGGGGACATCCCGTCCGCGGCCGAGACCACCAGCCGGAACTGCTGGCCGGGTAGCCGGTCGTCGGCCTTGCCGTCGTCGTTGACCCGGATGCGGTAGGCCGACCCGCGGTGGTTGCCCAGCGTGATCACCGTGACTCCGGCCCGGCCGTCGGGCGGAAATCCCGCCTTGCCGCCGGTCAGGTCGACGACGACGACGTAGGGACCGGTCGGCAGCGTGTCGGGGGCGTGCGGTCCGCGCGCGGCGAGATCGGCCAGCCCGTCGGGACGGGCGTAGATCATCCGGACCGGGCCCGCCGCGTCGGTCTCGGTCTGATGCGCGACGTGCGGAAGCCATTTCAGCCAGGACCAGTCCGGGTCGTCGGGATCCTCGGTGAGCACCCGGATCTGCAACAGGTCCGGCGGGTGGAACACCGCGAGATGGCAGAGCATCGCGGTCAACAGCCGGTCGGCGCCGGGCCGGTGACCACCGATCGCGATCGTCGGAAATGTGCGGAGCTGCAGCAGCTTCGGGCAGTCGTGGATCAGACCGTGGGTGCGCAGGAACTTCACCACCCACATGTGGCTGACCGGCTCCAGGTACGGCTGGGGCGCCGCCGTGGATGCGGCCAGCTCGCCGCCGACCGCCGGCTTCAGCAACCGGTCCACCGCGGGCTGGTCACCGATCCCGATGCGGGTGGCCGCATAGAAGTCACTGTTGGCCGGCCGCGACCACTGCCGCTGGGACCCGACGATCGACAGCAGATCTTCGGGATGTGGTGCGTGGTAAGAGAAGAACGCCACCTGCGAACTGGCCGAGGAGGTGACCCGGCTGCGCAGCCCGGCCAGATAGCGCAGATACTCCTTGCGGTCGGCGTTGATTTCCGGCACCTTCTTGCCGCCACCGCCGGTGCCGCCGGCCATGCCGCCGACCATCATCATGATCATCATCAACGGCATCATCAGCATGTACGGCGACAACTGCTTGGTCCCGCCGGCCAGCATGATCGCGATCATGCCGACCATGCAGCCGCCCATCACATACGGAAGTGCCTTCTGCACACCCGACGGCGGAATCTCGATGCCGAGATCGTCTGGCGGGGTCAGGCTGATCTCACCGGGGGTCAGCCGCGGCCCGCGGGTGATGGTCGGGGTGAACTTCTTCGTCGTCATGAGGGCGCTCCAGGGGTGCCGCCGGGAACTTTTCGGGGAGTCGGATCGGCCGGCAACGTCTCGTGCTCGAGCATTGCGGCGTCCTTGGACAACACCGGCCCGTCGACCAGCAGCCGAATGATCTCCCACGGCGCGGTTTTCGGTGAGCTCAGACCGAGCGCCTTGGCCGAATCGGCGTTGGGCACCCCGTAACGCACCCCCTCGGGGTCGACGTAATACATCGATTCCCCGTAGCGCGGATCCGGGGACTGCAACCGGACGAACTTGCCGCCGTCGATGAAAATAGTTGCCGCCCCCTGGATCTGCTTGATACCGCTGTTCATCAGCGACGGTGCGATGGGCAGATGCCGCCCGGAGAGGACGGTCTGCTTGGGCGCCTGGTCCCCGGCGGCCCGTTCCCAGGTCCAGCACAGGGTGGGCTCGTCGGGGCGGGCCAGAATCTTGAGCTGCTGGTCGGGCAACGGTGAGGGGTACACCTGCTCGGGGATGCGGACCACGACGCTCGGCACCACCGCGGGAGGAGCGACCAGCCCGTGCGATTGGGTGGCGCGCAGCGCGGTCGCGGTGGTGGCGTTGACCATCGCGATGCCGTTCGGCAGCACCACGTAGTACTGCGGACCTTTTTCGGCGTGGATCTGGAACACCGACCCGATCACCAGTTCATCGGGCAGCCCGACGGTATTGGGTTCGCCCGCCCCGGGTATCGGTGGCAGCTGCCAGGTGCCCTGGCTGGGCAGTGCGTTGAACATGCCCTCCGAAATCGGCACAGCCTTGGCGGTGACGGGTATGCCCATCGCCGAAGTCAGGGCACGATCGTTGAGATCAATTGAGTGACGGCCCTTTTCGGTGACAATCCATTGCTGACCCTGATAGGTCGCCAGCAGCGCCTCGTTCGCATCGACCGGGTCCACCGTCGGATCGATCTTCAGCGGCATCGCGATCACCGAGGTCTGGATCAGCGGCGTGGCGGTGTCGGCGCGAGAGACCGTGTCGCACAACGTCCACACCGAGTTGTTGTCCCCGGACACCGGCGTTGCGTACGGCGCCCCGGGGATGCCCAGCGTCTGGCCCAGTGGCAATTTGGTGAGTTCGGAGGACTTCACGGTGGCCGGGTTGGCCGGATTGCCCAGCACCAGCCGCGCCGAGGTCAGGTTGTAGACCGGGTGCAACTGCCCCGAGACGATCACATAGAGCTCGTTGGTGGCGCGGTCGGTGAGAAGTGTGGTGCCGCCGAGCTTTCCCTGCGGTTTGAAGTACGCCAGCAGCCCCGCGCCCACCAGGATCACCACCGCGATGACGACGCCGAGCCACACCGAACGGCTGTAGAACTGCAGCGGGTCGTCGAACATGCGGGTGTCGCGTCGCACGATCGCGTGCTCGACGCGGCGGAGCAGGAAGCGCCACCCGCTGACCTGAACCTTGGTGGTCAGGCGAAGCCCCATGTGTCACTCTCTCATGTTGAGGTGGGCATGCACCGCGGCGATTGCCTCGGCCATGTCCGCGTTGTTGATCTCCTGCAGTCGGTCCACATCCAGAGCTTCAATGTCCAGGCCCTGCGCCAGGCGCATGTCCCGGCACTGTTCGGCAGCCTCGACCAGTTGCCGTGCGTAACGGCCGTTTCCGGCGATGTCCAGCGCCGGCCGGCCACGCAAAGTCCGATCGTGCAGCACCTTGGCCGCCGCCAGGAAGGCATCGGCCGCTTCCCCGCTCAGCGTCGAATCATTGGCGGCGGCAATGACCTTCGCAATCTCGAGGAGTTCGTCGGGACTGTAGGTATCGAACTCAATGCGGGTGGCGAAGCGCGACCGCAGGCCCTCGTTGGTTTCCAGCAGCCGGTCGATGTCGTTGCTGTAGCCGGCGATGATCACCACCAGCCGGTCGCGGTCATTCTCCATTCGCGCCAGCAAGGTGTCCAGCGCCTCCTGCCCGAACGGGTCGGTGCGGCCATCCCGTTCCTGCACAAGGGCGTACGCCTCGTCGATGAACAGCACCCCGCCCAGGGCCTGATCGATGGTCTTAGTGGTCTTGACGGCCGACTGACCCTCGTACTCGGCGACGAAGTCCTTGCGTGAGGTCTCGACCAGCTTGGGTTCGGAGATCACCCCGAGCCCGGCAAGCATGTTCGCGACAACGCGCGCAATCGTCGTCTTGCCGGTACCCGGCGGACCGGTGAAAATCATGTGCTTGCTGGGCTGGGCCACCTTCATGCCTTTGGCGGCGCGGACCCGCGCCATCAGGGTCGCCGCGCGGTAGCGCTCGATCTGCGTCTTGACCCGGGTCAGCCCGATCTGACGGTCCAACTCGGCCTGGGCGTCGGCCAGCAGCGCCTCGCGGCCGGAGTTGTCGGTCACCACACTGGCCGGGTCCCACGGATCCGATCGGGAGGAGATCTGCTCGGCTGTGGTGGTCTGCAACCGGTACGACGGATCCTTCAGTGCCGCTGCGACTTTCGGATCCGGATGGGTGGTCTGCAGCCATTCCAGCAGCGCCACCGCGGCGTCCTCGTTGCCTTGGCTGCGCCGCGACAGGGCCAGGAACCACGCGATGGCCCGGGCGCACGCTTCACCGGCCGGTGAGTCGTTGGCTTCGGTCAGCCGGCGTTCAGCCTCGGTGAACAAACCCAGATTCGCCGCCGCCACACCGTGCGCCACCCCGGCGGCACCGGTCAGGAACTTGTCCGGCCACTTGCCGGCGCCCTTCACCTGGTCGATCACGTCCGTCCAGCGTTCGGCCGCGCCGTAGATCACCGCCTTGAGCCACGCGACCAGATGCTCGGACCCGCCCGCCGCCCCGGGGGCCATGGCGTCCAGAGCTTCCAGCGCGTCGGCGTAATTACCTTGCGCTGCTTCAGATGCCGCGAAGCCCATCGTCACCGCAAGTGGTGAGGTGACCGGATAGGTGATGTCGCCATACAGACCCCCGATCGGGACCCTGGCGTTGAGCGTGCTCATCGAAATCTGCGCGGCCCCGGAAAGCCGGCCGAAATTGCGGCGCGAGTACCAGGCCCGGAACAGCGTCACGCGATCGGTGTCACCGCAGCGGATCCTGCCCACCCACGCATCGCACGCCGACTCGTCGTCATTGGTGATCTCGGTGAACAGGTCCAGTGACCGTGCCTCCGACAACGGCAGCATGCCGACGGCACTGTCGAACAGACCGGCCAGGCGATCAGTCATTGATCACCGTTGTACCGGGCGGTGTAGTCCACGTCGTAGCGGGAGGCGAACACCTCTGCTTCCCGGGCGGCCGCCTCTTCCGGCGTCGGCAGATTCAGTGTCATGCCGACGAATTCGTGCAGCAGCGCGTTCTGTTGCGCGTCGCCGCCGGTCATCTCGCCCATGTTCTCGACCATGAAGGTGTGTTGGGCGGCCCGCGCCTTCTGCCGGGCCAGGTCGGCGATGACGAAAATTTCTTCGGCAAGCCCCGATTCGGACATGCTCGATGCCCGATCGGTCACGGTGATCTGCTGCACGCGGCCGTCCATCAACGCCGTCACCGACACCGAACCCTGCGGATTGGTGACGGTGAACAACGCCAGCTCGGGTTCCTCCTCCTGCTCGGTCAGCCCGCTCAGTGCATCGAGTTCGGTTCCGGAGCCGTCGGTTTCGGTCGGTGGGGCATAGTCACCGAGCACGTCGAGCGAGGACTCTTCGACGACGGCACCGCCGGAGAAATCCAGCGCCCCGAGGTCGTCGCTGTCGTAGTCGTTACCGGGCAGGTCCACTATGGCGTCCCTTTCTGGACTGGTATCGGGAAAGTTCGCGGGCGTTACGCGGAGGCTTCGGCATGGTCCAACCAAGATCCGGCGGGCAGCAGCTCGAGCAGGCCGTCCAGCGCGCGTTGCAGATTCTGTTGGGTGCCGGCGAGAAAACTCCCGTACAGCTCGCCGCCCACCCGGCGGGGCAGCGAGACCAGACGCCCGTGCTCGGAGTCCAGAACGCCTGCGGCTGCGGGGGTGGTGGTGGTGGTCCCCCCGGGATGGCGCTGGCTGGCGACGATCTCGACCCAGCTGGTCGGGTTACTGACGATCTCGCTATAGATGCGCGCCTGCGCCGGCGGAACGCCGTGCCGCGTCAGGTGTGCGGCCGTCGTGCACTCGGCGAGCTCGCTGGCGACCCCGGTCAGCGGCTCGACGGGCGCCGGCTCCGCTGAGCCCAGCACGGTCGTCACCATGCCGGCCAACCCGACCTGCGGCGCCACCAACTGCAACACCAGCATGTCGTCGTCGCGGGCCGCGACCACGTGGGTATCACCCTTGCGGCACACCACAAATCGGACCATCACGCCGGCGGCACCCGCGCCGGCTCTGTCGCGGCGCCACCAACGGCATTCCAGCGTGCGGTCGGCGCGACTGATGGTCTCAACCATCGACGCCACCCCCGGGTGCGGTTGCCCGTTGTGGTCCAGCACCCCCTGCGCGGTGAGGTCGCGCCGCACCTGGTCCCAGACCACGTCCCGCAGCTCCTCTTGGGGGATGTTGGGCCGAATGCCAAGTGCGACCGGGAAATCGACCAGGTGCAACCGATCGGCGATGACCAGCATCCCGTCGATGGTGACCTCCACGCCGACGACATCGTCAACGAGGCCCGCGCGGCCGGAAGCGAGCGGACCGGACATGATCAGCCGAAGATCTTGTCGATGACGCCGGCCAGCCCCTGGTCGGAATTGAGGTAGGCGGTCGCAGCCGAGATCAGATTGGTGGCCAGCCCGGTGCTGACGCCCTGCACACCCTTACCGGTGTTGCTGCGGCTGGTTTCCAGGTCACGCAACGCGTTGTTGAATTTCGACGTGAACGAACCGTGGGTCATCGAGACGCGTCCGCTGATCCCGGTGACCGAATTGGTGGCGGTGCCGAATTGTCCGGCGATTTCGGTCTGCATGCCGGAGAGCACCTTCAGGAACGAAGGTACGACTTCGAGAACTGACATGGGGCAGAACCTTCCTCTACGTTTAACTTTTTTACTCGCTATGGCATTGGCTTGTTAGGGGTTTGGCCGAGTTGAGGCCGACTGCTTGGACTACAGGACGGTGCCCGACTGGCTCTGGCCGCCGGTTCCCACATCGACGGGCGCACGCTCGCCGCCGGCAACCCCGGCCGCCGCGCCCGCACCCTGGTCGTCCCGGTCGTCCTGCTGGCCCCCTTGCTGGGCCTGCGAGGAGATCATCTGCGCCTGTTGACTGGCCATGTTGCCCATCTGACCCGGGCCGCCGCCGGCAGCCATGAGTTGCTGGAGCTGGCCCATGGTCGAGCTGATCTGCCCGACGCCCGGCAGTTGGGCGAAGCTGAGCAGGTTTCCGAAGCTCAGCACGGGCAGGCCGGCGAAGCCGCCCAAAAAGTCCGGCAGCGCGGCCAGTTCGGTCCAGGTGGGTAGTTTGCCCAAGTTGCCCACGCCCGGGAAGAGGTCGCCCAGCCCAGGCAGGCCGGGGAACACGTCGGGGATGCTGGGCAGGCCGGGCAGGTTGGGGAAGCCGGGGATGAGGCCGCCGAGGTCGGGGATGACGCCGCCGAAGTCGGGCAGGCCGGGGATGGACGGCCACTGGAATTCGGGCAGCCCCGGGATCGGCAGGTTGAAGTCCGGGACACCGACCTGCGGCGGCCAGGTGAACTCGGGCAGGCCCGGGATGTTGGGCAGGCCGGGGATCGGGAGGTCGGGCAGTTTCGGCGGCCAGATGGTGTCGATGATGCCGCCGATGATGTCGGGAATCAGCCCGGCCAGCTTGGGCAGGTTCGTCAAGATGTCGAGCAGCCGGCCGCCGAGTCCGATCATGTTGAACGCGTTCATGGCGGTCATGATCGTCAGGTAGAGCAGGGCGCCGCCGACAACCGTCATCGCCAGTGCGCAGGCCGGGATCGCCATCGCCACCGAAAGGGCGTCGCCGACGATCCAGAGGTTGTCTTCACACCATTTGCAGGCCTTGTACACGCCGTCGACCATGCTCTTCATCGCGCGTAGCACCTTGCGCGTGCTTTCGACGTGTTCGGCCTGATTCGAGATCAGGTTGCCGGTCAAATCGTCGATTTCACCCATCAGCTTGGCACGCAGTTGTTGCGCGGTGTTCTGGTTCAAATAGGCATCGGCGGCCTGGCCGATCCAGTTGGTGCCCGGAATGGCGAGGCCGATCTTGTCGGCCACGCCTTTGAACAGTGAGGAGCCGGCGTTGAAAACGTCGCCCGGGTCGGGAATGCCGTCGCCCAGCAGAAACAACTGCGTGTAAATGAAGTTGCTGGTGGTCTTGCAAATCGCGCTACCCGACATTTGCGTGGTTCCTTACGTTGGCTGTTGGCGTGCACGGACGGTTTTCGTTATGCACTTTCGCATCGTGTGTCGAGCTTAACAGCGCTGCGACCGAGCTCAATGCACGAATTTTCTGGTGGGAGTGGATGTTTCGCGGGCACGGCAGGTACCCGCGCACCACGGAGTACCGGGGCAACAACGACGTTCCCCGTACCATCCCGCTCATTTCAATTGATCTGGCTGATAAGTGCTTCGATCGCAGCGGCGGCGTCCGGCGGCAACACTTCCTCCGCCTCGGCACGAACGATCGTTTCTTCGCTGACTCCGGCTGCGAGGGCCGTTTCATGGGCGGAAAGATTTGCACGCCGGCGCGCGGCATATAACCGCTGCGCGAGCGTGGCGCCGGGAGCCGTGGCACCCAAGGTCATCAATTCGTCGTGATAGCGACGCACGGCGCCCATGGCTTTGATGAGTTCCGGCGTTATCCGACTGATCCGCGTGGCCTGAACGGCGATTCCCTCGAGCTGGCGCAAATCGGCCAGAATGGGCGCTGCGCGCTCGGTGAATTCGGGATCCTCCGGCGCGGGCAATGCGGCGATCGCCAAACTGCAGGTGTCCACGGCGGCGGCCACCGCCTGGGCGATCAGCGATGCCGGGCCGTCGGCCGTCGGCGGGGGTGGTGGCGGCACCGGCGGGGCCGGCGCGGGTTGGGTGGCGACCGCCTCGCCGTCACGGATGCGCTCGATCGTCCCGGCCGGCCACTGCAGCACCTCTTCGAGCTTGGCGCGAGTCCGGTCGCGGGGCCAGCTACGGCCCTTCTCGAAGGCGATCAACGCACCCGCGTTGATGATGCCGTCGGCGGCGAGGCTGCGCTGACTGATGTCGAGCTCGCGCCGACGCGCCGCCGCGGCGGCGCCGGCCCGGGCCAGCCCGGGATCGACTTCGGGGGACTGGTCGACCGGCTCGTGTCCTGCCGGACGGTCCCGAGCGTGCTCTTCAGGCGAATTGGACGGCCTGACGGCTTCGAACGTCAACGCCTTGCCTCCAGTGAGTTGGCCGAACCGGATGTGGGACACGGTGCGCATATTGATCCTGGCGGGGCGCGCGGCGTCGAGCTTGAGCGCGGCCAGCGCAGCTGGACCGACGGTCGACTCGGTGTCAGGCATCTGCGGAGAGTCCTCGCTCGTGGATTCCAGAGCGGCCGGCCGCACGCACCTTCCGCTAGCCAACATCGTAACCGTTGCACCCTTTCATTGCTATACCTTCGCTACGCTTTTCTCAGCGGTCAGATGGTGCGGCGCATCCCGCTATAACCGGTCTACCGCTACGGTTAAGCCTAACGCCAAGCACACATGTCGGGCGCACTTCTTTGGCAGTGGCCGCCGGGACCAGCCGTTCACGAGCAAACCCACAGCTAATTGGCAGGAAAAAACCCCTGGTGATACCAGGTTTCGTCGAGTAGGCGAGGGCTGCCTCCGCAAAACGTAGCGCCGTCCTCAGCATGGTCATAAACAAACTGTTGCACTGCGACGGTTCTTGCTATACTGTTCTGCGGCAGAGGGGCACAACCTGCAACGCTTTATGGAGGAACGTAAAGACATGACCGCAACGACTCTCTCTTCGGTCCCGCAGCTGGGCGTGTGCACCCAAGACCCCGACCGTTGGACCACGACGCCCGACGCCGAGGCCAAGACCCTGTGCCGGGCGTGCCCGCGCCGGTGGCTGTGTGCCAAGGAAGCGGTGGAATTGCCTGGCGCGGAAGGCCTTTGGGCCGGCGTGGTGATCCCGGACTCCGGCCGGGCGCGGACGTTCGCGCTCAACCAACTGCGGTCGCTGGCCGAGCGCAACGGTTTCCCGGTCCGGGAGCGGATCGCCGCCCAGTCGGCGTGATGCGACGAATGCTGGTCAGCGGTCCTGCCGGCCCGGGGGTGTGCTGACGTTCGCCGGATCGGGCTGACGATTCGGGACCGGCTGGTCACGAAAGCGATCCGTCGGCGCGGCCGGGTTCCGCGATCCGAAATAGCCCGTGATCATCGCCGCGACCTGGAGAAACTTCAGGCGCGTCGCCGCCGCCAGCTGTTCGGTGACGTCAATGACGCCACCGGGTCGCAGGTGGGGATCGAAGGGAACCTCGACCACCGGCTGGCCGTGGTCGACGAACTCGCGAGCCAACAATGACCGGGTGCGTTTGTCGGCGTGGCCGTCGGAGTCGTTGAGCACGACCACGCTGCGTTGCAGCAGATCCCGAAGGTCATGGTCGGCCAACCACTCGACCGTCTTGGCCGCAGCGGCGGCGCCGTCCGCCCACGGTGAGGAAACTACGATCAGCGCGTCCAAGTCGCGCAACACTTCCCGCGTGACGGCAGCATCCATGGTGGAGCCGCAGTCGATGACCGAGATCGCGAAGTGGCGGTCCAGCCGTAGCGCAGCCTCGCGGTACACGGCCGGATCCAGCACCCGGCGGGGACCCGCCGCCGGCTCACCGCCCAGCACATAGAGGCCGGCGGCATTGCGGCCCACCCGCGACGTCACGTCGGCGAAGGTCTGCAGGTTCTTGTCGGCGGTCAACTCCCAGAACGAGCCGGTGGTACGCGGATCGATGCGGCTGCTCAGTCGGCCGAACGCGGTGTCGGCGTCGATCGCGACCACGCGGTCCTGCTGGCGTAGCTCGGCCAGGATCGAGCCCACGCTGGCGGCGACAGAGGTCTTCCCGACACCACCCTTGCCCAGGACGCCGACCTTGTGGTTGCCGTGCAGCGCGACTCGGATGGCCGCCTCGAATTGCGCGGCGCTGCGTTGCGCGGCCGATGGGCCGGGGTCAACGAGCCCGAAGGTGGCCACCTGCACCACGCGTCGCCAGCCGCGGTGTGCGGGCTGGGATCGGCGCGCCGGCGCCGCCCCGGTACCCGGCCAGGAGATCGGCGGAGGAACGTCACTGCGCTGCGGCGGCGCTGGGCTTCGGTGCGGGCTCGGCGTCGGATGCGGTGCCGGGGGCGGTCGGAGCTGCACCGGGCCGGGCGGCGCGGCGGGCATGGCTGGTGGGGGCGGCACGGCGCGCGGCGCGGGCTCGGGCACTGCAGCAGGTGGGGTGGCGTCTTCGGCCGGCGGCGGCGGGGCGAATGTCGCTCGCGGGGTCTCGGTCGCTGCCGGCGGGCTGGGGGCGGGGTGCGGCGGACGGGGCGGGACCGGCGGCCGGAAACCCGTGGTCGGCGCCGGACGCGGGGAGGCGGGCGGTGCCTCGGGCGGACGCGCAGCCACCGGCTGGTCGGGCCCGACGCGGTTGCGCAGGAATTCCTGGGGCTCGTTCATGGGCTCCTCGGGGTGCGACGGCGGCGGATCGGCACGCCGGTGCCTGGCCATTTCCGATTCCCGCGTGATGAACCCCACGGTCCGATCGGCCGGTGCCGGACGCTTCACTCCAGTATCGACCACCCACAGCTCGGGCTGAACCGGGTGACTCCCACACCGGGACGCAACCGGCCGCTCGTGGGCAACAATTAGATCTGCGCAAACTCGCCTACCCGACGGGTTGACCGCTCCCGCCGGGCGCGAACGCGGCCGATCTCGATTCGGCCGACTTGGCTGCCACGCCTTTTCGGCTACGGTGTTGCCGGTGTGACTGTTGGTCCGGCAGCCGACGACGACGGATCGGCAGCCCAACCCGCGCACTCAGCAAACCGGGACGCGCGACCGGGCCGGCCGCCGGAGCGGTCCACCATCGACACCGGGTGTCGCACGGCTGTCAAATGCTGGTAACGGCGAATTTACGGCCCTGCGAGCAGGCAAGTTAGTATGGGTAAGTTGGCATGTCAGGCGGTTTTTGTCCTATCGTTTTAAGACTTGTCGAGACCAGGTACAGGACGACCGTTCAGCGCTGCACGGACGAAGTCCTGACCGGATTATCTCCGCTAGGCGGACAGCCTATCGACCAGAGCGCAGGGGCTTAGCCCGCAACCTCCGGGTGCGGCTCCTCGATCAGGAAAAGTCGATCCGCAAAGCGGCGGTGCAGAAAGTCTGCTGAAGGGTTAGGTGGGTATGACGCCCAGGCGCGTCGGGCTTTACAACCCCGCATACGAACACGATTCGTGCGGGGTCGCCATGGTCGTGGACATGCACGGCCGGCGCAGCCGCGACATCGTGGACAAGGCCATCACCGCGCTGCTCAACCTCGAACACCGCGGTGCCGCCGGCGCCGAACCGCGCAGCGGTGACGGCGCGGGGATCATGATCCAGGTGCCCGATGCGTTCCTGCGGGACATGGTGGACTTCGAACTGCCGGAGGCGGGCAGCTATGCCACCGGCATCGCGTTTTTGCCGCAGTCGGCCAAGGACGCCGCCACCGCCTGCGCGGCGGTCGAGAAGATCGCCGAGTCCGAGGGTCTGCAGGTGCTCGGCTGGCGCAACGTGCCCACCGACGACTCGTCGCTGGGCGCGCTGTCACGCGATGCGATGCCCACCTTCCGGCAGGTTTTCATGGCCGGCGCCTCGGGCATGACGCTCGAACGTCGCGCCTACATCGTCCGCAAGCGGGCCGAACACGAACTCGGCACCAAGGGCCCCGGCCAGGACGGACCGGGCCGGGAGACGGTGTATTTCCCGAGCCTGTCCGGCCAGACGCTGGTCTACAAGGGCATGTTGACCACCCCGCAGCTCAAGGCCTTCTATCTCGACCTGCAGGACAACCGGGTGACCAGCGCACTGGGCATCGTGCACTCCCGGTTCTCCACCAACACGTTCCCGTCGTGGCCGTTGGCGCACCCATTCCGGCGGGTGGCGCACAACGGAGAGATCAACACCGTCACCGGCAACGAAAACTGGATGCGGGCCAGAGAGGCGCTGATCAAGACCGACGTCTTCGGTTCGGAAGACGACGTGGAGAAGCTGTTCCCGATCTGCACCCCCGGGGCGTCCGACACCGCGCGCTTCGACGAGGTGGTCGAGCTGTTGCACCTGGGCGGCCGGTCGCTGCCGCACGCCGTGTTGATGATGATTCCCGAGGCCTGGGAACGCAACGAGTCGATGGATCCCGCCCGGCGGGCGTTCTACGAGTACCACGCCTCGTTGATGGAGCCGTGGGACGGCCCGGCGTCGATCACGTTCACCGACGGCACCATCGTCGGCGCCGTGCTGGACCGAAACGGTCTGCGCCCGTCGCGAATCTGGGTCACCGACGACGGCCTGGTCGTGATGGCCTCAGAGGCCGGTGTGCTGGACGTCGACCCGTCCAAGGTGGTCAAGCGGATGCGGCTGCAGCCGGGCCGGATGTTCCTGGTGGACACCACCCAGGGCCGGATCGTGGCCGACGAGGAGATAAAGGCCCAGCTGGCCGCCGAGCACCCTTATCAGGAGTGGCTGGACAAAGGTCTGGTTCCGCTCGACAAGTTGCCGGCCAATAAATACGTGCGCATGCCGCACCACCGTCTCGTCATGCGGCAGCAGGCCTTCGGCTACACCTATGAGGAACTCAACCTGCTGGTGGCGCCGATGGCCCGCACCGGCGCCGAGCCCCTGGGCTCCATGGGTACCGATACGCCGATCGCGGTGCTGTCCAAGCGTCCGAAGATGCTCTACGACTATTTCCACCAACTATTCGCCCAGGTGACCAACCCGCCCCTGGACGCGATCCGGGAAGAGGTCGTCACCAGTCTGCAGGGCACCACCGGCGGCGAGCGCGACCTGCTCACGCCGGACGAGAACTCCTGTCGCCAGATCGCGCTGCCGCAGCCGATCCTGCGCAATTACGAGCTGGCCCGGCTGATCAATCTGAACCCGGAGGACGAAGTCAACGGGCGGCCACATGGCATGCGGTCCACAGTGATTCGCTGTCTGTACCCGGTCGCCGAAGGGGGCGCCGGGTTGGCCGCCGCGCTGGACGAGGTGCGGGCGCAGGCGTCGGCGGCCATCGCCGACGGGGCACGCGTGATCATCTTGTCCGACCGCAACTCCGACGAGGCGATGGCGCCGATTCCGTCGTTGCTCGCGGTGTCGGGCGTGCACCACCACCTGGTGCGGGACCGGACCCGTACGCATGTGGGTCTCGTCGTGGAATCCGGTGACGCCCGCGAGGTGCACCACATGGCGCTGCTGATCGGGTGCGGGGCTGCGGCGATCAACCCGTATCTGGTGTTCGAGTCGATCGAGGACATGATCGACCGCGGCGTCATCGAGGGCATCGAACGCAATAAGGCGTTGAACAACTACGTGAAGGCCGCCGGCAAGGGCGTGCTCAAAGTGATGTCCAAGATGGGCATTTCGACGCTGGCGTCCTACACGGGTGCGCAACTGTTCCAGGCGGTCGGCGTCTCCGAGGATGTGCTCGACGAGTACTTCACCGGTATGGCCTGTCCGACCGGCGGTGTCACGCTGGACGACATCGCCGCCGATGTCGCGACCCGGCACGCGCTGGCCTATCTGGACCGCCCCGACGAGCGTGCGCACCGCGAACTCGAGGTGGGCGGGGAGTACCAGTGGCGCCGCGAGGGCGAGTACCACCTGTTCAACCCGGAGACCGTCTTCAAGCTGCAGCACTCCACTCGCACCGGCCAGTATTCGATCTTCAAGGAGTACACCCGGCTGGTCGACAACCAGAGCGAGCGGATGGCATCGCTGCGCGGGCTGCTCAAATTCCGTGCGGGCGTGCGTCCTTCGATACCGATCGAGGAGGTGGAACCGGCCAGTGAGATCGTCAAGCGCTTCTCGACCGGGGCCATGAGCTATGGCTCGATCTCCGCCGAGGCGCACGAGACGCTGGCCATCGCGATGAACCGGTTGGGTGCCCGGTCCAACAGCGGCGAAGGCGGTGAGGACGTCAAGCGCTTTGACCCCGACGCCAACGGGGATTGGCGACGCAGCGCGATCAAGCAGGTCGCCTCCGGGCGGTTCGGCGTCACCTCGCACTACCTGACCAACTGCACCGACATCCAGATCAAGATGGCTCAGGGCGCCAAACCCGGTGAGGGCGGCCAACTTCCGGGGCACAAGGTGTATCCGTGGGTCGCGTCGGTAAGGCACTCCACACCCGGCGTCGGCTTGATCTCGCCGCCACCGCACCACGACATCTATTCGATCGAGGATCTCGCACAGTTGATCCACGACCTGAAGAACGCCAACCCGTCGGCGCGCGTGCACGTCAAGCTGGTGTCCGAGAACGGCGTCGGCACCGTTGCGGCCGGAGTCTCCAAGGCGCACGCCGATGTGGTGCTGATCTCGGGGCACGACGGCGGTACCGGCGCGACCCCGCTGACGTCGATGAAGCATGCGGGTGCCCCGTGGGAGTTGGGTCTGGCCGAAACTCAGCAGACCCTGCTGCTCAACGGTTTACGTGACCGCATCGTGGTCCAGGTGGACGGCCAGCTCAAGACCGGACGCGACGTGATGATCGCGACGCTCCTCGGCGCCGAGGAGTTCGGCTTCGCCACAGCGCCTTTGGTGGTGGCGGGCTGCATCATGATGCGTGTCTGCCATCTGGACACCTGCCCGGTGGGGGTGGCCACCCAGAACCCGCTGCTGCGGGAGCGGTTCGCCGGGAAGCCGGAATTCGTGGAGAACTTCTTCATGTTCATCGCCGAAGAAGTGCGGGAGTACATGGCCCAGTTGGGTTTCCGCACCATCAACGAGGCCGTCGGTCAGGCCGGGGCGTTGGACACCACCCTGGCGCGCGCGCTGTGGAAGGCGCACCGACTGGACCTGACCCCGGTGCTGCACGAGCCCGAGTCGGCGTTCATGAATCAGGATCTGTATTGCAGTTCGCGCCAGGACCACGGCCTGGACAAGGCGCTGGACCAGCAGTTGATCGTGATGAGCCGCGAGGCGCTGGATTCGCAGAAGCCGGTCCGGTTCTCCACCAACATCAGCAACGTGAACCGCACGGTGGGTACCATGCTCGGCCACGAGGTGACCAAAGCCTATGGCGGCCAAGGGTTACCGGACGGCACCATCGACATCACCTTCGAAGGGTCCGCCGGCAACAGCTTCGGCGCGTTCGTGCCCAGGGGCATCACGTTGCGCATCTACGGTGACGCCAACGACTACGTGGGCAAGGGACTTTCCGGCGGCCGGATCGTGGTGCGGCCGTCGGACAACGCGCCCGAGGGCTATGTGGCCGAGGACAACATCATCGGGGGCAACGTGATTCTGTTCGGTGCCACCAGCGGCGAGGTCTACCTGCGCGGTGTGGTCGGCGAGCGGTTCGCTGTCCGCAACTCCGGTGCGCACGCCGTGGTGGAGGGTGTGGGCGACCACGGCTGCGAATACATGACCGGTGGGCGGGTGGTCATCCTGGGCCGTACCGGCCGCAACTTCGCCGCCGGCATGTCCGGTGGTGTGGCCTATGTCTACGATCCCGACGAGGAATTGCCGAACAACTTGAACATCGAGATGGTGGACCCGGAAACACTGGACGACGAGGACGCCGAGTTCGTGAAGGGCATCATCGAGGCGCACGTCGATGCCACCGATTCCGCTGTGGGCCAACGCATTCTGGCTGACTGGCGGGGCCAGCAGCGCCACTTCGTGAAGGTGATGCCGCGGGACTACAAGAAGGTGCTGTCGGCGATCGCCGAAGCAGAACGCGACGGTGTGGACGTGGACAAGGCGATCATGGCGGCGGCTCATGGCTGACCCGACCGGCTTCCTGAAGTACACGCACCGCGAGCTGCCCAAGCGGCGGCCGGTCCCGTTGCGGTTGAAGGACTGGCACGAGGTGTACGAGGAGTTCGACGTCGACACCTTGCGGCATCAGGCGACTCGCTGCATGGACTGCGGAATTCCGTTCTGTCACCACGGTTGTCCGTTGGGCAACCTGATCCCGGAATGGAACGACCTGGTACGACGGGGCCACTTCCGCGATGCCATCGAGCGCCTGCACGCGACGAACAACTTCCCCGACTTCACCGGTCGGCTGTGCCCGGCGCCATGCGAACCGGCGTGCGTGCTCGGCATCAATCAGGAGCCGGTGACGATCAAGCAGATCGAGCTGGAGATCATCGACCGGGCCTTCGACGAGGGCTGGGTGAAACCGCTGCTGCCGCACTGCGATACCGGCAAAACCGTTGCGGTGGTGGGTTCGGGCCCCGCCGGTTTGGCGGCGGCTCAGCAGCTGACGCGGGCCGGGCATCATGTCACGGTGTTCGAGCGGGAGGACCGGATCGGCGGGTTGCTGCGTTACGGCATCCCCGAGTTCAAGATGGAAAAGCGTGTGCTGGACCGGCGGCTGGAGCAGATGGCGGCCGAGGGCACCGAGTTCAAGGCCGGCGTGAACGTCGGGGAGGACCTCACCGCCGAGCAGTTGCTGGCCGATTTCGATGCGGTCGTGCTGGCCGGGGGCGCCACCGCCTGGCGCGACCTGCCGGTGCCGGGCCGGGACCTGGACGGCATCCACCAGGCGATGGAGTATCTGCCGTGGGGCAATCGGGTCCAGGAGGGGGACGACGTACTAGGCCCCGACGGCGAGCCGCCGATCACCGCCAAGGGCAAGAAGGTGGTGATCATCGGCGGCGGCGACACCGGTGCCGACTGTCTGGGCACCGCCCACCGTCAGGGCGCGGCCAGCATCCACCAGTTCGAGATCATGCCGCGTCCGCCGGAGACCCGCGCCGAGTCGACGCCCTGGCCCACCTATCCGTTGATGTACCGGATCGCCTCAGCCCATGAAGAGGGCGGCGAACGGGTGTTCTCGGTCAACACCGAAGAGTTCATCGGCAAGGACGGGCACGTCACCGCGCTCAAGGTGCACGAGGTGACGATGCAGGACGGCAAGTTCGTCAAGGTCGAGGACTCCGACTTCGTGCTCGAAGCGGACCTGGTGTTGCTGGCGATGGGTTTCGTCGGCCCCGAGCAGCCGGGGTTGCTGACCGACCTCGGGGTCAAGCTCACCGAGCGTGGCAACGTTGCCCGCGGCGACGATTTCGACACTTCGGTGCCGGGTGTGTTCGTGGCCGGCGACATGGGCAGGGGTCAGTCACTGATCGTCTGGGCGATCGCCGAGGGTCGTGCCGCGGCGGCCGGGGTGGACCGTTTCCTGATGGGATCCACCGCCCTGCCGGCGCCCATCAAGCCGACCGCTGCGCCACTGCGCTAACCACACCAGTCACATCTGAAACATTTGATAAATCGTCGGCGTGCCTTCCGGCGTTTGCCAGAGCCTCAGGTGTCTAATAACTGACTGTGGGCCGCATCACACAGTCCCAATACATAAGGCACATTTCGGGTCGCCTTGAGCCCCTATCGCGTTAACCCGATCGCAGGAGTAGTTATCGTGCATATGAACCCAGTTCCCAGGTCAAAGATGGGTCGAATCGCGTGGTCGCTGTTTCGCCACCCCGTCAAGAGCCGCGAGTTTCCGGCGCGCAGTGAGCGGCTGGTGACCACCGAGGATCTGCTGCGCTTCGCTGTCTAGCCGCCGAGTGTTTGCTCAGCTCAGCAACCCGGACTCCCGGATAGCTTGGGCGAGCGGCTCGATCACGGCGGCGTCGTGCGGCGGAGCGATGTAGACGATGCCGAGATCCAACCCCTCGGCACCCAGCGCGGCCGCCGTCTCGATCACCTGGTGGTAGTCGCGGTCGGGCCCCAATCCCAGGTGCGCCGAGAGCGTGATTTCTGTCGGGTCCCGTCCGATGTCGGCACAGCGCGCATGCAGCACGTCGCGTTTGCGGGCGAACTCCTCGGCGGTGCCGCCGGCGAAGTTCCAGTGCTGCGCATAGCGCGCAGTGATCGGCAGGGTCCGCTTCTCTCCGCTGCCCCCGATGGCGATCGGCGGGTGCGGCCGCTGCGGTCCCTTCGGCTCGTTGCGGGCGTCCCTGAGTTGGTAGAACTTGCCGTCGAAGGTGGTCGTCTCCTGACTGAGCAGGCTGACCAGCACCTGGCAGGCCTCCTCGAACCGGTCGAAACGCTCTTTGAGACCGCCCAGTTCGATCCCGTACGCGCCTGACTCCTCTTCGTTCCAGCCGGCGCCGATACCCAACTCGAGCCGCCCACCGGAGATGACGTCGAGGGCGGCGGCCATGTTGGCCAGCACCGCGGGGTGGCGGTAGTGGATACCGGTGACCAGGGTGCCCAGCCGTAGCCGCGTGGTGGCCTGGGCCAGCGCCGTCAGCGTGGTCCACCCTTCCAGGCACGGACCGGTGGAGTCGGAGAAGATCGGATAGAAGTGGTCGAAGGTCCAGCCGGACTCGAAGACGTCGATGTCGTCGGCGGCCTGCCAGACAGCCAGCATGTCCGACCAGGTGGTGTTCTGCGGTGAGGTCTTGAAGGCGAATCGCATGAGTCCGAAGGTAGTCCGGCAACTAGACTCGTCCGAACGATGACCCTCGGACTCGACACCACACTCACCCTGCTAGCGGCGGGCCTGATCTTCCTGTTGGCACTGGGCCTCGGGGTGTGGAAGTACCAGCAGGTCATGGTGTCCGAAGAGCACCGCGCGCACCCGTACGTCGACATCGCGCACCGCGCGGCGCTGCTGTACAGCTTCGCCACGCTGTTGTTCGCGGTGTTCGTCGAACTCAGCGCGTGGCCGGCCTGGGTGAACCTTGCCGCGACCGGCGTGGCGGTGTTCTTCTTCGTGGCCGCCATAGCCAGCTACATCCTGCACGGCGCGCGACGCGACACGGAGAACCAGTTCGACCCGCCCGTGCCGGGTACACGATTGGCGATGACCCTGCTGATCGTCGGGGAGATGGGCGGTTTCGCCGTGGTACTCGCCGGCTTTGTGGTGAAGCAACTGCTCTGATGGACCCGGTGGCCGCGCTGCGCGAGATCGCGTACTACAAGGACCGAAGCCGTCAGGATTCCCGACGGGTCATGGCCTACCGCAATGCCGCCGACATTCTGGAGAAGCTCGACGAGGCCACGCTGGAGCGCCACGGCCAGGACAACAGCTGGCAGTCGATCCCGGGAATCGGGCCCAAAACCGCCAAGGTGATCGCGCAGGCCTGGGCCGGCGATGTACCCGAACAACTCGTCGAATTGCGTGCTAGCGCAGAGGATCTCGGCGGTGGCGAGATACGTGCGGCGCTCCGGGGAGATCTGCATCTGCATTCGAACTGGTCGGACGGTTCGGCGCCGATCGAGGAGATGATGGCGGCCGCCGCGGCGCTGGGCCACGAATACTGTGCGCTGACCGATCATTCGCCGCGGCTGACGATCGCCAACGGGCTGTCCCCGGACCGGTTGCGTAAGCAGCTCGATGTGATCGACGAGCTGCGGGACCGGTTCGCGCCGATGCGAATCCTGACCGGCATCGAGGTCGACATCCTTGACGACGGCAGCCTGGACCAGGAGCCCGAATTGCTCGACCGCCTGGACATCGTGGTGGCCAGCGTGCACTCGAAGCTGTCCATGGATGCCGGCGCGATGACCCGGCGCATGGTGCGTGCCGTGTCCGACGGTCACGCCGACGTACTGGGCCACTGCACAGGGCGACTGGTCTCCGGCGGGCGCGGGATCCGGCCGGAATCGAAGTTCGACGCAGAGAAGGTGTTCACTGCCTGTCTCGAGCACGGCACCGCCGTTGAGATCAACTCGCGACCCGAACGGCGGGATCCACCGACGCGGCTGCTCGAGCTGGCCCGGGACATGGGCTGTGTGTTCAGCATCGACACCGACGCGCACGCACCCGGCCAGTTGGACTTCCTCGGCTACGGCGCGCAGCGGGCCTTGGACGCCGGTATCGACGCCGAGCGCATCGTCAACACCTGGCCAGTGGAACGATTACTGGAGTGGACTAAGTCCTGAAGCTGGTCCTCAGCATCGCCAATAGCCGTTCACGTGAGTCCCGTTCTTCTTCGTGTAACCGTTGACCCAGGTGCAACCGACTCCGGGTGCATTCGGCGGATTAGGCAGATTGACATCGGTCGGCGGCAATGGAACCGCGGGTGGCGTGGCGGCGGGTGACGGACTGGCCGATGTCGACGAGGACGGAGTGGACGACGGGGTGCGCGACGCCGCCGGACAATACTGCGACTGTGGATAGTCGACGCAAAGTTGCCGGTCCACATGCGTCCATTGACCCCCGGAGCAGAGCGAATACGTGCCGCCCGATGCCGGCGTGACCGCACCGTCCTGACAGTCGGCGTGGGCAGCCGGGACCGCGAACCACACCGCGACACTGCCGGCGAGAACCACGCCGACCTGAAGAATCGAAGTAATGCGCATGCCTGGCAACTTACCGGCGACGGGTGACATGGCCGGAACGAATACAAACGCCGGCGCCCGGCCGTCAATCCGGGAGGTGCGGCATTTCCAGCCCAGGGTCGCGGCCGACCAGCACCGCGCGGGTGAGTGCGGACCTGCCGTAGCGACGGTGGACTTCGTCCACCGCGGCATCGACTGACACAGAATCGCCGGCGAAGGGCAAGGCCAGTTGTTCGGCGCCGTTGCGGTCGATGCCCGAAACGGCGAAACCGATGAGCGTCAGACCCTTTTCGGCAATCAACGGATCCGCTGCCGTCACGAGTCGCCGCGCTGTGGCCAGGATCGGCTGCGTGGCGGCGGTAGCCCACGGCATGGTCTGGGACCGTGTCACCCGACCGAAGTCGTCGAACCGCAGTCGCAGCACCACCGTGCGTCCGGTGCGTCCGGCGGCGCGCATCCGGCCGGTGATCCGGTCGATCAGATTGACCACCACAGCATCGACCTCGGCGGGTGACATGGTGGCACCGGCGCGGCCCAGCGCGCGTTGGGCGCCGACCGATCGCCGCCGCACCCCCGTGTTCACCCGGCGGCGGTCGATGTTGCGGGACAGCGCGTAGAGCTGGCGGCCCATCGCGTGCCCGACCATGGACCCGAGCATCGATTCGCTGAGCTCGGACACTTGGGCCACCGTGGTGATGCCGTGCGCGCGCAGCTTGTCCGCGGTCACCGTGCCCACACCCCACAGTCGCCGCACCGGCAGCGGATGCAGGAAGGCCAGCTCCTGATCGGGTGCCACCAGGAGCAGCCCGTCCGGTTTGGCTTCCTGACTGGCCACCTTGGCCAGGAATTTGGTGCGCGCGATCCCGACGGTGATGGGCAGACCCACCCGCTCGCGCACATCGGCGCGCAGTCGCGCCGCGATCTGCACCGGGGTCCCACTGACCCGGCCGAGCCCGTGGACGTCGAGGAAGGCCTCGTCCACCGACAACGGCTCCACGATCGGGCTGCAATCGCCGAACACTCGGAACACGTCGTCGCTGGCCTGGGAGTAGGCGCGCATCCGCGGCGGCACCACCACGGCGTGTGGGCACAGCCGCCGGGCTTGCGCCCCGCCCATCGCGGTGCGCACTCCGTAGGCCTTGGCCTCATAGCTGGCGGCCAGCACCACGCCGCCCCCGACGATCACCGGGCGGCCCCGCAGTGCCGGGTCGTCGCGCTGCTCGACGGACGCATAGAACGAATCCAGGTCCGCATGCAGGATGGACGCCTCACACCGCACGAACATATGTTCGCACGGGGCACCGACAGGGTGGTGAGCCCGCGCGCCGGCGGAGCCGGGCTACCGGCGCTCGCCGTAGATACTGCTGACCCAGATGTGGACCAGCGTGTCCAGCACATTCTCTTCCGGCACCGACGGCGCCTCGGCGGCGAACGACGCGAACAATGTCCGCTCGTTCATCAGGTTGAGCGCGGTCGCCAGTTGGTCACTGGGCAGAGTTCGGGGCGCCGCTCCGCGATCGCGTTCGGCCTCGATGCCCAGCGCGGTGAAGGTGATCCACTTCTGCATGAACGTCGACCACAGTTCCCGGATCTCAGGACTGGTGTCGCGGGCGGCCATGCTGGCGCGCGTCACTGCTTTGTGCGCACCGAACGTCTCGAAGAACACGGCGACGCCGGTCCGCCACCGGTTGTCCCCGTCCTCGGCCAACTTGTCGGAGAGTCCCTGCAGCGCGGTATCGGCCTTCTTGACCACGCGGTCCAGCAGCGTCAGCAGGACAGCTTCTTTGGACGGGAAGTAGAAATAGAACGTCGGGCGGGAGATTCCGGCGCCTTTGGCCAGATCGTCGACAGAGATGTCCGCCAGCGACCTGCCCTTCAGCAGTCCCTCGGCGGTGGTCAGGATGGCCAGTTCGCGGTCGTCTCCCGAGGGTCGTGCGCCGCGCCGGCCGCGGGGGAGCGCAGTCTTGGTGCCGGAGAAGGTCGCCACGCGGGCAGCTTACACCGCGTTGAGATAGTCGACAGCATGTCGACGCAACGGATTCCGGCCGGCCGCACACCTGGCGACGGCCTCAACCCGGCAGCGGATGTTCTCCTGCTGCGACGACGACGATGCCGTCGTCGTCGCTGTAGGCCAGGTGACCTGGCGCGAAAGTCACCCCGCCCAACGTCACCTCGACATCGCGCTCACCGGTGCCGTTCTTGCTGCTCTTGCGGGGGTTGGTGCCCAGCGCTTTGATGCCGATGTCGATCCCGCGTAGCGCGGCGGAATCGCGCACTGCGCCGTTGACGATCAGCCCCGCCCAGCCGTTGGATCGGGCCAGCTCCGCGATCAGATCACCCACCAGCGCGGTATGCAGGGAACCGTCGCCGTCGACCACCAGCACCCCGCCCGCGCCCGGCTGCGACAGCACCGACTTCAACAGCGCGTTGTCCTGGAAGCAGCGCACGGTACTGATCGGACCGACGAACTGCGTCCGGCCACCGAACTGGCGGAATTGCAGGTCGCAGCTACGCACATCGGGACCGATGTCGTCCACCAGATCGGCCGTCGGCTGAAAGGACACGGGCGCTGTCAACGGCGGCGCAATTGGCGGACCAACAACAGCGCCAGCAGGCTCAGGGCAAGCGCCACCGCATACGGGACGGGCGACTGCAGCGAAGACGGTGCGGGCTCGTCGGCGGGCAGCGGGTTACGGGCCCGCTCGACAGTCGACTTTGCCTGCGCCGCAACATCTTTCGCAGCGGCCAGCTGTCCGTTGGTTTCGGCGTGCTGCGGCAGGTCCACGGGCGGCGCCGCCGGTGCCTCGACCGGTTCCGGCGCGGGTGCGATCTTCTTGGCGGCCGCCTTCTTGACCGGGGCTTTCTTGGCGGGCGCCTTCTTGGCGGGCGCCTTGGTGGCCTTGGCCGGTGCCTTCTTGGCGGGCGCCTTCTTGGCCGGCTGCTTCTTGGCCGGTGGCGTGGCGGCGGCTTCGCCCTCGGGTCGGTCCTGCGGATCTGCCATGCGGCCGCTCCTTTGCAGCAATTCGTTGCGTACGCGTACGGGGTCGCTCAGGGTCCCATCATGCCAGCCGGGCCGGGACCGGCTACGGCCTGCGCCGCGTCGCCCAGATGGCGGCGACGCCGACGGCCGCGACCGTCCCGGCCGCAAATGGCCAGATCGGCATGTCGGCGTCGGGGTCACGGGCGGACACCCAACTCGGGTCGGTAGCGGTGGCCGTGGTCAGAGCGGGCTGGGCCGCCGCACCGCCGGCCGTCAACATCGCGATGGCCGCCAGCACGGCGCACAGCAGACTCAGCCGCGACAATATCGACACCACCGGGGTCAGCCCAGCCCGAGACGGGCCAGGACGTCGGACTCGATGCCGTCGAGTTGCGAGGAGATGGCAGCGTGCGCAGCGCGGCGCCGCTGCGTCGGCATGTGCTCTGCGGCGGTGACTGCCGACGACAGTTCGGCGAGCCGTTCACTGATCGCCGCGACGAACTGTTTGGTCTCCGGATCTTTCGGCTTCTTAGCCTGCACGCTGCGCAGCGATTGCTCGGCGCCCGCGATGCGCGCCGACAACCGGGCACCGTGGCCGGAGAACTGCCCGATCTGCGCCAGCGGGACCCCGAGCCGGTCGGCACGCCGCTGATCGATCAACCCGCGGGCCGCGACGGCCGCGCGGTAGATCAGCGGCATCAATATCGGGGCCAGTAGGCGAGACACCGTCAACGTGCGGCGAATCCGGGTGGGCGACAACAGCTTGCCTTCGCGCACTGCCTTCAACTCGGTTTCGGCGACCTTCAACGCCGCCCGGTCGCTGTCCTTCTGGGCCTTCAGTTGGGCCTTGAACGCTTTGTCAGCGGACTTCTGGGCCGTCTTGATGCGGCGTCTTTCGTTCTTGGCCGCCAACCTGGCTTCCAGCTTGGCGCGGGCCTTGATGGCGCGGGCTTCGGCGCGACGTGTCGCGCGGCTCTTTCGCTTGCCGAACAGGCCCATTCCCGGCCGCCTCCCGCTATCTCTCGTGGGCTATCGCGTGTGCGCGCGAGCTCTGGGCCAACCCTAATCCGAGCAGGCTGCCGGCGGTCCGCCAGGTCAGCTAGGAGCCGAGGCCTTCGGCGCGGCGGAGCTCCTCGATCCGGTCCAGCACCTTTTGTTGAGCCTCCACCGGCAGGCCGTGCGCGCGAATCGCGATACGGCGAACACCGTCGTCCCGCACCGACGCGTAGAACTGCAACTCCTTGTCGAGCTTTTCGTAGTAGTCGTCGTCGGTGAAGTAGGCCGGCTTGATGCGGAAGAAGTTGGCCAGCGCTGTCATGGTCGCGGACGACGGGTTCGTGCGGTTGCCGGAACGTAGCTGCGAGAGGTAGGGAGCCGACATCGTGATGCCCTCCGCCTTGAGCGCGGCGATCACCTCCGCGGAGGTGTGCGGCCCCCTGCCAGGTGGATACACCGTGTCGAACAGGCGGTTCAGGCGGGCAGCGAACGTCGTGCTCATCGATATGACCTCCACCGGGGCAATCGGACCAATCGGTTATCACTAGGTATTTGCTGATCATGGTAGCGACGTTGTCAGCCAACAACCAAGTGCAAACGTGGGCGTATTCGGAACCAGCACTCCGGGCGACCATGCAGGACACCCCCGACGAGCATCCAAACGATTGGGTCAGGTGTCCATGAATTGACCGGATTTCACAGGTTATCCGCAGAATACACGCTCAGAACGGGCGCAGCGCTGCCGTCCGCGCGCGCGCGAAGTACAGCGCGATCAGTCCTGCAGCGACGCGCCCCGCCGATCTCGGGCAACCAGCGGCCGGCGCGAACGTTTCGGCTGATCACTTTGCTGCCCGGTGCCGCGCAGGGGCGTGTGGCGCCCGGTACACACCTGCTGGCAGGGCCGCGGGACGCCGCGGCAAGACCACCGGTGCGGTCCGCGCCCGGGCCTCGACGCACCGGACCTGGGTGGTCGGCGTGCGCGTCTGTTCGGGGAACCGCCGGGACGGGTGCGGTCAGCGCCGCAGAGTTTGCGCCGCGGTCCCGCGACGCCGGGGCCGCGCCGTCAGGCGGCAAGCAGCATGGCCAGGATGGCGGTGTCCGGGTGGCTGATCGGGTCGACCCCGACCCGGCTCACCATCGAGGTGACGGTGCCGTCGGCCTCCGCCTCGACCCATGCCGCCCGGTGTTCCAACCCCAGGTACGGCAGCCCGGGCAGCAGCACACAGCCGGACGCGGCGCCTTTGCACTCCGGCAACGACGGCATGGTCTCCGAGGGCGGGTGCAACATCAGCAGGGCGGGCGGCTGGTGTTCCGCGAAATAGCCCGGCTGGATGGCCTTGTCGCCGAAAACCGTACCCTCGGCCAGGACCAAGCCGACGGTGCCCGGTTCGGGTTCGTCGGGCAATTCTTCGCGTGCGCCGAAAACGGTTGTGGTGGACAGCAACCCGGGCAATGACGCGACCCGGACCGCGACCATCAGCAGCTGCGCCCATTCCTTGGTGGAATCGGGCCATCGCCCTGAGATCACGAACCCCTTCAGGTCGCCACGAGAATGAAAGGGGGCAACCCCGATAGGTGAACCGGACCCAGCGTCCATCTTGTCCTCCGAACCGCCTCCACCCGAAGTAACCACGTTGGTAGCTCGAAAAATCGCAACAGCACCGCAGCTGAAATGTAGCTCGAATATCCAAGGATGCGCGGGGTTTTGACGCCGTGCAACTCGACACGGCGCGCAACTGCGCAGCCGCAACGACAAGGGCGCCGCGCGTTGCCGCGCAACGACAAGGGCGCCGCGCGTTGCCGCGCGACGCCCTGCCGTGGTGTCAGCCGATCAGGGGAAGATCAGCCCCGAACTCTTCGAGGTGGCAGCGGCGTACCGGTCCTGAACGTCGGCCCAGTTCACGACGTTCCAGAACGCCTTGACGTAGTCCGCTTTGACGTTCTTGTACTGCAGGTAGAACGCGTGCTCCCACATATCGACCTGCAGCAGCGGGATGATGCCGAGCGGCACGTTGGCCTGCTGGTCGTACAACTGGAAGGTCAGCAGCCGGCCACCCAGAGTGTCGTAGCCCAGCACCGCCCAGCCGGATCCCTGCAGACCGTTGGCTGCTGCACTGAACTGGGCGCGGAACTTGTCGAACGATCCGAACTGGTCGTCGATGGCCGCGGCGAGGTCACCGGTCGGCTTGTCACCGCCGTTGGGGGACAGGTTCTTCCACCAGATGGAGTGGTTGACGTGACCGCCCAGGTGGAAGGCGAGGTTCTTCTCGTTCAGGAAGATCGCGGAGTGGTCGTCCTTGGCGCGGGCCTCCTCGAGCTTGGCGACCGCGTCATTGAGACCTTTGACGTATGTGGCGTGGTGCTTGCTGTGGTGGATCTCGTTGATCTGACCCGAGATGTGCGGTTCCAGTGCTGCGTAGTCCCAGTCCAAGTCGGGCAGGGTGTATTCAGCCACGGCATTCCTTCCTCGATGAGCGACTCATCTGACGTGTAGTTCGCGCGATCCCGCCGCGCGGCGGCCTCACCCATTCAACCCTGCTCCAAGACTGCGGATGCCGCAAGGATGCCCGAACGGTTTCTGCGGATCCCGGGCTCAGGACAGCGCGATCAGCGCCAAGATGCTGAGCAGCGCCAGCGCGATCAAACCGGCACGCAGGGCAGCGACGACGTAGGCGTGATTCCACACGGGTGACCCCGAGTACGAACTCGACTGGGTAGAGCCCGGGCCGAACGAATGTGTCGCCATCGAACGCCTTCCAAACTGCATGTTCACCTCGCGTTGCCGGAACCGTCAGTGAGGTGAGTCACAATCATTGTGCGCTCGCGATCATACGCCACGCGCACAGGTAGCAAAACCTACGCGAATGCGAAGAGGCACGTTTGGACCGTCGCGCATCCGGGTAACAGTACTCGTCGGTGTATTCGCTCTGACCACTTCCGGGCCTGTCTATCGCGCCCGTTGTTATCGCAATGTTATCCACAGTCACGGCCAAAGCTGGCCGATAGAAGCGCCCGCTGCCGGTCCGCCCAGCTGGGGATAAACCTGTGGAAACTGTGGATAGCCATTTTTAGCTGTGGCCTGCGTCACTCACCGGGCGGCGACCCCGCAGCCCCCCGGTTACGCTGGTGCGGTGATTCAGGTGTGCTCCCAGTGCGGCACCCGGTGGAACGTGCGCGAACGCCAGCGCATGTGGTGCCCCCGTTGTCGAGGTGCCCTGATGGCGCCGCTGCCGGACGCGGCAGCCGCGGATTCCGGGTGGCGTCCGCCGGTCGCACCGCAGCTGCCCGCCGCTCCCGTCGCGCCGCGCACTCCACCCCGCCTCCCACCCGGTTTCCGCTGGATAGCGGTGCGTCCGGGCGCCGCGCCCCCGATGCGCAGGGGCCGCCGCCCGCTCGGTCCCACCCCGCGCTATACCGCGATTCCCCGATGGGGCCTGACCGACCGGGTGCCGCAGCTGGTCCCGGCTACGTCCGAGGCCCCGGCCAAGGCGGGCCCGAAGGCGGACGTGGTGCGCGTGGTCATGTTCGCCACGCAACTGGTGCTCGCCGGCGCGGCGCTGATGTACGCGGTGCGCTACGGGTTGCTGATCTACAACCGCAACGCGCTGCTCAACTCCCTGGTGGCCGGTGCCGCGGACTGGCTGGGCATCGCCGCCAGCGTGGCCGCCCTGGTCGCGCTGTCGTGCTGCTTCGCGGTGCTGGTCCGCTGGCTGATCGCCCGCCGGGCTGCGGCGTTCGCCCACCACGGGTTGGCCGAGCACCGCTCGCCGCGCCGGATCTGGGCCGGCTGCCTGCTGCCGTTCGCCAACCTGGTGCTGGCGCCGGTGTACGTCATCGAACTCGCCCTGGTCGAGGATCACTACGACCGGGTGCGCAAGCCGCTCACCTTCTGGTGGCTGGCCTGGGTCGTCAGTTACGCCGTCTCGGTGTTCACCATCGCGACATCGCTCTCCAGCGACGCCCAGGGCATCGCGAACAACAACATCATGGTGGTGGTCGGCTACCTCGTCGCGGCGATCACGGTGGCCGCGGTGGCGCGGGTGTTCGAAGGTTTCGAGCGCAAGCCGGTCGAGCGACCGATCCACCGCTGGCTGATCGTCGAATCCGATCCACCGCACCAGCCCGCAGCGGTCGAGCCAGAGGGACAGGAACCGGCGGCATAAGCGCATGACGCGGGCGGATGAGGTCCTCGCCGGGCACCCCTTCGTGGTGGCCCACCGCGGCGCATCATTTGTCCGTCCGGAGCACACGCTGGCCGCTTACGATCAGGCCCTCAGAGAGGGCGCCGACGGCGTGGAATGCGACGTGCGGCTGACCCGCGACGGTCACCTGGTCTGCGTGCACGACCGCCGTCTGGACCGCACCTCCTCGGGGGAGGGCCCGGTGAGTACTGCGACGCTGGCCGAAATGCGCGAGCTCGACTATGGCGCCTGGCACGACAGCTGGCGCTCGGACGGCGCGCACGGCGACACCAGCCTGCTGACCCTGGACGCGCTGGTGGGGCTGGTGCTGGACTGGCACCGGCCGGTGAAGATCTTCATCGAGACCAAGCATCCGGTGCGCTACGGCTCGCTGGTGGAGAGCAAGCTGCTGGCGCTGCTGCACCGCTTCGGCATCGCCGCCCCAGCCTCTGCGGACCGGTCCCGGGCGGTGGTGATGTCGTTCTCTGCCGCCGCGGTGTGGCGGATCCGGCGCGCCGCACCGATGTTGCCGACGGTGCTACTGGGCAAGACGGGTCGCTACCTGACGAGCAGCGCGGCCACCGCGGTGGGTGCGACGGCGGTCGGACCGTCGCTGGCGGCGTTGCGCGACTACCCCCAGCTGGTCGACCGGTCGGCCGCGCAAGGCCGCTCGGTGTATTGCTGGACCGTCGACGAGCGTGCCGACGTCGAGTTCTGCCGGGAGGTCGGGGTGGCCTGGATCGCCACCAACCATCCCGGACGCACCAAGGCGTGGCTGGACACCGCGGCCGACAACGGCGGCTGAACCCCGGTTCGGCCGGACGGATTCACGGCTGCGGGTCCAGCGCGGACGTCGGCACCGGTGCATCGGTGGACAGCGCGTCGAACAGGGCGCGGGCCGCGTCGCGATTCCACACCACCACCGAGCCGGCACCGCTGTCGCTGAACTCGCCGATCGGCACGGTCGTGGCCGTGGTGCGGCCGTGCAGCGCCCAGCCGAGTCGGGCCAGGTCCCAGGCGTGGTCGCCGCGGTCCACCGTCAGGGCGGCGGCTGCGGCGCGCGGCACCGAGTACCAGCGCCAGGGGTTGAGCCACACCGCCGGGCTACCGGCGCGTTGCAGCACCGCGGACATGAACTGCCGTTGATGGACCATTCGATCCAGATCCGCCCGCGGGGTGGCCCGGGACCGCACGTAGCCCAGCGCGCTGCGGCCGTGCAGTTGTTGGCACCCGGCCGGCAGGTCCAGGCCGGCCAGTGGATCGCTGATCGGCTCGGCGGGGCACACAGTCACGCCACCGAGCGCGTCGACCAGTTCGGCGAATCCGCCGAAACCCACTTCCGCGTAGTGGTCGAGGCGCAGGCCGGTGGCCTGTTCGACCGTCTGCGCCAGCAACGCCGCACCGCCCATCGCGAATGCGGCATTGATCTTGTCGCGGCCGTGGCCGGGAATCGGCACATAGGAATCGCGCGGGATGGAGATCAGCGTGGCCGGACTCCCGGACCCCAAGCCGGGGAGGTGAACCAGCATGATCGTGTCGGTGCGGCCGGAGCCCACGTCGCCTCCGGTGGCGAGGTCCTGCTGCTGTTCGGCGGTCAGGTCCTGGCGGCTGTCGGAGCCGACGAGCAACCAGTTGGTGCCGCGGCCGGGAGTCGGCCGCTCCTGGTAGTCGACCAGCACGGTCGCGCGGTGCACTGCGGAGTCGAACCAGAGGGTCAGGCCCAGCACACCGGCAACCACCAGCAGCGACACGATCAGCAGGACCAGCGCCAGCGTCCGGAACCAGCGGCGTCCGGATGTGCGGCGTGATCGCGGGGGGCTGGGCGCGGCCGGCGGGGGCCGTCGCGGCGCGGCCGGCGGGGGCGGCGTCACCGGGGGCGGCAGGGGTCGGCGGCGCAACACCGGGGCAGCTTCCGGCTGAATCGGTCGCTGCTCTGGTCGATCCCCGTTCACCCGGGACAACTTACGGGGCGGGCACCCGCGGGGATAGCGAACCGGCGGCGTTATTGGCGCGCGCGCAACCCGTTGACGAACGGACAGCCCATCAGGACGCGGATTGCCTGGCTGAGACCGCTCATGTCGTCCACCGGCTTGTGAAACGGCAACCGGATGTCGCGGTCCCCGTCGGTGCCTTCGACGCGGAACCGTACGCCGTAACGGTCCAGTCCCAGCGGACGGACATGTCCGCGCCGCAATGGCGCCGGTAGCCGCGACACCAGCCGCGCGACGACGTCGTTGTGGGCGGTGGCCAGATGCCACAGCAGCGTGGACTCGATCTCGCAGAACGGGTCGGGGCGTGCCGTCAGCAGATCGGCGACGCTCACGGGCTCGGCGCCGGTCGCGTCGGTGACCACCACCGAATCGATCTCCAGGCGCAGCAGGGTGTAGCTGACATCGTCCGCACTGGGCGGAGCGGATTTCGGCGTTTGGACCTGCAGCAGCGCGGGGTTCGGATTTTCCGTGGCGATCAGGTCCAACAGTTTGGCCACCGCGCCGGGGGGGATCCGGTGCAGCCGGCCACGCACCCAGACCAGCGACCGGACCGGCTCCCGCACCGGCAACGGCGCGTAGTCGGTCAGTTCCAGCAGTGCCTGCGACCCGGACTCCACCTGGCATTCCGGCATGCTGCTGGGAACTGCGACGGCGAATGTGCCGTCGTACAGCAGGTGGTGCATGGGCGTGGACACCGGATCGGCATCCTCGACCGCCAACAGCGCGCCCCCGGCCCGGACGCAGGCGCTGCGAATGCGCTCTGCCGTGGTGGGCGTAGGGTGTGTGACCGGTAGCACAGTTACCTCCGTAGTTTTAGGTAAGCCTAAGGTAACTTAGGGTCGGATAACTCGCAAGAGTCGGTGGCCCACGCCGACGCGCCGTTAGGGTTGTCTCTGTGGCCCGCATCGCTTACCTCGGACCGGAAGGAACCTTCACCGAGGCCGCGCTGCTCCGAATCGCCGACACCGGGTTGATCCCCGGGTCTGACAGGGCAACGAGGCTGCCGGTCGAGAGCACCCCGGCCGCGCTGGACGCGGTGCGCGACGGCACCGCCGACTATGCGTGCGCCCCGATCGAGAACTCGATCGACGGATCCCTGGCGCCCACCCTGGACAGCCTGGCCATCGGATCGCCGCTGCAGATCTTCGCCGAGACCACGCTGGAGGTGGCCTTCTCCATCGTGGTCCGGCCGGGCCTGGACGCGGCCGACGTCCGGACGTTGGCGGCGTTCCCGGTCGCCGCGGCGCAGGTGCGGCGATGGCTCACCGCGCAGCTGCCCGGCGTCGACCAGCGACCCGCGTATTCGAACGCTGACGCCGCCCGGCAGGTGGCCGAAGGCCGGGTCGACGCCGCGGTGACCTCGCCGCTGGCTGCCGCGCACTGGTCACTGCCGACCCTGGCGGACGGGGTGGTCGACGAGTCCGGTGCGCGCACCCGGTTCGTGCTGATCGGACCGCCGGGGCCGCCGCCGGCCCGTACCGGGGCCGACCGGACGTCGGTGGTGTTGCGGGTGCAGAACGCGCCGGGCGCCCTGCTGATGGCGCTGACCGAGTTCGGGATTCGCGGCATCGACCTGACCCGCATCGAATCCCGGCCCACCCGTACCGGGCTGGGCACCTACATGTTCTTCGTCGACTGTGTGGGTCACCTCGAAGACGACGCCGTCGCCGAGGCACTCAAGGCGCTGCACCGCCGTTGTGCTGATGTGCGCTATCTGGGTTCCTGGCCGACGGGCCAGCCTGCGGGGGTGCTGCCACCGGTGTCGGACGAGGCGTCGCGCTGGCTCGCGCGATTGCGCGACGGCCGGGGCGAGGGAGCACCATGAGTGGCCGGCTGGTGTTGGTGCGCCACGGCCAGTCCTTCGGCAATGTCGAGCGCCGGCTGGACACGCTGCCCCCGGGGGCGGCGTTGACCCCGCTGGGCCGCGACCAGGCGCGCGCATTCGCGCGCAGCGGCTGGGCCGCGCGGCGCCCCCCGGCCATCCTGGCGCACTCGGTCGCCGTCCGGGCGTCGGAAACAGCCGCGGTGATCGGTGCTGAACTCGACCTGGCCGCGCTCGAGCTGACCGGCATCCACGAGGTACAGGTCGGCGAACTGGAGAATCGCAGCGACGACGAGGCGATCGCCGAATTCAACGCCACCTACCGGCGCTGGCACCGGGGCGAGCTGAACGTGGCGCTGCCCGGCGGCGAGACCGCCCACGACGTGCTGGACCGGTATGTGCCCGTGCTCAGCGATCTGCGAATGCGTTATCTGGACGACGACGCCTGGGACGGCGACATCGTGGTGGTCAGCCACGGCGCGGCGATCCGGCTGGCCGCGGCTGTGCTGGCCGGCGTGGACGGCTCGTTCGTGCTGGACAATCCGCTCAACAACGCCGAGTCGGTGGTATTGACTCCGATCACCGACGGGCGGTGGAGCTGTGTGCAGTGGGGTGTGAGCACCCCGCCGTTCTACCCGGAGACGCCGGACACGCCCGTCGGGCAGGCCTGCCAGGCCAGTACCGCGTCAGGCCCCGATCCAATGGGCTGATCTGCCGACATCGTCGGCCTGCGCGCAGGCGCAGCCGACCACATCGCAGTCGACCACGAAGGCGTGCGTGAACAACTCGGGTATCGCACAGTCGTTCTCGGTGCATTCCGAGCGGGCCAGTGAGTGGACGATCAAGGTGCCGTGGCAGTGGTCCAAGCCTGCCCGGCAGTCGCGGCAGCCAGCGGTCATACGTCGTTCATAACACCGGGTGCCGACAAACGTCGGACACCCCGCCGAATCAGCGGCCAGAAAATCAAGCCCAGCCCAGCTCGTCGAGCCGGTCGTCATCGATCCCGAAGTGGTGGGCGATCTCGTGGATCACCGTGATCGCGACCTGGTCGACCACGTCGTCGTCGGATTCGCAGACGTCCAGCAGCGCGTCGCGGTAGATCGTAATGGTGTCCGGCAGCGCCCCGGCGTAGTCCGAATCCCGCTCGGTCAGCGCCACCCCTTCATAGAGGCCGAGCAAGTCGTCATCGTCGGGATGGCGGTCGGCGACCAGGACGACGACGTTGTCCATCGCCGCCGTCAGCTCGGCGGGAATCAGGTCGAGGGCGTCGGAGACCAGTTCGTCGAATCGCTGCGGGTCCATCCGGACGGCCACGTCGGTCAGCTCGGGGGCGGCTCGGCGGGCGCCGGACCGTCGGGTGCCGGGGCCGGCGGCGGTCCGCCTCCGTCCACCGGCGGGGGAGCCTGGGCCGGCGGAGCCTGGGTGGCCGGTGAGGAGGGCGCCCGGGTGGGCGTCACCACGGGCTGCTGGTTGGGCAGGTGCTGGTTGCCCGGCGGCGCGGTGGGTGCCTGCTGTTGTTGCGTGGGTGCCGACGACGGTTGGCTGGGCACCTGCACGGGGATCTGCGGGAGGGTGAGTCGCTCCTGCGGGATGTCGGGTGGCGGCACCGGTTGCTGACCGTTGATCAGCAGCGGGCCCTTGGCGCTGTTGAGCAGCGTCGCCCAGCCGCCGTTGCCCAGCGTGGCGCCGATGCTGCAGGCGACCTCGCGGCTGCCGGCCGCCCAGCTGGGCAACGACACGGTCGGATAGATCAGGGTCAACGTGGTGGTGCGCAACTTGACCGGCGCCAGGTAGGCGTCGGTCATCCGGGTGCAGGTGTCCTTGATGAACCCGTCCTGGTCGGCCTCGGCGGGAAACGCGTCGGGGAACCTCTCGGCGAGGTTCACGGTGCCGGTGACTTCCATGGCATGCGGCGCCGTGCAGTCGACCGGAACGTCGACCGGTTGGTTGGTGGCCGAGTCGATGCCCACACAGGTGCCAGCGGGCCAGACCTTGGACTGGTCGATGTCGGCGACCTTGCCCTTGAACGCGACCTGCAGGTTGTTCGGGCCGGGCAATTGCAGTCCACACAGCATGCGGCGTTCGCCCGCCTGACGCCAGGCCCGGTCACCCGACCACAGCATGCTCACGGTGAACTTGCTGTTCGGGTCGAACTTGGGGCCCAGGTAGCGGCGCACTGCCGGCTCGCACTGCTCGGTGTTGATCTGCTGGATCCGCGCCGGGGACGGGGGAGCGGCGCTGGGCCCGTATTCCGATCCGGGGAAGGTGCGCAGGTCCACGGCTTCGGCGACCTCGAAACGGTGGTCCTGGGCGCAGCTGACGATGGATGCGGATTCCGGAGTGCCGTCCGGCCAGTTCAGGCAGTCGCCACTGTCGGCCCGGCTGAACGCCCCATTGCTCTTGGAGCCGGTGCTGGGGGCGGGATCGCTGTTGAGGTAACCGGCGAGGCGTCCCCCGCTGCCCACCGACGGAAGTACGGTCACCAGTCCGGCGATCAGCAGGGCGCCCAGCGCGGTGAGCAGCAGGGCCCGCCGGGTCGCGGTCGCCTGCAAGCCGCGCGGCCAGCGGAAGCCCCTGGACGACTCCGGCGACTCGCTGGCGGGTGCCGCTTCCTCGGAGTCCTCGACGGCCACCGGTTCGTCGGCCGGCGACTCCTCGAGCCCGTCGGCGGGTGGCGGTTGTTTCTTTCGCAGATCGAGCATCGGCTCCATTCTGACAGGACCGCGCTGGGACTGTTACCGATGTTGCAGATGTGAGACCCGGGGCGAACTGCGACGATCTGCTGCGACCGCGGTGTGCCGGCAAAAGTAGTCTTGCGGCCGTGATCGACCTGAAGCTGCTCCGGGAAGACCCTGACGTCGTGCGCCGTTCCCAACTCAGCCGGGGTGAAGACCCCGCGCTGGTGGACGCTCTGGCGAATGCCGACGCGGCCCGCCGGGCGGCGATCTCGACCGCGGACGCGTTGCGCGCCGAACAGAAGCTCGCCAGCAAATCGGTGGGCAAGGCGTCACCGGAGGAACGCCCCGCCTTCTTGCAGCGTGCCAAGGAGATCGCCGAGCAGGTCAAGGCCGCCGAGGCGGACCAGGTCGCGGCCGAGGCGGCGTTCACCGCGGCCCACATGGCCATCTCGAATGTCGTCATCGACGGTGTCCCGGCCGGTGGCGAGGCCGACTTCGCCGTCCTCGACGTCGTCGGCGAAACCCCGGCGTTGGACAGCCCCAGGGATCATCTGGAACTCGGCGAGTCGTTGGGCCTGATCGACATGCAGCGCGGCGCCAAGGTCGCCGGGTCCAGGTTCTACTTTTTGACCGGTCGCGGGGCGCTGCTGCAACTGGGTCTGCTGCAACTCGCACTGCGGGTGGCGGTGGAGAACGGCTTCATCCCGATGATCCCGCCGGTGCTGGTTCGTCCGGAGGTGATGAGCGGCACCGGATTCCTGGGTGCCCACGCCGACGAGGTGTACCGGCTCGAAGCCGACGACCTCTACCTGGTGGGCACCTCGGAGGTGCCGCTGGCCGGGTACCACGCCGGCGAGATCCTCGACCTGAGCGCCGGTCCGTTGCGCTATGCGGGGTGGTCGTCGTGTTTCCGTCGGGAGGCAGGCAGCTACGGCAAGGACACCCGCGGCATCATCCGGGTACATCAGTTCGACAAGGTCGAAGGCTTCGTCTATTGCCGGCCCGAGGAGGCCGAGGCCGAGCACCAGCGCCTGCTGGGCTGGCAGCGCGAGATGCTGGCGCACATCGAGGTGCCGTACCGGGTGATCGACGTGGCCGCCGGCGACCTGGGCTCCTCGGCCGCGCGCAAGTTCGACTGCGAGGCGTGGGTACCGACCCAGGGCACCTACCGCGAACTGACGTCGACGTCCAACTGCACCACCTTTCAGGCGCGGCGGTTGGCGACTCGGTACCGGGACGCGAACGGCAAACCCCAGGTGGCCGCCACCCTCAATGGCACGTTGGGCACCACCCGGTGGTTGGTTGCGGTGCTGGAGAACCACCAGCAGCCGGACGGCAGCGTGCGGGTGCCGGCGGCGCTGGTGCCCTACGTCGGGGTCGAGCTGCTGGAGCCTGCCTAAACTGCGCAAACCCCTCAGCTAGCTGCGGATATGTCGTTATGATCCGCGGGGAGGTGAGCGGCATGGGCTGGTTGACTGCGTGGTGGCGGCAGCCGGATCACTACGACCAGCTCGGACTCCTTCTGCAGGTGCGCGGGATGGCTGGCCGTACCCGGGCCGCGATCGCGGCGATCGGATTGGCGCTGGTCGCCGCGATATTCGTGACCTTCTTCAGCACGACTGGACCGCGCGGGCCAGTTCAGACAACCTGTGCGCTGGTCGCGGCCGCCGCCGCCGCCACGGGGGCGCTGCTCTGGGTGTGGCGATGGCCTACCCGCACCCAGGCGGTGTGTTTCACCCTGGTGGCCAATGCCAGCATCGCGCTGGCCGTGCTGGCCCAGAGCGAGCCCCTCGGCGCCATGCTGGCCTGCACCACCTTCGTCACGATGGCCGGCTACATCGCGCTGTTCCATGCAGCGCCGCTGATGGTCTACAACTTCGTGGTCGCCGCTGCCACCGGGATCGTCGAGGCGTGGCTAATGGTCCCGATCTACGGCGTTGTCTCGGCTGCGGGCGCGTTCTCGTTGGTGATCATGCTCAACCTCGGGGTGCCGTTCGGCATCCAGGCCGTCGCGCATGTGCTCGGCATCGATGCGATGCGGGCCGAGCACGACCAGCTCACCGGGCTGTTGAATCGCCGCGCTTTTCATCGGCGCACCCGGCGACACTTGGAAGGGGGCCGTCCGTTGCCCGGCCAGCTGGTGATCACGGTGATCGATCTGGATCGCTTCAAACAGCTCAACGATCGGTTCGGGCACAGTACCGGCGACGCCGCACTGGTCGCGGTGGCACAGGCGTTGCGGGCGCACACCGACGACACCGCCGTCATTGCACGGGTGGGCGGTGAAGAATTTGTCATCGCCGATATCTGGCGGCCGGCCGAAGTGGACCGCCGAGCGCAGCGGTTGTGCGACGCCATCGCCGCGCTGCCCTTCGGCATCACCGCCAGCCTCGGTACGGCTGCGGTCGACACCGCACGGCGGGTACCCGCCGCCCTGGACATTCCGGCCCGGATCAACGAGCTGATCTGTGCGGCCGACGCCGCCATGTATGTCGCGAAACGCCGTGGGGGTAATCAGATCTGTCACCACGGCACCCAATACCGCAGCGACGAACTCAGTGCCTAGACCGCTACTCTTTCCGCGGCGCGCTGGTGGCGGTGCTGGCGCTCGATGGTGGCGAAGTAGAACGCGAAGGCGAACGCGAAGCTGGTGAACAGGCTGCTGACGAAATACAGCCACGGCCGCTTGAGGCCGCGCCGGTAACCGTCGATGATCGAAAACAGCGGCAGCAGAATGACATTGGCGATCGTGTAGTCCTGCCCGGCCGAACCCGCGGCGGGGTTGACGAACATCAACTGGATGTACTGGGTCCAGCTGCCGGGACCCCAGAGGGGGTTGTGCACTCCGGTGATCCCGTGCGGGGCGTAACCCTGGACAAAGCGGAAGTTGAAGTACCAGCCCAGCGCGATCGAGGCGATACCGACGACGTAGTACACGATTTCGAGGGGCGATAAGGACGGCCCGGCGGCCGGTCTGGCGTAGACCGCAGGATTCGATCTGACGATCCACCAGATGACGGCGATACCGAGGACAGCGTGGGCGAGGAGCGACACCATGGGCGCAGTCTCACCCCGCCGTCAAAGTTTTGTCAATATTGACAGAACCAATTCAGGTATCTTGCTCAAATGGTGAGACCCGCGCAGACGGTGCGCAGCGAGCGCACCCGCGAAGCGTTGCGCCAGGCCGCAATGGTGCGTTTCCTGGCCCAGGGCGTGCAGGACACCTCCGCCGAACAGATCGCCGCGGACGCCGGTGTCTCGCTACGCACCTTCTACCGACATTTCAGTTCCAAGCACGACCTGCTGTTCGCCGACTACACCGGCCTGAACTGGTTCCGCTCGGCCCTGGACGCCCGGCCCGTCGACGAACCCGTCATCGACTCCGTGCAGGCAGCCATCTTCGCGTTCCCGTACGACGTGGAAGCGGTGACCAAAATCGCCGCGCTGCGCGGTGGCGAGATCGACCCCGGCCGCATCGTGCGCCACATCCGCGAGGTCCAGGCCGACTTCGCCGACGCCATCCAGGTGCAGCTACAGCGCCGCAGCCGAGCCGCCGACCAGCCGCGTGATTTTCAACTGCGGACCACCGTGACCGCCCGCTGCATCGCCGCCGCGGTGTTCGGCGCGATGGAAGCCTGGATGGTCGGGGACGACCGGTCGCTCGGCGAACTCGCCAGGATGAGCCAACTGGCGCTGGCGACGGTGCGCGCCGGCCTCGACGACACCTGGGCGTCCTGGTTACCGTCTGTTTCGTCATAATTGACAAAACTTTGTCCGCGTGACAGCCTCCGGTGCGGGAGGTCGCCATGTCTGACACGGGTAGTGACTACGACGCGATCGTGATCGGCGCCGGGCATAACGGGCTGACAGCGGCGGTGCTGCTGCAGCGGGCCGGGCTGCGGACGGTCTGCCTGGACGGCAAGCTCTACGCCGGCGGGATGGCCGCCACCGTGGAACTGTTCGACGGGTATCAGTTCGAGATCGCCGGTTCGGTGCAGTTCCCCACCTCGGCGCAGGTGATCAGCGAACTGGGGCTGGATGCCCTCCCGACCGTCGACCTGGAAGTCATGTCGGTCGCGCTGCGTGGCATCGGCGACGATCCGCTGGTCCAGTATTCCGACCCGATGAAGATGTTCGCCCACCTCAACGAGGTGCACGGCGCCGACGCCGTCGCCGGGATGGGGGGACTGCTGATGTGGGCCCAGGCGCCGACGCGGGCGCTGGGCCGGTTCGAGGCGGGCACCCTGCCCAAGACCTTCGACGAGATGTATGCCTGCGCCACAAACGAATTCGAGCGGTCCGCGATCGACGACATGTTGTTCGGTTCGGTGACCGAGGTGCTGGACCGTTACTTCCCGGATCGCGAAAAGCACGGCGCGATCAGGGGTTCGATGACCATGCTGGCGGTCAACACCCTGTATCGCGGCCCGTCCACCCCGGGCAGCGCCGCCGCGCTGGCCTTCGGGCTCGGCATCCCCGAGGGCGACTTCGTGCAGATGAAGAAGCTGCGTGGCGGCATCGGCGCGCTCACCGCGCATCTGGCCCACGTGCTGGAGGCGGCCGGCGGTGAAGTGCGGTTGCGGACCAAGGTCACCGAGATCCTCATCGCAGCCGGCCGGGTGACCGGCGTGCGCACCGAGTCCGGCGATACGCTGTCCGCCCCGATCGTCGTCTCGTCCATCGCACCCGACGCCACGGTCAACGACCTGATCGACCCCGCACTGCTGCCCGCCGACATCCGGGACCGGTATGCGCGCATCGACCACCGGGGCAGTTATCTGCAGATGCACTTCGCGCTGGACGAGGCGCCACAGTTCGCGACGCCGTACGAGGCGCTCAACGACCCGAGCCTGCAGGCATCGATCGGCATCTTCTGTACGCCGGAAGAGGTTCAGCAGCAATGGGAGGACTGCCGTCGCGGGATCGTGCCGGCCGATCCCACGCTGGTGCTGCAGATACCGTCGGTGCACGATCCCGACCTGGCGCCGGACGGCAAGCACGCGGCGTCGGCGTTCGCGCTGTGGTTCCCGATCGAGGGCGGCGTCGATTACGGGCAGGCCAAGGTCGAGATGGGGCAGCGGGTGATCGACAAGATCACCCGGCTGGCGCCCAATTTCGAACGCAGCATCATCCGGCACACCACCTTCACGCCCAGGCACATGGGAGTGATGTTCTCCGCACCCGGCGGCGACTACTGTCACGGGCTGCTGCACTCGGATCAGGTGGGGCAGAACCGGCCCGGACCCAGAGGATTCATCGGGCAACCCATTCCGGTCGAGGGGCTGTACCTGGGTAGCGCCGGCTGCCACGGCGGACCGGGCATCACCTTCACCCCCGGCTACAACGCCGGTCGGGCAGCCCTGGCCGATCGCTAGCCGCGAGCGTTCAGCAGTTCCTCGAAGCAGGCCAGGAACTCCTCAGGACGCGCCGGGGTGAAAGCCGGCTTCGAGCCCGGTATGTCCAGCGTGATCAACACCGACTTCAGCGGCCGGTACAGATCCAACGGCAACCAGCGGCGAAAGTCCGGACTGCCCCACACGTTGAAGCGCACCGTGAACAGGCCCAGCGACTCGACCTTGTAGGACCGGATCTGGTCGAGGCTGATCACCTTGGCGGTGCCGGACGGAAAATGGTAGCGGCGCAACGCGATCGCCATTTCGTCCAGTTGCACCACGCCGTCGTCGTAGCACAGGTCCGCCATCGTGCTCATGCCGGAGAACTCCTCAGCTCGTGACCGCGCGTGGTCAGACAGCGACCGTCGTCCAGCCGCCACTGCCACCCGTGCAGGTTGCAGGTCAGCGTATTGCCTTCTATCACACCGAATTTGGACAAGTCTGCCTTCAGGTGCGGGCAGCGGCGCTGAAACTCCCAGCCGTCCATGGTGATCGAAGCGGAGTCGTCATGCGACTCGGCGAACCAGCCGTCGGCGTAGGCGATCCGCTCCTCGGTCAGGCACTTGAAGAACGTGTACAGGTATTCGTTGTAGCCGCCGACCCGCCAGGCCCGGAACCGGGTGGACAAAAAGATGGTGTTCACCCAGTCGGGTTCGTCGTCGCGCAGCACGGTGCGTACCAGTTCGGGCGCGATGGCAAAACCGTAGCGCACCTTCTCGTCGGGAATGCGTTCTCGCACCGCACGTTTCGGGAAATCCAGTACCACGGTCTCGGGGCCGAGCACCAGCTCCACCGGATAGCCGATACCGTCGCAGATCTCGTTGCTGGCCAACATGATCGGTTCGAACAGCGCCCGCAGCGGCTCCAGCAGCGGCTCACCCGTCGGCGGCGCCCAGGTGGCCTTCTCGGCGGCCAGCACCGGCGCCATGCGCTCGGCGAAGTCGGCGATGTAGGCCGCCTTGCCGGTGGTGAAGATCGCCTCGACCTGCTCGGTGGGCAGCGGATGAGTCAGCGAATCGAGGGTCGCGCCGGTGAAATCCGCGACCGACCCGGGCATCATCAACAGACCACCGTCGTGCCCGTGGCGGCGCATCTGGTCCAGGAACACCATCTGATCCGGGAAGATGTTCGCCGGATCGTCGCGGTCGTCGTTGAGGTGACGCAGTTCCGGATCCAGGAAGCATGGCGGGCCGGCCGACGGCACCACCCAGGTCGCTCCCACCTGGGCGATGTACTGGCGCGCCCGGTCCATCTGCCGCTGCCGCTTCTGGGTGCCGAACGCCTCCTTGGCGCGCGCCGGCATGTCGTAGACCATCGGGTACCAGATCGCGCCGGAATACTGCAGCAGGTGCACGTCGATGTCGCCGAAGTCAGCGGCCAGCACGTCCAGATCGACCGGGCGTGCGTCGTTCATGTTGAACACGGTGGTGTCGCCGTCGGAGACCACCAGCGCCGAGTCGCCGATCGGACCGTCGGCGGGGGCCCGCAGGGCGATGATCATGATGTCGAGGTCACCCTTGGGCCCGGACAATCGGTGTTGCACGGAGTCGGTGGTCTCGAAGAACCGGCGGAAGCCCAGCTTCTCCAACTCGTTGCGCAGGTCCGGCACCGGGAAGTCGGGCAGCAACACCACCGCGTCCTTGTTGACGTGGGCGGTCAGCAGCTTGGCGTCGAAGTGGTCTTTGTGCAGGTGCGACACGTACAGGTAGTCGCAGTCGCCGAGGGCGTCCCAGTCCAGCCCGCTGTTGTCCGGGAACGGCACCCACGACGCGAAGTACGCCGGGTTGACCCACGGGTCGCACAGAATGTTGCCCGCGCGGGTCTGGATCCGAAAGCCGGCGTGGCCGACGCTTGTGACCTGCACAGATACCTCTCGGGGGGCGGTTTCTTTCGTCACGAGCTTACGTGAATCACCGGGTCGGGTCCTGCCACAGCCGTTAGTGGTAGTGGATGCGCAGCGGGTCGGCGGCACCGCCGTGGCCGGTCAGGAGTGCGCGTCCCAAGTCAGGGCTCGCCACCTCTGTGCCAGCTCGGCGCACTAGGCTGGATTGCTGTGGAACCGGCTTACGGCACTGCCATCACGATTGCCCGCCTGATATTCCGAGTGCAGGGACTGAAGATCACTGTCACCGGGGTGGAGAATCTACCGACCACCGGGGGTGCCGTCGTTGCGATCAACCACACCGGGTACCTGGACTTCACGCTGGCGGGCCTCCCGGCCTATCGGCAGAAGCTCGGCCGCAAGGTGCGGTTCATGGCCAAGCAGGAAGTGTTCGACCACAAGTTCACCGGGCCACTCATGCGTGCCTTCCGCCACATTCCGGTGGACCGGGAAAGCGGGGCCGCCTCCTATGCCGCGGCCGTCGAGAACCTGAAAGCCGGCGAGCTGGTCGGGGTGTATCCCGAGGCGACCATCAGCCGCAGTTTCGAGATCAAGGAGTTCAAGTCCGGAGCGGCCCGCATGGCGGTGGAAGCGGGGGTGCCCATCGTTCCGCACGTCATCTGGGGCGCCCAGCGGATCTGGACCAAAGACCACCCGAAGAAGCTGTTCCGGCCCAAGGTGCCGATCCAGGTCATCGTCGGTGAACCGATCGAACCCACCCTGCCCACCGCCGAATTGACCGCCCTGCTGCATTCCCGGATGCAGCATCTGCTCATGCAGGCCCAGGAGCAGTACGGGCCGCACCCGGCGGGTGAGTTCTGGGTGCCGCATCGGCTCGGCGGTGGCGCCCCTTCGATGGCCGAGGCGGCGCAGCTGGATGCCGAAGAAGCGGCGATGAAGGCGGCGCGCCGGGAAGAGCGAGCTCATCCCACCGGTTCCGCAGAGCACTGACCCGTGGCCGAACCCGTCTACCGCGCCAGCGAATTCGTAGCCAGGACGTTCCTCCGGCTCACCGGAAGCCGCGTCACCTACCTCGGCGACGAGAACGTGCCGGCCCAGGGCGGGTGTGTGGTGGCGATCAACCACACCAGCTACATCGACTGGGCGCTGGCCGCGCTGGCTTTCCGCAGGCCCGGGGGGCGGCGGGTGCGGCCCATGGTCAAGATCGAACTGCAGCAGGTCAGGATTGTCGGCTTCATGATGAAGCACAACAAAGCCATCCCGGTGGACCGCAGCGCCGGTGCCGACGCCTACGCGGCCGCGGTGGAACGGTTGCGCGAGGGTGAGGCGGTTGCCGTCTTCCCGGAGGCCACCATCAGCCGCAGCTTCGAGCTCAAGGACTTCAAGAGCGGCGCCGCCCGGATGGCCATCGAGGCCGACGTGCCGATCGTCCCGATCGTCGTCTGGGGCTCCCAGCGCATCTGGACCAAAGGCCTGCCGAGGCAGATCGGCCGCAAGAAGGTGCCTATCACCGTGGCGATCGGCCCGCAGTTGCAGCCGTTGCCGGACGTCACCGGAACCACCGAACTGTTGCACGAGGCGATGACGTCACTGTTGCACCAGGTGCAGCAGAACTATTCTCATCCAACTGGCGAAAATTGGGTGCCACACCGCCTCGGCGGTACGGCGCCGACCTTGCAGGAGGCTGCGCAGATGGATGCTGACGACGCGGCGCGTGCCGCCGGGCGCAAGTCCCAGCGGCCGCGCTCGGGGTGAAGGGAGAAGTCGATCATGGCTGAGCCAGTCTTCCGGTTTCTTGAGTATCTCGTGCCGTCGGCCATGGCGCTGAACGGCAACAAGATCACCTACTACGGCCTGGAGAACATTCCCGAACGCGGCGGTGCGATCATCGCCCTCAATCACACCAGCTACGTGGACTGGATACCCGCGTCGTTGGCCGCCAAAGAGCGCAAACGTCGGCTGCGGTTCATGATCAAGGCCGAGATGGCCGAAGTGAAGGCAGTCAACTACGTGATCAAGCACATCCACCTGATCCCGGTGGACCGTAGCCAGGGATCTGAGGCGTACGCGGTGGCGGTGCAGCGGTTGCGAGAAGGCGAACTGGTGGGGGTGCACCCCGAGGCGACCATCAGCCGCAGTTTCGAACTGCGCCAGTTCAAGACCGGCGCGGTGCGGATGGCGATGGAGGCGAACGTGCCGATCATCCCGATGATCGTGTGGGGCGCCCACCGGATCTGGCCCAAGGACCACCCCAAGAAACTGGTGCGCAGTAAGGTCCCGATCACCGCGGCGATCGGCCCGCCGCTGTGGCCGATGGGCAGTGTCGATGAATACAACGCCACGCTGCGGCAGGCGATGGAGTCGATGCTGTACTGGGTGCAAGAGCAGTACCCGCACCCCGAAGGCGAGTACTGGGTGCCGCGGCGCCTCGGCGGCAGTGCGCCGACCCCGGACGAATCGAAAGAATTCCGCATCGCCGAACTGGCCGAGCGCGCACAGAAGCGCGAGCAGAGCGGTGCGGCGTCGAAGAAGCGCAAAGAAGGCGGACCACGCTGACGACACCCGGATCCCCTTGCTGAACCCACCCCGGCTCATCGGGTGCGACGTCGACGGCACCCTGTTCAACGAGGACGAGACCCTCACCCCCCGCACCCGTGCCGCGGTGCAGGCCGCAGTCGCCGGCGGCGCCCACTTCGTGTTGGCGACAGGTCGTCCGCCGCGCTGGATCAGGCCGGTCGTCGAGGCCCTCGGTTTCGCGCCGACCGCCGTGTGCGCCAACGGCGCCGTCATCTACGACCCCGAACACGATCGGGTTATCTCGGCACGCACGCTGTCCGTCGAGACGCTGGCGGCGCTGGCCGACATCACCCGACGGGTGATACCCGGAGCCGGGCTCGCGGTCGAGCGGATCGGCGAACGCGCACACGACTCGGCGACCCCGCAGTTCATCAGCTCACCGGGTTACGAACACGCGTGGCTCAACCCGGACAACACCGAGGTCTCGTTCGAGGACCTGCTCAGCGCGCCCGCGGTCAAGCTGCTGATCCGCAAGGCCGGCGCCTCCAGCGCGGAGATGGCGGCCGCGCTGGCCGGGCAGGTCGGCGACGAAGGTGACCTGACGTATTCCACCAACAACGGTCTGCTCGAGGTGGTGCCGCGCGGCATCAGCAAGGCCACCGGCCTGGCCGCAGTGGCCGAGCCGCTGGGAATCAGCGTCGCGGACGCGATCGCCTTCGGCGACATGCCCAACGACGTACCGATGCTGCTGCGGGCCGGCCGGGGTATCGCCATGGGAAACGCGCATCCGGAAGCGCTGGCCGCGGCCGACGAAGTCACCGCGTCCAACACCGACGACGGTGTCGCCCGCGTGCTGGAACGTTGGTGGTCTTGATTTCCGCTGCGATGTGGGAGACTGCCCGCGTGGTCGCGATTCGGGGACCGGAGGGCAGCTAGTGGGGTCAGAGGCAGACCCACCGGACGGCGGTGGGTCCGAAGAACGCGAATCCGGTCCGCTCGGACCCGACGAGCCGAACCCGCAGCCGCCGCCAAAGCTGCTGCCGCACGGGAAGATTGAGCCGCCTGCGGCGGGTAAGCCGCCAGGGCCGCCGAAGTTGCTGCCGAATACCCCGCCGAGTCCCCCGGACGGGCCGCGCAAGAGCGCCTTCGGTGCGAACCGTCCGGCCAAGCCGCCGCGGGAGCGGTCCGCCATGCCGCCGAAACCCGTCGGCGGCATGCACTTCCAGGACGCGGCCACCGCGAAGCCCCGACCACCGACCCCGGCGGAACTGCGGGCCCGCCAGAAATACGAAGACCAGCAGCGCGAAGCGGAACAGGCACGGCTGGCGGCCGAGGCTAAGCGCAAGCGGCAGAAGCGCATTCTGATGGGTTCCGCGGCCGCCGTCGGGGTGGTGGGACTCGTCGCGGGTGTCGGTTACTGGCTGCTGACGCCGGATCACGTGACAGCTCAATGTGTTCAGGACGATCCGAGCGGTCAGCCCGTGATCGTCCCGGACAGTTATTGCACCGGTCACACCGCCGGCCTGAACGGCTTCTTCTTCTGGGGTGGCCACCAGTACCGCTACTACTACGGCAGCTCGGGTTCGGTCGGCCAGCGGCCCACCGGTGGGACCACCAGCATTCCGAAGGGGGCGCACGTCACCACCAAGTCGGGCAGCACAATTCAGCGTGGCGGAATCGGTGGCAGCGGCGGCAAGGCCGGGAGCGGTGGTTCGTGAAGCGCGGCAGGACGCAGCCGCGCCCGAACTGGCAGCAGACGGTGCAATCGCAGGGCCTGGTCTATGGGACGCCGGCGCGTGACGCGGGAGGTGCCGACCGGCCGTACTGGGACGAGTCGGTCTACTACGAATTCGAGATGGACGAGATCCTGGCACTGGAAGCCGATGTCGAACTGCTGCATTCGATGTGCCTGAATGCCGTCGAGCAAGTGGTGCTGATGGAGCGGTACTCGGATTTCGGCCTGCCGGAATGGAGTTGGCCGCATGTGGCCGAGTCGTGGCGTCGTTCCGACCCACATGTCTACGGCCGCTTCGATTTACGATACGACGGACGACGGCCGGCGGTGCTGCTCGAATACAACGCCGATACGCCCACCACGCTGCTCGAAGCGGCGATCGTGCAATGGTATTGGCTCAAAGACAAATTCCCCCAGGATGACCAGTGGAATTCCTTGCATGAACAACTGGTCGACCGCTGGAAGACAGTCCGGGATCTGTTGCCCAGCAACGAATTACACTTCGCCTGGTCCGGTGTCGAGGCCACCGGAGAGGACCAGATCACCACAACCTACATGATGGAGACAGCGGCCGAAGCCGGCTTCCAGGCGGTCGGGCTGCTGGTTGAGGACGTGGGCTGGGATTCGGCGCTGGAACGGTTCGTGGACTTGGCGGAGGATCCGATCCGGGCCATCTTCAAGCTGCATCCCTGGGAGTGGGTGCTCGACGACCAATTCGGCAAGCACGTGGTGTCCAGCCTGCCGCAGACGATGTGGATAGAGCCGTTGTGGAAGACCCTGTTGTCGAACAAGGCGATCCTGGCGGTGCTGTGGGAAATGTATCCGGGGCACCCGAACCTGTTGCCCGCCTACCTCGATGATCCGCACGAGCTCACCGAGTATGTGCGCAAGCCCAAGCTGGGTCGGGAGGGCGCCAACGTCACCGTCGTCGGCGCCGGGATGGAGACCGCCACCGGCGGCTTCTACGGCGAAGAGGGTTTCGTCTACCAGTTGCTGGACCCGCTACCGGAATTCGACGACATGCGGCCCGCGCTGGGCGCGTGGGTCGTCGGTGACACCTCGGCGGGGCTCGGCATCCGGGAGACCGCCGGCCTGATCACCGACGACGGCGCGGCCTTCGTCCCCCACCGAATCCCTCTGAAGTGAACGGAGATCACCGATGACGACAAGCGTTGTGGCGTTGCCGCATTCGGACTACTGGAGCTGGCTCGGTAGTGGTGCCGCGGCCATCATCCTGTACTCGATCCTCGGGTTGGTGCTGATGATCATCGGGTTCTACGCGATCGATCTGACCACGCCGGGGCCGCTGCGAAAGATGGTCAATGCGGGAAAGCCCAACGCGATCATCGTGTCGGCGGCCGGAATGGTCAGCATGGCATTCATTGTGGTGGTGGCGATCTACTCGTCGTCGGGCAATCTGGCGGGAGGTCTGCTCGCCTCGGCGGTCTTCGGGCTCGTCGGAATCACGGCGCAGGTGGTGATGATGCGCATCGCGGCCCTGGTGATCGGCATCGACATGCACGGCTTGTTCTACGACGACGCGTTCAGCTACGACGCGTTGATGGTCGCCGCCGCGCAGTTCGCACTCGGGATTGTGGTGTCGGTAGCGATTATCTAGGACGGTGTGATGGCCAGGGCGAGTTGCTGGGGCGCGTAGTTCACCAGCAGCGGTATGAGGCCGGAGAACGGTGTGCCGAAAATGGTGACTGGAATGGTGGTCCCCGGAATGGTCAGCAGAGGCGTCGGGATATCGGGCACATTGATATCGGGCACATTGATGGACGCAGTGACCGGATGGGGCGGAACGAGTAGCCCGTCGGACGGCAAGTGCAGCACGACGCTCACGTCGATGCCGAGCAGCGGTATCGGGACGTTGATCGTTGTATCAATAGCCGTGTGGCCGTTGAGGAAGCCGTTCAAGGCCATTGCCGGCGCATCGAACAGCGTGGCTGCCGCCCCGAGATAATCGCCCGCTGCCAGTGCCTGCGCGAAAGTCTCTGCGCTGGTCGCTACCGCATTCAGCGTCGCCAGCGGTGCACCTGCCGCGGCGTAGGTAGCGACGAGCGGCAATCCGAAGAATGCTTCAAGCGTTGATGCGGGCAGGTTCAGTAGATGCAACTCCACTTCGGCCGAGATGCTCGGGACGGTCAGCGTATTGATCACGTTGGTGATGTTCTGCGCCACTTGCCGCGGAATGGACGGCGGGATCAGATCGGTCAGGTACTGCGCCTCTTGTCCGGGAATGTTCATGATGGTGAACAGATCCCCGAGCGGACCGAGCAGCGTGGGATGCAACGTCGCAGTGATGTCGGGAACAGTGCCACCGATCGCGACCTGGCCGGGGGCGACACCCGTGACCAGTAGCCCCAAGGCGGCCTTGCCGAAGTCGCTCACCGCACCGGTGAAGTTGCCTGCCAACAAACTCTGCGTCGCAACCCCCAAGCCCGATACGAAGTTCGGCAAGCCCGTGACGAGCCCGGTGATCCCGCTGATGCCCGCACTGACGAACGTCTGAGCGAACCCGGTCTGTACCGCGATGAACTGCTGGAGGAAGGCCGCCGGGTTGAAGGACAGCGCCTGCCGAATGGCGGCCTCGATGGCCGCCGGCAGATTCGGCAGGTTGGCCGGGAAGTTCGCAATGGCAGCCGCGATCTGCTGGGCATAGCCCTGCTGGTTGGCGAGGAACTGCCGCAGGAACGGGAACGGGTTCGCGGCCCATGCACTACCCAGGGACTGCAGGTTGGTGACCGTATTGGTGAACAGTTGCGCATAGGCCCCGCCCGGAGCTGCAGCGGCACCACCGGCCAGCAGCGACTGGAACGGCACATTGACCGCACCGGCCAAAGTCTGTTCGGCATTGGCGATTTCGGCGCTGAGGTATGCGGCCGAGCTGGTGTTCAGCAACCGCACGAAGTCCGCATGGAAGGCCGCCGCCTGGCTGTGGACGGCCTGGAACTCTTGGCCGAAGCTGCCGAACAGGGCCGAGACGGCGGCCGAAATCTCGTCGGACGCCGCGGCGGCAACCTCGGCAGTGGGGCCGGCGGCGGCCCCGGTTGCTGCCTGCAGACTGGAGCGGAGGTCAGCAAGACTGTCGGACGCTGCGACCATCAAGTCCGGCACTGTGTACACGACTGACATCAGGCTTCCTCCCGCAGACCACTCGCGCTCGTTGAACGGAGCCTATGTCGCGGCGCCTGCCTACGGTGCGAATTCGCGAAACCTCAGCGTTGTAGGCGCAACGGCACCGACACCGGACCTCGAAGCGACGGGGTGGTGCACCACCGCACCGGTCCGGCCAACTCCAGCCCGTCGACCTCGTCGAGCAGGCAGTCGATGGCGGTGACGGCTTCGAGCCGGGCGAGATGTGCGCCCAGGCAGAAGTGCAGACCGTGGCCGAATGCCAGATGCCCCGTCGTGTTGCGATGAAGGTCGAATCGGTCGGGGTCCGCGAACTTCTCCGGATCCCGATTGGCTGAAGCGTAGAACAGCAATGTCCTTGCGCCTCTGGGTATTAACGTGTCGCCCACCTGATAGTCGACGGTGGCGGTTCTGGTCACCCACTGCACCGGCGATCCCCACCGCGCTGTCTCCTCCACGGCGGCTGGTAGCAGGCTGCGATCTGCTTTCAATTCGGCGAACAGGTCTGGTTCTTCGGCCAGCCTCACGAGCAGCATGCCGAGCAGGTTGGTCGTCGTTTCGTTGCCGGCCACCAGCAGGACCAGCACGTAGAGGAACGCCTCCTGTTCGGACAGCTGACCGGCGGCCGTCGCCGCCTGCAGGAGGGTCATCAAATCTTCAGCGGGTTGCGTTGCCCGACTGCGCATTTCGGTGTCAGAGAAGCAGCGCAGCCGCAGATAGGCCTGCATCGCCGATCCCATCAAGCGCACGATCTCCGACAGACTCTGGGGACCGAAGATCTGTGCGAACTTTTCCGAGACCGCCCGAAATCCGGGCCATTGCTCCCGCGGGATGCCCAGGATTCTGGCGATCACGTTGATCGGCATCGGAACCGTCAGTGCCGGAACCAGATCGACGGTTCGTCCCGCATTCAGGCCGGCGACCGCCTCATTCGCCAACGCACGGATCTCGGCCGTCCAGGTCTGAACGGCACGTTTGCTGAATAAGGGCGCGACGACGTGCCGCAGTCGGGTGTGATCCGGGGGGTTGCTGAAGATCACCATGTTGGCTACGAACGAGCGCAACATGATGCCATCCCGCGACGAGAAGATGTCACTGCACCGCACCGTGGAGTGCACGTCGTCATAACGCCCGAGCATCCAGACGCCGAGCCGCTCGTTGACGACAACAGGATGCTCGCGCAGACGCGCCAGTGCAGGGTACGGGTCGGCGATGTTCGCCGGCAGGGTTGGATCGAACGAGGTGCGCGGCACCGCGGCAGGCGCTGAATTCGGCCGCGGTCGCCGCAGGTCCCGGTATCCACCGGTGGCGACGGGACGCCACAGATCGCCGACGGAACTGTACGCAGCCGACATGAGGGCGCGCGGGCTAGGTCTGAGGAGATCGGTTGCCACAACGACGACGTTATGCCCAGCTCAACAGTGCGGGAAGGCCCGAACCGGACAGGTATTTGATATTTTCAGACACGTGGCGACCTCGTCGGCGAACTGGGATGTCGCCCTGTCCTCCGCTACGGGGCGGCATGTTCTGGAAACCGCACGACGGCACGGACTTGTCCCGGCCGTCTGTCTGGCGGGTACCGGACTCACCGCTGCGGACCTCGCCGATCCGGCAGCCGAGGTGTACGCCTCCCAGGAGCTGACGATGATCCGCAATCTGATTGCGCGATTGGGTGACCAACCCGGTCTCGGCATGGAAACCGGAATGCAGTACAACTTGGCCGACACCGGCATCTTCGGCTACGCGTTGATGGCCAGTCCAACCTTCGGGGACGCGATCGACGTCGCGTGCCGCTACGCCGCCCTCACGGATACCTATCTGCGCCTGGTCGCCCCGGCGGTCGATGACGTCGAGGCGGTCCTCGTCTTCGATGACGCGCGGGTGCCCCGGGACGTTCGGCGATTCATGCTGGAGCGGGACTTCGCGATCATGTTGCGGCTGTTGCCACTTCTGCTGGGCGTCAACCACCCGCCCTTCGCCGTGCGAGTGGAGTTCGCGGACCTGCAGTTGCCGGTCGAGACGGTGCAACTCGACAAGCTGACCGTAATGGTGGAGAACACCTCGCGCAGTGCCTTGGTGATGCCGGCGGCCCTCATCGATCTGCCGATGCCAGCGGCCGACGCGCAGACCGCGGCGATCTGCATCCGGCAGTGTGAGGACCTGCTGAACCGGCGTCGTGTCCGCACCGGGGTTTCCGCGGCCGTCCGCACGCGAATCATTCAGGACTCCAGGGCAATTCCGCCGATGAGTGCCGTCGCGAAGGATCTGTGCATCACCGAGCGAACCCTGCATCGTCGGTTGGCCGCGGAAGGTACGAGTTACCGCGCGCTGATCGACGAGGTCCGTGCCGCGTTGTCGACTGAATTGCTCCGGTCTGGGCTGACGGTCGGGGAGACCGCACGCCGCCTCGGCTATGCCGAGACGGCCGCATTCACCCGCGCCCATACCCGGTGGTGTGGGCATCCGCCTAGTCGGCATAGGTGAAATCGGCTGCGCTGCTTGCTCTTGGCCAGTTGTTGTCGGTGCCCCTCCATAGAATGCGGGGTATGTCGGGCAGTACGTGTACGGAGATCGTCGAGGCTCTCGACGGTCTCGAATCGTTCGCGGATCGACTGTGTGAGTTGACCTTTGAGGCGCCAGGTACCACGGAGCTGTTGGTGACCCGGGAGCGCCTGGAGCGCATCACCCGAAAGTTGCGGGTGCCCGGGCATGCCGTCATCAACCAGTTGGCGGTGGTGGCCACCAACGCTGAACTCGGCGGCACGCTGGGTCAGGCGTTGTCCAACCGGCTGCGGGTCAGCAAGTCTGAAGCCAATCGGATGATCAACCAAGCCGCGGATCTGGGTCCGCGCCGGGCGCTGACCGGTGAACCCTTGGGGCCGGCGCTGCCCGAGGTTGCCACCGCCGAACGTAAAGGGCTGATCGGGACCGAACAGGTGGAGATCATTCAGAAGTTCTTCACCAAACTGCCCACTAGCGTCGATGCCGCCGCGCGCACCGAAGCCGAATACAAACTGGTGGTGATCGCCACGGGGTTTCGCCCCGACCAACTGACCGACTACGCCCGCGTCTACAAAGACTGCCTCAAACCCGACGGCGACTTCATGCCCGACGAGCCCGAACGCGCTCGCAAACGCGGCATCACTCTCGGCCGCCAACAAGCCGATGGAATGTCGAAGATCAGCGGCATGATCACCCCGGAATGCCGTGCGACCCTGGAACCGGTTTTGGCCAAACTCGGCGCTCCGGGAATGTGCAACCCCGACGACGCGTCCCCGATCATCGAAGGCCGAGCCTCTGAAGAGGCGGTGGGCCGCGACGCCCGCAACCGCGACCAGCGCTACCACGACGCCCTGCAGACCGCGGCGCGGATCTTGCTGGAGTCCAAGACCTTAGGTCAACATCACGGTCTGCCGACCAGCATCGTGATCACCACCACGCTGGCCGAGTTGGAGGCCGGCGCCGGACGGCGCCCTGACCGCCGGGGGCACCCTGCTACCGATGGCCGACGTGATCCGCTTGGCCTCGCACGCACACAACTATCTCGCGGTGTTCGATAAGGACAAGACCCTGGCGCTCTACCACGGCAAGCGCCTGGCCTCCCCGGAACAACGCCTGGTGCTGCTCGCTAAAGACCGCGGCTGCACCGCACCCGGCTGCACCGTGCCCGGATATTGGACCCAAGTCCACCATGTCGAATCATGGCTGGAAACCCGACGCACCGAAATCGACAATCTCACGCTGGCCTGTGGGCCGCCCAACAGGATGGTCGAACTACTCAACTACTACACCTGCAAAAACAAACTCGGCGACACCGAATGGCACCCACCCGAACACCTCGACTACGGCCAACCCCGCACCAACTGCATGCATCATGCCGAACGAAAACCTGACCCTGAAGACGCGGAAAAACCTACCCGCGCAGAGACTTCGGCGGAATCGTGGAAGTCACCAAGGAGGCTGCATCGATGGTAAGCGGTCGGTAACCCAGCGTCGGCAACCGCGCTGTCATCGTCGCGACAAGATCGTCCTGAACAGGCCCGGACAAGCCGGACAGGAATGCCCACTCGTGTTCGACGCTGCCGAAATAGACCACCGTGCCGAACGTTTCGTGGAACCGCCGCCAGGACTGCCGCAGCGTCTCGTTGCGCCACAGCGTCGGACAGCCGGCCTGACCGACGACGACACGGCCGATCTCGCGACACCGCTGCAGGAAGCTCTGCTCGTACAACCGATTGTGCTGGGCGGGTTCGGCGTGCTCGTCCGGAAGGTCGATCACCACAATGTCGTACGGCTCGGTGACGTGCTCCACGAAGTCCCAGCCGTCCCGGTAGTAAACGGCGATCGGGCCCAGTCCTCGCTCTGCCCTGCGCAATTCGTCCACCGAGTAGCCGTAGGGTAGGTGCTGCGCGCATAGCCGGACCGCCGCACGGTCGATATCGACGTGGTCGACCTGGGTAGCACCGGCGGCGACGGCCAGCTGGCTCACCACCCCCTCGCCGGAACCCACGACAAGCACCCGATCGATCTTGTCGGCCAGCAACAGCGCCGGCACCAGGAGCGCCTCGTGATAGACCAGCTGACTGAATTCGGTGCTCTGCCGGTCACCGTCGCTGAACAACGCGATGCCCTGCCGGGTGCGGCCGATCACCAGATGCTGATAGTCGGTGTGTACGTCGCAGACGACGCCGGACAGCTGCCAGTGGCGAGTCAGCCCGGGCGCCAGTGGCTCCACGATCGTCTGGCCCGCATCGGTAGCAGCGCCGAAATAGGTTGGCAACGGCGAGAATCCGTTGAAGTTCACCGATGCATAACTGGCGGTGTACGCACCGGCGTGCTCGATGCGGACCCGATCACCCGGCTCGAGCGTGACCGGTAGCGGACAACGCTGGTAGAGCACGTCGTCGCCGTCGCACGTCGGGCCCGCGACCACGGCATCCTCGACCGGGTCGCCGTCACGCACGGTGCGGAACCGGTAGCGGATGTACTCGTTCTCGGTTTCGGCGAGTCCGCCGTAGCGGCCGACGTCCAGATACACCCAGCGCCGTCCGTCGGTACCGGTGCGCACCGACACCACCTCGCATTCGAGGGTGCCGGCGGTGCCGACGATTCCACGCCCCGGTTCCACGACGAGTTGTACTGCACGCGAACCGAAGTGTCGTTGCACCGCCGATCTGATGCCGAGCGCGACAGCCTCGAGCGAGGGTGCCTGCGCCAGGTAACCGATGGGAAACCCGCCGCCCACATTGATTGTCGTGAGACCGGGGACTTCATCGAATAACTGAGCAGCACAAGCAATCCCAAGTTCCCACGCGCCGACGTCGAGTTGTTGTGAACCAACATGGAAGCAGACACCCCGAGCCGCCAACCCCAGTTCACCGGCGCGATGCAGCAAGTCAGACGCGGCATCCGGCGCACACCCGAACTTGTCACCGAATGGCGTCACCGACGGCGGAAAGACCGGCGCGATACGGCATTCCACCTCCGCGCCGGGCGCGTGCTCGGCGATCGTCACCAGATCGGTTGCGGTGTCGAACGCGAACCGACGGACCCCGCGCGCGTGTGCGCGGGCCACCGCGGCCGACTTCTTGATCGTGTTCCCGAACGCCAGCCGCGCACCCTCGATTCCGGCTGTGATGCAGGCGTCGATCTCCCCCGTGGAGGCGACGTCGAACCCGGCGCCCTGGCCGGCCAGTGCCCGCAGAATCGGTGCGGCGGGATTGGCTTTGACGGCGTAGCGAATCTGCGCATCGGGCAACGCCACCCGAAGCGCCCGGAAGTTGTCGCGTACCCGATCCAGATCGATCGTCAGGTACGGGGTCTCGGGCACCCGGCCAGACTAGTTGGGCGGATGGGCGGGCAGGGAGAAGTGTTCCGGCGGAACGTTCGGACCGCTCGGCGGTTGCGTCGAGAGCGGCGTGGTGATCCCGTCCATCACTTGGGTGATGTTGCCGGTGAGGCGCTCGAAGTTGAGCGTCCCGTGCTGGAAGTTCTGCGTGATCTGCAGCGGTTCGTGAATCTCGGCGCTGGTGGGCAGACCGAGCGGCCCGCGCTCGTAACTCTGCGCCGCCCATGCGTCGTAGAGGGCGCCGGTGACCGGCTGCACGCCGGTGGCGGCCGACCAGTACATCGCGCCCTTGACGAAGGTGGCGAACCGCGATCCGCCGGCCCCGTCGTCCTCCGGTGATGTCGGGGCGCCCAGCACGCTGCTCATGCCGCCCATCTGCTGCCAGTGCTGGTAGATCGCGCCACCCTCCAGAGCCTTGATCAGCTCCTCGGGCGGATCGTTGAAATGTGCTGCAATGTCGCGGATCTCGTCCATCAACGCATACGCCGCATTGCCGGGGCAGTCGGTATTCCCGACGTCGCGATGGGTGAAGACGGCAGGCAGTTTCGCCACCGCGCCGGCCGGAAAGACGGTGTAGGAGCCGCCTTCTGATTCGAGGTCCACCGTGCCCTTGGGGTCGACTTCAGCCATGCTCAACCGCCAGCCGAGCAGTCGGCCCACGGTGCGCAGCTGGATCGGGGTGGGTGCCACGTCGTCGAAGTTGCCGATCATCGCCACGCCCCAGGTCTCGCGATTGAAACCGCCGGTGTGGAATCCTTCGACCGCCTTGGTGAGGCCGCCGGCACTGCCCTCGAACACCTGACCGTACTTGTCGACGAGTGCGTTGTACGCGATGTCGCACCAGCCCAGGGTTTTGCTGTGGTAGGTGTAGATCGCCTTGACGATGCCGGCCGATTCCAGCGGCGAATAGTCGTTGCTACCGGCGGTGTGGTGCACTACTCCGGCCCGGACCGCGCGGTCGTATTGCGGACTGCCGCAGCGCAACGATTCGTCGGCGCCCCACTGGGCACGGCTGATGATGGGCGGCGCCTGGCCCGGCATCAGCACTCCCGCCGGGGGATTCCAGTGCTGCTCGGCGGGCGCCTGCGGCGGCGAGATGAGGACCGCGGTGATGTTCTGCCCGAACGGTTGTTCCTTGGTGACCGGCCGGTAGCCCAGCCCGGTTCGGTCGGCGGGCGCCGGCGGCGCCTGAGTCACCGGTGCGTCGACCGGCCTGGTGACGGCGATCTGCACGGCGGTGGTGGTGCCGACGAAGACCGGGTCGGTGCTGCGCGGGTCGTCGGCCGAACCCGATCCGGCGGGCGCCGCAGTCTGGTACTCCGTTTGATACCAGGGCCCCCAGGACCCGTCGGCTCGCCTCGCCCGCACCCGGGCGGACGTGCCCGCCAGGTCGCCGGTGAAGGCGACCATGGCGAACGGCACGTCCTGGGTGAGTTCGCGGACCGTCACCCCGCCGCCGAGCCCGATCAACGGTTGCTCGGCCAGCCGGGTGTCCGCGGCGGGTGGTTCGACGGGAGATCGGGTGGGCATCCCGAGCAAGACCCAGGACACGATGACGACCGTCGCCGCGAATGCGGTGACAAGCATGGTCGGTGCGTGACTGCGGGCCACCAGGCGATGTTACGTGTGTGACGAATGTTTCTACTGAGGCGACACGGCTTTACCCGCCAGAAACTGTCGACGACACCGCAGAGGATTGGGTGGGACTCTGCGGTGTCGTCTGGTGACAGGTTCGGACGGTTGTTACACCGGTGGTACGGCGGCGGCCGCTGCCGGGATGGCGCCGGGCACCGCTGCTACCGCGCCAGGCACGGCAGCCGCTGCACCGGGCACGGCCGCCGCGGCACCGGGCACGGCCGCCGCGGCACCGGGTATCGCGGATGCGGCGCCAGGTATCGCCGATGCCGCCCCCGGAATCGCAGACGCGGCACCGGGAATAGCGGCAGCGGCGGGAATGCCGGGAATCGAGGGAAGTGCGGGTGTGGCGCCGGCGGCCGCCGGAGCGCCAGCGGCGCCACCCTGAACACCCTGCATGATGGCCGGCATGATCAGGCCCTTGAGCAGGTCGATGGCTTGGCTGGCACCCAGCTGGTTGGCCGCCTGCATCAGGTCGCTGACCAGTCCGCCGCCTCCGCTGCTGCCGGTGGCCGCCGGGCTGACCGGCGAGAGGCCGGTCCCACCGCCGCCGCCGCCGAGCCCCGAGGTGTCGCCCAGGATCGGATAGGTGCCGTCGGCGCCGGGGTCCAACCCGACCGGTGCCGCGATCGGCACCTCACCGGTGCCGGCGGCGGTGGCCGGGCTCAGACCGGTCGTGCCGGACAGTCCCGGTGCCACCCCGGTCGGGCTGGTCAGCCCCGGGTCACTCAGTGCCGGGTTGGCGCCCGCTCCGGTTGCACCGAGGGTCGGTGCCAAACCGGTGGCCGGTGACAACGAGGTGCCCGGCAATCCGGGTGTGGTCGGTGACAGGCCCGGGCTCAGGCCGGTGCCACCGAGGCTGGGACTGGCCAGACCGGGCGTGGTGCCCAGCCCGCTGCTGGCGGAGGTGCCGCCCAGCGCAGGAACCGGCGGCAGGTTGACCCCGAACTGCGAGAGCCCCTGCGACAGCGCCGATATCAGCTCGCTGGGCAGGTCGGCGACGCTGGCTGCGCGCTTGAACTCGTGGTGTTCCACCGGCGTGGTGGTGGCGGTCGATTCGTAGACAAGGAAGTACGCGCACGGACTCGCGACCGCCAGGGCGGCGACTGCGCTCATGGCTGTCGAGAGCTTGCGTCGGCGTCGGTTCGGCACGGAAGTCTCCTCAATGTGATCGGGGTGCAGGCATGAAACCCGCACCACTGATGGTACGAGTGGGATTGATGTGACTGGTGTGACGAGACCTAATCGTGAGGTGAGTGGTTCACAGGTGTGACGTTCAACCGACGGCTCGCCGTGCGGCGCGGCCGTACCTGGGAAAACCCGCGCCTGCAGGACCCGCCAAAGCAAGTTTCGGCGGCACGGTCGGATACCCTAGGCAACCGATGACTTCTCCTTTCGGTCGCTACGACCTCTTCGTCGTCGGCTCCGGATTTTTCGGCCTGACGATCGCCGAGCGCGTGGCCACCCAACTCGACAAGCGGGTTCTCGTCGTTGAGCGGCGCCCGCACATCGGCGGCAACGCCTATTCCGAACCCGAGCCGCAGACCGGAATCGAGGTGCACAAATACGGTGCGCACCTGTTCCACACCTCCAACAAGAAGGTGTGGGACTACGTGCGGCAGTTCACCGAGTTCACCGACTACCGGCACCGGGTGTTCGCGATGCACAACGGGCAGGCCTATCAGTTCCCGATGGGGCTCGGCCTGGTCTCGCAGTTCTTCGGGCGTTACTTCACCCCGCAGCAAGCGCGTGAGCTGATCGCCGAGCAGGCGTCCGAGATAGCCACCGCCGACGCGCAGAACCTGGAAGAGAAGGCCATCTCGCTGATCGGCCGGCCGCTCTACGAGGCGTTCGTCAAGGGCTACACCGCAAAGCAGTGGCAGACCGACCCCAAGGAACTGCCAGCGGCCAACATCACCCGGCTGCCGGTGCGCTACACCTTCGACAACCGGTACTTCAGCGACACCTACGAAGGTCTGCCGGTCCACGGTTACACCGCATGGCTGCAGAACATGGCCGTCGACGAGCGGGTCGAGGTGCGGCTGGACACCGACTGGTTCGACGTGCGCGCCGAGTTGCGCGCGGCCAGCCCCGACGCGCCCGTGGTCTACACCGGGCCGCTGGACCGCTACTTCGACTATGCCGAGGGCCGGTTGGGCTGGCGCACCCTGGATTTCGAGCTGGAAGTGCTGCCGATCGGCGACTTCCAGGGCACCCCGGTGATGAATTACAACGACCCCGAAGTCCCCTACACCCGCATCCACGAGTTCCGCCACTTCCACGCCGAGCGCGATTACCCGACCGACAAGACGGTGATCATGCGGGAGTACTCCAGGTTCGCCGAAGACGACGACGAGCCCTACTATCCGATCAACACCGAGGCCGACCGCGCCCTGTTGGCCGCCTATCGGACCAGGGCGAAGTCCGAGACCGCTGCAGCGAAGGTGCTGTTCGGCGGACGCTTGGGCACCTACCAGTATCTGGATATGCATATGGCCATCGCCAGCGCTCTGAGCATGTACGACAACGTCCTCGCGCCGCACCTGCGCGACGGCGCACCCCTGGAGGGAGCGTCGGTATGAGTGCCGCCAGCCTGCTGTCCCGCATCATCCTGCCGCGCCCGGGGGAGCCCCTCGACGTGCGCAAGCTGTACCTGGAGGAATCCACCACCAACGCGCGGCGCGCCCACGCGACCAGCCGCACCTCGCTGCAGATCGGCCCGGAGTCCGAGGTGTCGTTCGCGACCTACTTCAACGCCTTTCCGGCCAGCTACTGGCGGCGCTGGTCTGTCTGCGAAACCGTGGTGCTGCGCGTCGAACTGACCGGCGCCGGCCGCGTCGACCTCTACCGCACCAAGGCCACCGGGGCGCGCATCTTCATCGAAGGACACCCGTTCGCCGGCACTGAGGACACCCCCGCGCTGCTGGAGATCGAGGTGGCGCTCAAGCCGTTCGAGGACGGCGGCTGGATCTGGTTCGACATCACCACCGACACCGCGGTGACGCTATTGAGCGGCGGTTGGCACGCCGCGACGCAGGCGCCGGGAATCGCCAACGTCGCCGTCGGGATCCCGACGTTCAACCGGCCCTCCGACTGTGTCAACGCGCTGCGCGAACTCACCTCTGATCCGTTGGTGGACGAGGTGATCGGCGCGGTGATCGTGCCGGATCAGGGCACCCGCAAAGTCCGTGACCACCCGGACTTCCCCGCCGCCGCGCAGCGCCTCGGCAGCCGGCTGTCCATCCACGACCAGCCGAACCTGGGCGGCTCCGGCGGCTACAGCCGCGTGATGTACGAGGCACTGAAAAACACCGACTGCCAACAGATCCTGTTCATGGACGACGACATCCGCATCGAGCCGGACTCGATCCTGCGGATCCTGGCGATGAACCGGTTCGCCAAGGCGCCGATGCTGGTGGGCGGTCAGATGCTCAACCTGCAGGAGCCCTCGCACCTGCACATCATGGGCGAGGTGGTGGATCGGACGAACTTCATGTGGACCGCCGCGCCGCACACCGAATACGACCACGACTTCGCCGAATACCCGCTCAACGACGACGAGGACAAGAGCAAACTGCTGCATCGTCGCATCGACGTCGACTACAACGGCTGGTGGACGTGCATGATCCCGCGTCAGGTCGCTGAGGAACTGGGTCAGCCGCTGCCGCTGTTCATCAAATGGGACGACGCCGACTACGGGCTGCGTGCCGCCGAGCACGGCTATCCCACCGTCACGCTGCCCGGTGCGGCGATCTGGCACATGGCGTGGAGCGATAAGGACGACGCCATCGACTGGCAGGCCTACTTCCATCTGCGCAACCGGCTGGTGGTCGCCGCGATGCACTGGGACGGCGACGTGTCCGGTCTGATCCGCAGCCACCTCAAGGCGACGCTGAAACATCTTGCCTGCCTTGAATATTCGACGGTCGCGATCCAGAACAGGGCCATCGACGACTTCCTGGCCGGGCCCGAACACATCTTCTCCATCCTGGAATCCGGGCTGCCGGAAGTGCATCGCCTGCGCAAGGAGTATCCCGACGCGGTGGTGCTGCCGGCGGCCACCGAGTTGCCCCCGGCGATGTACCGCACCGCGGCGATGAAGCCGCCGGTGAACCCGGTGACCATCGGCTACCGGCTGACCCGCGGGATCCTGCACAACCTGAAAGCCGCCGACCCCCAGACCCATCGGCGTCCGCAGTACAACGTGCCCACCCAGGACGCGCGCTGGTTCCGGTTGTGCACGGTCGACGGGGTCACCGTCACCACCGCGGACGGGTGCGGCGTGGTCTACCGGCAGCGGGACCGGGCCAAGATGTTCTCGCTGCTGCGGCAGTCGCTGCGCCGCCAACGTCGGTTGGCTCGCCGGTTCGACGAGATGCGGCGGGTGTACCGGGACGCGTTACCGGTGCTGTCCAGCAAGCAGAAGTGGGAGTCGGTGCTGTTCCCGATGTCGGACGCGGCCGCGCACCATGGCTGAAGCCCTGCCGCCAGGGGAGCCGCCGTCCGGCGAGATCGCCGCCATGGTGGCCGTCCAGTCGATGCTGGCGCAGCGACCCGGAGTGCTCGGCACGGCGCGCGCGCTGTCGTATTTCGGTGAACACAGCCTGGGTTGGCTGATCGTGTCGGTGCTCGGGGCTTTCCTGTCGCCGCGCCGGCGCCGTGAGTGGCTGGTTGCCGGGGCAGGCGCATTCGCCGCACATGCGGCGGCCGTAGTGGTCAAGCGGGTGGTGCGCCGTCAACGACCGCGGCATCCGGCCGTCGCGGTCAACGTCGCCACCCCCAGCAACCTCAGCTTCCCGTCGGCGCACGCCACCTCGACGACGGCCGCGGCAATCCTGCTGGCCCGGGCCGCGGGTCTGCCGGCGGCGGTGGTGAGCGTGGCCCTGGTGGCGCCCATGGCGCTGTCCCGAATACTGCTGGGCGTGCACTATCCCAGCGACGTGGCCGTCGGCGTGGCACTGGGCGCCGGCGTTGCCGCGACGGCCGTCCGGCTGGACAGCGCGGCACAACAGAGGTGGCTGTGATGAGCAAAGACGTAGCCGACGAAACCAGCGAGCAGACCAAGGTGGCCGGACCGCCGGGCAACCTGGTCACCGGAGTGATCAAGGCGATCCGCCCGCGGCAGTGGGTGAAGAACGTGCTGGTGCTCGCGGCGCCGCTGGCGGCGGCGGGCCGGGGCCAGCGCTACGACTGGGCGGACATCGGCAGCAAGGTCGGGGTGGCCTTCGTGGTGTTCAGCCTGGCCGCTTCGGCGGTGTACCTGGTCAACGACGTGCGCGACGTCGAAGCCGACCGCGAACACCCCACTAAGCGGTACCGGCCGATCGCGGCCGGGGTGGTGCCCGAATGGCTGGCCTACGCGTTGGCGGTGGTGCTGGGCGCCGCATCCCTGGGCATCTCGTACTGGTTGACCCCGAACCTCGCTGTGGTGATGGCGATCTACCTCGCCATGCAGCTGGCCTACTGCTTCGGCCTCAAACACCAGGCGGTGCTCGACGTCTGCATCGTGTCGTCGGCGTACCTGATCCGGGCCATCGCCGGGGGCGCGGCCACCAACACCCATCTGTCGCAATGGTTTCTGCTGACCGCCGCCTTCGGGTCGCTGTTCATGGTGGCCGGCAAGCGTTACGCCGAACTGCAACTGGCCGAACGCACCGGGGCGCAGATCCGCAAGTCGCTGGAGAGGTACACCAGTACCTACCTGCGGTTCGTCTGGACGCTCTCGGCCACCGCAGTGGTGCTCTGCTACGGCTTGTGGGCGTTCGAGCGGGACGGCGACAAGGGCTCCTGGTACGCGGTGTCGATGATCCCGTTCACGATCGCGATCCTGCGTTACGCCGTGGACGTCGACGGCGGTCTGGCCGGGGAACCCGAGGACATCGCGTTGCGCGACCGGGTGCTGCAACTGCTGGCGCTGGCGTGGATCGCAACAGTGGGTGCTGCTGTTGCTTTCGGCTAGTCAACGTTTCCGGGCCATCCAGGCCGCAGCGCGGCAGACGGGAGAGCTCCGTCGGCCTGCGGTCCGTCGGGTCAGGTGGCCGGTGTTCCCCTACACCGTCACGGTGCGGGTCAGCCTGTGGATCAGCGTGGCGGTCGTCGCGGTGTTGTTCGGTTGGGGGGCCTGGCAGCGCCGCTGGATCGCCGATGACGGGCTCATCGTGTTGCGCACGGTGCGAAACCTGTTGGCCGGCAACGGGCCGGTGTTCAACATGGGCGAGCGGGTGGAGGCCAACACCTCCACGGTCTGGACCTACCTGCTCTACCTGCTGAGCTGGGTGGGCGGGCCGCTGCGGTTGGAGTACGTCGCGCTGGCCGCGGCGCTGACCCTGTCGGTGCTCGGGGTGGTGCTGCTGATGCTGGGGACGGCCCGGTTGTACGCGCCGAGCCTGCGGGGTCGCCAGGCGATCCTGCTGCCGGCCGGGGCGCTGGTCTACATCGCGGTGCCACCGGCCCGTGACTTCGCCACCTCCGGTCTGGAGAACGGGCTGGTGCTGGCATACCTGGGCCTGCTGTGGTGGATGATGGTTTGCTGGGCTCAACCGCTGCGGGTCCGCCCGCAGAGCCGGGCCTTCATCCTGGCGCTGGCCGTGGTCGCGGGGTGCAGCGTGCTGGTGCGACCGGAGCTGGCACTGATCGGCGGGGCGGCGCTGATCATGATGCTGATCGCGGCCCGTAACTGGCGTCGCCGGGCCCTGATCGTCATCGCCGGCGGCCTGCTGCCGGTGGGCTACCAGATCTTCCGGATGGGGTACTACGCACTACTGGTGCCCGGGACCGCGCTCGCCAAGGACGCCGGCGGCGACAAATGGTCCCAGGGCATGATCTATCTGGACAATTTCAACCAGCCCTACCTGCTCTGGCTGCCGCTGCTGCTGCTGGTCCCGCTCGCTGTCGTGCTGGTGGCCGCGCGCCGGCGGCCGTCGTTCTTGCGGCCCACGCTGGCGCCGGACTACGGCCGGGTCGCCCGGGCGGTGCAGAGCCCGACGGCTGTGGTGATCTTCATCGTCGTCAGCGGCCTGCTGCAGGGGTTCTACTGGATCCGCCAGGGTGGCGACTTCATGCACGCCAGAGTGCTGCTGACGCCGTTGTTCTGTTTGCTGGCTCCGGTCGCGGTGATACCGGTGGTGATCCCGGACGGCAAGGATTACAGCCGGGAGACCGGGTACTGGCTGGCCGGGGTGGTCAGCGTGCTGTGGCTGGGCGTGGCGGGATGGTCGCTGTGGGCGGCGAACTCGCCGGGCATGGGCGACGACGCCACCCACGTGACCTACTCCGGCATCGTCGACGAGCGTCGCTTCTACGCCCAGGCCACCGGTCGTGCGCACCCGTTGACCGCGGCCGACTACCTGGACTACCCGCGGATGGCCGCCGTGCTGGTGGCGCTGAACAACACCCCGGAGGGGGCATTGCTGCTGCCGTCGGGCAACTACACGCAGTGGGACCTGGTGCCGATGATTCCGCCGGGCAGCGCCCCGGGCATCCCGGCGACCCAGAAACCGCAGCACGCGGTGTTCTTCACCAACCTGGGCATGCTGGGCATGAACGTGGGACTCGACGTCCGGGTGCTCGACCAGATCGGACTGGCGAACCCGTTGGCCGCGCACACCGAGCGGTTGAAGCACGGCAGGATCGGTCACGACAAGAATTTGTTCCCCGATTGGGTGGTGGCCGACGGGCCGTGGGTGAAGTGGCCGCCGGGGATCCCGGGCTACCTCAGCCGGCAGTGGGTGGCCGAGGCGGAGGCGGCGCTGCGCTGTCCGGCCACCCAGGCGGTGTTGAACTCGGTCCGCGCACCGATGAGTGTGCGCCGGTTCGCGTCCAACGTGCTGCACGCCTACGAGTTCACCAAGTACCGCATCGATCGGATCCCGCTGAACGAACTGATCAAGTGCGGGCTCGAGGTGCCGCAGGTGCCGCCCGATCCACCCCGTGATTGACCGCGGTAGTAGAGGTCACCGAGAATTTTTTTCGCCCACCCCCACTCCGGCGGCCGGCGCCCCGGGCCCGAACCCGACAGCTAAATCGAATCAGAGCCGTTACCAGCACGCACTCGACAGTTGGCACACGGGTGAACCCCGCTGTCCGACGCGGATTCAGTGGCGTCAACGATGTCAAAACCGCACCGAAAGGGGCCGGTGGCGGCGTCCCGGAGGAGAGCGTCTCCCGCAACGTGTGGTTGACTACAGAAGCACTGCAGCGCCGCGTGCGTGCAGTCTGACCCAATTCGGGACGCGCCCCCAAGCACATCGATGCGTAAGGACGTGCCACAAGGATGAGGATGAGGAAAGCAAGGATGAAGCTTGTTGACAAGTTTCGTGGCGCCGTGACAGGTATGCCGCGCCGACTCGCGGTGGGTGCTGTCGGCGCCGCCATGCTGGCGAGTCTGGTCGGTTTCGTTGGCGGCTCGGCGACTGCGAGTGCGTTCTCGCGGCCCGGCCTGCCGGTGGAATACCTGCAGGTGCCCTCGGCGGCCATGGGCCGCGACGTCAAGATCCAGTTCCAGAGCGGTGGCGCCAACGCCCCGGCGCTGTACCTGCTCGACGGCATGCGCGCCCAGGAAGACTTCAACGGCTGGGACATCAACACCCCGGCGTTCGAGTGGTACCTGCAGTCCGGCCTGGCTGTCGTCATGCCGGTCGGCGGGCAGTCCAGCTTCTACTCAGACTGGTACAAGCCGGCCTGCGGTAAGGCCGGTTGCACCACCTACAAGTGGGAGACCTTCCTGACCAGCGAGCTGCCCGCTTACCTCGCCGCCAACAAGCAGGTCAAGCCGACCGGTAGCGCTGCGGTGGGTCTGTCGATGGCTGGTTCGTCCGCGTTGATCCTGGCCGCCTACCACCCGAACCAGTTCATCTACGCCGGCTCGCTGTCGGCGCTGCTGGACCCGTCGCAGGGGATGGGCCCGTCGCTGATCGGCCTGGCCATGGGTGACGCCGGTGGCTACAAGAAGGACGACATGTGGGGTCCCACGAGCGACCCGGCCTGGGCGCGCAACGACCCGACGCTGCAGGTGGGCAAGCTGGTGGCCAACAACACCCGCATCTGGATCTACTGCGGTAACGGCAAGCCGTCCGAGCTCGGTGGCGACAACCTGCCCGCCAAGTTCCTCGAGGGCTTCGTCCGCGACAGCAACATCAAGTTCCAGACGGCCTACAACGGCGCCGGCGGTCACAACGCGGTGTTCAACTTCGACGCCAACGGCACGCACGACTGGCCGTACTGGGGTGCGCAGCTGAACGCGATGAAGGGCGACCTCCAGTCGACGCTGGGGGCCACCCCCGGAGCGGGTCCGGCCACTGCGGCCCCCGCCCCCACCGCGGGCACCTAAACCGCGCTGATCGAAACGCAACTGACGGCGGCGACCCACCCGGGTCGCCGCCGTTGGTCGTTGGCCAGTCAGCGCCCCTTTATCCGATCGATACCGGTGTGGTTAGCTACCTTGCGGGCTGTCTGGCTGTCGCGTACTCGATGGAGGTGGACATGAGGGGTCTGTCGGTGCTGCTGAGGCTGCTCTGCGTTGCCGTGTTGGCAATCGCATTCGGCGGTCTGACGGCAGGAGGGGCACTGGGCCCGGTGGGCCCGGCCACGGCTGCCCCGTACGAGACCCTGATGGTGCCGTCGGCGGCGATGGGCCGCGACATCCCGGTGGCGTTCCTGGCCGGTGGACCGCACGCGGTGTACCTGCTGGACGCCGCCGACGCCCACCCCGACGTCAGCAACTGGGTCACCGCGGGCAACGCGATGAACACCCTGGCCGGCAAGGGCATCTCGGTGGCGGCCCCGGCCGGTGGCGCGTTCAGCATGTACACCAACTGGGAGCAGGACGGCAGCAAGCAGTGGGACACCTTCCTGTCCAGTGAGCTGCCGGACTGGCTGGCCGCCAACAAAGGCCTGGCGCCCGGCGGACACGGCGTGGTGGGCGCGTCTCAGGGCGGGTACGCCGCGATGGCGCTGGCGGCCTTCCACCCCGATCGCTTCGGCTTCGCCGGCTCGCTGTCCGGGTTCCTCTACCCGTCGGAGACCTTCACCAACGGCGCGATCCTGGCCGGGTTGCAGCAATTCGGTGGCGTGGACGGCAACGGCATGTGGGGAGCCCCGCAGCTGGGTCGGTGGAAGTGGCACGACCCGTGGGTGCACGAGGCGCTGCTCGCCGCGAACAACACCCGCGTGTGGGTCTGGAGTCCGACCATGGGCGGCGCCAGCAACCCCGCAGCCATGCTCGGCGCCCAGGATGCAGCGATGGGCAACAGCCGGTCTTTCTACCAGCACTACCGCGAGGTCGGCGGCCACAACGGGCACTTCGACTTCCCGGGCGGCGGCGACAACGGATGGGGCTCCTGGGCGGGCCAGCTGGGCGCCATGTCCGGCGACATCGTCGGCGCCATTCGCTGACGATCTTCGGGCCGTAGGGCAGCCGGTACCGTGTAGGGAGCGCGGCGGAGGGCGGTCGTTCCGCACGCCGCGCGGGTGACTGGTAGAGCGCGACGCTGCGCATGCCGCGCGCAGACTCACCCAGCCCCGACCCGGACTCTGTTAGCAGGAGAACATGGCCAACAACGCTGCCCGCCGCCGCCGACACCGCCGCCTTGCCTGGTTGGCGGCGGGTTCGATGGCATTGGTGGTGGCGCTGGTCATCGTGGCCGGGGTGATGCTGCTGCGGCATCGGGACACCGCGCCCAGCGCCGTCCCGCCCGGCGTGCTGCCGACCGGTCCGACGACCTCCCAGCACCGCAAACCCCGGCCCGCCACGCAGGACGCGTCGTGCCCCGACGTGCAGCTGGTGTCGGTGCCGGGCACCTGGGAATCGTGGCCGACCGATGACCCGCTGAACCCGGTGCAGTTTCCGCGGGCGTTGCTGCTCAACGTGACCGGCCCGATCAGCCAGCAGCTCCCGGCCGGCCGGGTGCAGGCGTACACCGTCCCGTACACGGCGCAGTTCCGCAATCCGCTCAGCAACGACGGTCAGATGACCTACAACGACAGCCGCGCCGAAGGCACCCGCGCGACGGTCAAGGCGCTGACCGACATGAACAACAGATGCCCGCTGACCAGTTATGTGTTGATCGGCTTCTCGCAGGGCGCGGTGATTGCCGGCGACGTGGCCGGCGACATCGGCAACGGGCTGGGACCCGTCGACGAGGACCTGGTCCTGGGTGTGACGTTGATCGCCGACGGCCGGCGTCAGGGTGATGTTGGCAACAACATTCCGCCCACCCCACCGGGGGTGGGCGCCGAGGTCACCCTGCACGAGGTCCCGGTGCTGGCCGGGCTCGGCCTGACCATGACCGGTGCGCGGCCCGGCGGCTTCGGTGCACTCAACGCCCGGACCAATGAGATCTGCGCTCAGGGCGATCTGATCTGCGCGGCGCCGAAGGAGGCGTTCAGCCCGGCCAACCTCCCGACCACGCTGAATACGCTGGCCGGCGGCGCCGGGCAGCCCGTCCACGCGATGTACGCCACCACCGATTTCTGGAGTTCCGACGGTCTGTCGGCCACCCAGTGGACGTTGAACTGGGCGCAGGGTGTGCTGGACAAAGCACCCCATCCCAAGCACGGCTGACCGGTCCCGCACGGCGGGCAGTTAGACACACTCTCTAGTGCGGCGGCACCGAGCAGGATAAGGCGTACCTTGTGATTTGGTCAGCTGTGCGCCGCCCCTTAACATTAAGAGAAAATTAAGAGCATGTGGTTGACCCGATCGGGTCAGAGTTGGCAACGACGAGCGCCCAAGCGTCAGTCGGTGCCGGCCCGCGCGCGTAGCGATAGTCGGCGTAGTTGGCCGAGAACAGTTCGTCGGCTTGGCCGACCTTAGAAGGTTTTCGACAGGAGAGTGCGGCATGGCGTACCACAACCCCTTCGTAGTGAACGGCAAGATCAGGTTCCCCCAGAACACCAACCTGGTTCGGCACGTCGAGAAGTGGGCCAAAGTGCGCGGCGACAAGCTCGCGTACCGCTTCCTGGACTACTCCACCGAGCGCGACGGCGTCGAACGCGACATCTTGTGGTCGGAGTTCAGTGCCCGTAACCGCGCCGTCGGGGCCCGGCTGCAACAGGTCACCCAGCCCGGTGACCGCATCGCCATCCTCTGCCCGCAGAACCTGGACTATCTGATCGCGTTCTTCGGCGCGCTGTACTCGGGCCGCATCGCGGTACCGCTGTTCGACCCGGCCGAGCCCGGGCACGTCGGCCGGTTGCACGCGGTGCTGGACGACTGCACCCCCTCGACCATCCTCACCACCACCGACGCCGCCGAAGGAGTGCGCAAGTTCATTCGGGCCCGGTCGGCCAAGGAACGGCCCCGCGTCATCGCCGTCGATGCGGTGCCGAACGAGGTCGCCGCCACCTGGCAGGAGACCGAGGCCGACGAGACCACCATCGCGTACCTGCAGTACACCTCCGGTTCCACCCGCACCCCGACCGGTGTGCAGATCACCCACCTGAACCTGCCGACCAACGTGCTGCAGACGCTGGTCGCCCTGGAAGGCGAAGAAGGCGACCGCGGTCTGAGCTGGCTGCCGTTCTTCCACGACATGGGCTTGATCACCGCGCTGTGCGCGCCGGTGCTGGGGCAGAGCTTCACCTTCATGACGCCGGCCGCATTCGTGCGGCGTCCCGGCCGCTGGATCCGCGAACTCGCCCGCAAGCCCGGTGAGACCGGCGGTGTTTTCTCGGCCGCACCGAACTTCGCGTTCGAGCACGCCGCGGTCCGCGGGCTGCCGAAGGAAGGCGAACCGCCGCTGGACCTGAGCAACGTCAAGGCGATCCTGAACGGCAGCGAACCGGTGTCGCCGGCGTCGATGCGCAAGTTCTACGACGCCTTCCGGCCGTACGGATTGCCCGAGACCGCCGTCAAACCCTCTTACGGCCTGGCCGAGGCGACGCTGTTCGTCTCCACCACCCCCAGCGACGAGCCGCCGACGATCATCCACGTCGACCGTGACGAGCTGAACAACCAGCGCTTCGTCGAGGTGTCTCCCGACGCTCCCAGCGCCGTCGCCCAGGTGTCCGCGGGCAAGGTCGGCGTCGACGAGTGGGCGGTGATCGTCGACACCGACACCGCCAGTGAGCTGCCGGACGGCCAGATTGGCGAGATCTGGCTGCACGGCCAGAACCTGGGCATCGGCTACTGGAACAAGGAAGCCGAGACCACCGAGACGTTCAAGAACATCCTGAAGTCGCGGATCAGCCAGTCCCACGCCGAGGGCGCCGCCGACGACGGGCTCTGGGTACGCACCGGCGACTACGGCACCTACCACAACGGGCACCTCTATATCGCGGGCCGGATCAAGGACCTGGTCATCATCGACGGCCGCAACCACTACCCGCAGGACCTCGAGTACTCCGCGCAGGAGGCCAGCAAGGCGTTGCGGACCGGCTACGTGGCCGCGTTCTCCGTCCCCGCCAACCAGCTGCCACAGAAAGTGTTCGACGACCCGCACACCGGCCTGACCGCCGACCCCGAGGACACCTCCGAGCAGCTGGTGATCGTCGCGGAGCGTGCCGCCGGGACGCACAAGCTCGACTACCAGCCCATCGCCGACGACATCCGGGCGGCCATCGCGGTGCGCCACGGCGTGACCGTGCGTGACCTGCTGCTGGTATCGGCCGGAACCATCCCCCGAACCTCGAGCGGCAAGATCGGTCGCCGCGCGTGCCGCACCGCCTACCTGGACGGCAGCCTGCGCAGCGGCGTCGGATCGCCGACGGCGTTCGCCACCTCCGACTGAAGGTAGCCATGTCTGATCTGAACGAGTCTCAGGAGAACACGCCTGCCGCAGGAATGACCGTCCCCGAAATGCGCCGCTGGTTGCGCGAATGGGTGGGCAGGGCCGTCGGGAAGTCTCCCGACGACATCGACGAGTCGGTGCCGATGGTGGAGCTGGGGCTGGCCTCGCGCGACGCCGTCGCCATGGCCGCCGACATCGAAGACCTGACCGGTGTCACTTTGTCGGTCGCGGTCGCATTCCAGCACCCCACTATCGAGTCGCTGGCGACCCGGATCATCGAAGGCGAGCCCGAGACCGCGGACCAGGGCGGCGACGACGCGGACTGGACGCGTAACGGACCCGCCGAGCGCGTCGACATCGCGATCGTGGGTCTGGCCACCCGGCTGCCCGGCGACATGAACTCGCCCGACGAGACCTGGGCGGCGCTGATGGAGGGCCGCGACGCCATCACCGACCTGCCCGAGGGCCGCTGGTCGGAGTTCCTGGAGGAGCCTCGGCTGGCCGAGCGCATCGGCAAGGCGCGCACCCGCGGCGGCTACCTCAAGGACATCAAGGGCTTTGACTCCGAATTCTTCGCCGTCGCCAAGACCGAAGCCGACAACATCGACCCGCAGCAGCGGATGGCGCTGGAACTGACCTGGGAGGCGCTCGAGCACGCCCGCATCCCGGCGTCCAGCCTGCGCGGCGAGTCCGTCGGCGTGTACGTCGGCGTCTCCAACAACGACTACGGCTTCCTGGCCATCTCGGACCCGACCGTCGCCCACCCCTACGCGATCACCGGTAACTCGAGTGCGATCATCGCCAACCGGGTGTCGTACTTCTACGACTTCCGCGGCCCCTCGGTCAGCGTCGACACCGCCTGCTCGAGTTCGCTGGTGGCCATGCACCAGGGCGTGCAGGCGCTGCGCAACGGTGAGGCGGACGTCGTCGTCGCCGGAGGTGTCAACGCACTGATCACCCCCGCGGTGACGCTCGGCTTCGACGAGATCGGCGCGGTGCTGGCGCCCGACGGCAAGATCAAGTCGTTCTCCGCCGACGCCGACGGTTACACCCGGTCCGAGGGCGGCGGCATGCTGGTGCTCAAGCGGGTCGACGACGCCCGCCGCGACGGTGACCAGATCCTGGCCGTCATCGCCGGCAGCGCGGTCAACCACGACGGCCGGTCCAACGGTCTGATCGCGCCGAACCAGGACGCGCAGGCAGACGTGCTGCGCCGCGCATACAAGGACGCGGGCATCGATCCGCGCACCGTCGACTACATCGAGGCGCACGGCACCGGCACCATCCTGGGCGACCCCATCGAGGCCGAGGCGCTGGGCCGGGTCGTCGGCCGGGGACGTCCGGCGGACCGTCCGGCCCTGTTGGGTGCGATCAAAACCAATGTGGGACACCTGGAGTCGGCGGCCGGTGCGGCCAGCATGGCCAAGGTCGTGCTCGCGTTGCAGCACGACAAACTGCCGCCGTCGATCAACTTCGCCGGTCCCAGCCCGTACATCGACTTCGACGGGATGCGGTTGAAGTTCGTCGACACCGCGACCGACTGGCCGCGGTACGGCGGGTATGCCCTGGCCGGGGTGTCCAGCTTCGGCTTCGGCGGCGCCAACGCGCACCTGGTGGTGCGCGAAGTCCTGCCCCGCGACGTGATGGAACGGGAGTCGCGCGAGCCGGAGCCGGCCGCGCCCCAGGTTCCCGTCGTCTCCGCCGGCGGCGACCTCGCCGAAGGTGAGGGTCACGCGCTGCGTTTCGACGAGTTCGGCGAGATCATCTCCGACGAAACGTCGGCCGCCGAGGTGGAGTACGAACTGCCGGGCATCACCGAGGAAGCGCTGGCGCTCAAGGCGGCCGCGCTGGAAGAGCTTGCGGCACAAGACCTTCCGGAGCCGCTCTATCCACTGGTGGTGTCGGCGTTCCTGACCTCGCGCAAGAAGGCGGCCGCCGCCGAACTGGCCGACTGGATGGAATCGCCCGAGGGCCAGGCGTCGTCGCTGGAGTCCATCGGTCGTGCGCTGTCGCGGCGCAACCACGGGCGGTCCCGGGCTGTGGTGCTGGCCCGCAACCACGACGAGGCGATCCAGGGCATGCGCGCGGTCGCCGAAGGCAAACAGAAGCCGAACGTGTTCAGCGCCGACGGGCCGGTGACCAACGGTCCGGTGTGGGCGATGGCCGGTTTCGGTGCGCAGCACCGCAAGATGGCCAAGAGCCTGTACCTGCGCAACGAGGTGTTCGCCCAATGGATCGAGAAGGTCGACGCACTGATCCAGGACGAGCGCGGTTACTCGGTGCTCGAGTTGATCCTGGACGACTCGCACGAGTACGGCATCGAGACCAGCAACGTCACCATCTTCGCGATCCAGATCGCGCTGGGTGAGCTGCTCAAGCACCACGGCGCCAAGCCCGCCGCGGTGGTGGGCCAGTCGCTGGGCGAGCCCGCGTCGGCCTACTTCGCCGGCGGTCTGTCGCTGGCGGATGCCACCCGGGTGATCTGTTCGCGCTCGCACCTGATGGGCGAGGGCGAGGCGATGCTGTTCGGCGAGTACATCCGGTTCATGGCGATCGTCGAATACTCCGCCGACGAGCTCAAGACGGTGTTTGCCGACTTCCCCGGCCTGGAGGTGTGCGTCTACGCCGCCCCCAGCCAGACCGTGATCGGCGGCCCGCCCGAGCAGATCGACGAGATCGTCGCCCGGGCGGAAGCCGAGGGCCGGTTCGCCCGCAAGCTGCAGACCAAGGGTGCGGGCCATACCTCCCAGATGGATCCGCTGCTCGGTGAGTTCGCCGCGGAGCTGCAGGGCATCACGCCGATGTCGCCGACCGTCGGCATCTTCTCCACCGTGCACGAGGGCACCTTCATCAAGCCCGGCGGCGAACCCGTGCACGACGTCGCGTACTGGATGAAGGGGATGCGGCACTCGGTGTACTTCACCCACGGCATCCGCAACGCCGTGGACAGCGGGTTCACCACCTTCCTGGAACTGGCCCCCAACCCGGTCGCGCTGATGCAGATCGGGCTGACCACCGCCGCGGCGGGTCTGCACGACGCCCAGCTGATCGCGACGCTGGCCCGCAAGCAGGACGAGGTCGAGTCGATGATCTCGGCCATGGCCCAGCTCTACGTGTACGGCCACGACCTGGACGTGCGCACCCTGTTCCCGCGGCCGGCCGGGCCCGCCGGACCCGACGACTTCGCCAACATCCCCCCGACGCGGTTCAAGCGCAAGGAACACTGGCTGGACGCGCACTTCGCCGGCGACAGTTCGGTGCTGATGCCGGGCAACCACGTCGCGCTGCCCGACGGTCGGCACGTCTGGGAGTACGCGCCGCGCGACACGACGGATCTGGCCGCGCTGGTGCGATCCGCCGCGACGGCGGTGCTGCCGGATGCGCAACTGACCGCCTCGGAGCAGCGTGCGGTACCCGGTCCGGGTGCCCGGTTGGTGACGACGTTGACCCGCCATCCCGGCGGTGCCTCGGTGCAGGTGCACGCCCGGATCGACGAGTCGTTCACGCTGGTCTACGACGCGTTGGTGACCCGCGGCGGTGCGCAGTCGGTACTGCCCGCGGCGGTCGGCGCGGGCACGGCCGTGGTGGCCGCCGAGACCGCGGTCCCGGAGGCGCCGGCCGACGAGGACGCCGAGACGCTGACGGACAGCCTGACCAACCGGTACCTGCCGTCGACCGTGGGCCGGTGGTCGCCGGATTCCGGGGAGACCATCGCCGAACGCCTCGGCACCATCGTGGCGGCGGCCATGGGTTACGAGCCCGAGGACCTGCCGTGGGAGGTGCCGCTGATCGAGCTCGGCCTGGACTCGCTGATGGCGGTGCGGATCAAGAACCGCGTCGAGTACGACTTCGACCTGCCGCCGATCCAGCTGACGGCGGTGCGCGACGCCAACCTGTACAACGTCGAGAAGCTGATCGAGTACGCGATCGAGCACCGCGAAGAGGTCGCGGCGCTGCACGAGCATCAGAAGTCGCAGACGGCCGAGGAGATCGCCCGGGCGCAGGCTGAGATGCTCAGCGGCGCGACGCCGATGTCGGTGACCGCGCCCGCGCCGGATCCGCAGGCCGAGCCCGAGACGCAGGCCGAGCCCGCGCCCCAGGCCGAGCCCGCGACCCAGGCCGAGGCCGCATCGGTCCCGCCGCCGTCGGATGTGCCCATCCCGCCGCCCCCGACCGACCCGTCGGGACCGAAGGGTGCGAACGTGGCCGCGGTGTCGGAGGCGCTGAGCCAGGAAGCCGTCGCCAAAGCACTGAACTCCGACGTGCCGCCGCGCGACGCCGCCGAGCGGGTCACCTTCGCCACGTGGGCGATCGTCACCGGCAAGTCCGCGGGCGGCATCTTCAACCCGCTGCCCAAGCTCGACGAGGACAAAGCGGCCAAGATGGCGCAGCGGCTGTCCGAGCGGGCCGAAGGCCCGATCACCGTCGAGGACGTGCTGAGCTCGGCGAACATCGAAGAGCTCGCCGACAAGGTGCGTAACTACCTCGAGGCCGGGGTCATCGACGGCTTCGTGCGCACCCTGCGCGCGCGGCCCGAGGGCAGCTCCACCCCGCCGGTGTTCGTCTTCCACCCGGCCGGAGGCTCCACCGTGGTCTACGAGCCGCTGCTGAACCGGCTACCTCCCGACACCCCCATGTACGGGTTCGAGCGCGTCGAAGGGTCCATCGAAGAGCGTGCCGCGCAGTACGTGCCGAAGCTGATCGAGATGCAGGGCGACGGGCCCTACATTCTGGTCGGCTGGTCGCTGGGCGGGGTGCTGGCCTACGCGTGCGCGATCGGGCTCAAACGGGCGGGCAAGGACGTCCGATTCGTGGGTCTGATCGACGCGGTGCGCGCCGGTGAGGAGATCCCGCAGACCAAGGAAGAGGTCCGCAAGCGCTGGGACCGCTACGCCAAATTCGCCGAGAAGACGTTCAACGTCACCATCCCGGCGATCCCTTACGAGCACCTCGAGGAACTCGACGACGACGGCCAGGTGCGGTTCGTGCTCGAAGCCATCAGCCAGAGCGGCGTGCAGATCCCGGCCGGGATCATCGAGCACCAGCGCACGTCGTACCTGGACAACCGCGCGATCGACACCGCGGAGATCCAGCCTTTCGACGGCCACGTCACGCTCTACATGGCCGATCGTTACCATGACGACGCGATCATGTTCGAGCCGCGGTATGCCGTCCGCAAACCAGACGGCGGCTGGGGCGAGTTCGTTTCCGACCTCGAGGTCGTGCCGATCGGTGGCGAGCACATTCAGGCCATCGACGAACCGATCATCGCCAAGGTGGGCGAGCACATGAGTCGCGCCCTGAAAGAGATCTGACGAGATCCAGCCGGACGAGCAAGGTAGGCGCGTAGTGACGGGTACAGAACCGACTCCGGTGATACACACGACCGCGGAGAAGTTGGCGGAACTGCACCAACGGCTGGAGCTGGCCAAGGAACCCGGCGGCGAGCAGGCCGTGGCCAAGCGGGACAAGAAGGGCATCCCCAGCGCCCGCGCCCGGGTGCATGCCCTGGTCGATCCGGGGACGTTCTTCGAGATCGGCGCGCTGTGCAAGACCCCGGGCGATCCCAACGCCCTGTACGGCGACGGTGTGGTCACCGGACACGCGCTGATCGACGGTCGCCCGGTCGGGGTGTTCTCGCACGACCAGACCGTGTTCCAGGGCACGGTCGGGGAGATGTTCGGCCGCAAGGTCGCCCGGCTGATGGAGTGGTGCGCGATGGTCGGCTGCCCGATCATCGGGATCCAGGACTCCGGCGGCGCCCGGATCCAGGATGCGGTCACCTCGCTGGCCTGGTACGCCGAGCTCGGCCAGCGGCATGAGGCGCTGTCCGGGGTGGTGCCGCAGATCTCCCTCATCTTCGGCAAATGCGCTGGGGGAGCGGTCTATTCGCCCATCCAGGACGACCTGCTGGTCTCGGTGCGCGACCAGGGCTACTTCTTCGTGACCGGGCCGGACGTGATCCGCGAAGTGACCGGGGAGGACGTCACCCTCGACGAGCTCGGCGGCTCCGACGCGCAGGCCCGGTACGGCAACATTCACCAGGTCGTGAACTCCGAGGCCGAGGCGTTCCAGTATGTGCGGGAGTTCCTGTCGTTCCTGCCGTCCAACTGCTTCGACAATCCGCCGGTGATCAATCCCGGGCTGGAACCGGAGGTCACCTCGACCGACCTCGAGCTCGACGCGATCGTGCCGGACTCGGACAACATGGCCTACGACATGCACGAGATCCTGCTGCGGATCTTCGACGACGGCGACTTCCTGGACGTCGCGGCCCAGCACGGGCCGGCCATCATCACCGGGTTCGCCCGGGTGGACGGTCGCCCGATCGGCGTGATCGCCAACCAGCCCATGCACCTGTCCGGCGCGATCGACAACGAGGCCTCGGACAAGGCGGCGCGGTTCATCCGGTTCTGTGACTCCTTCCAGCTGCCGCTGGTGTTCGTGGTGGACACCCCCGGTTTCCTGCCCGGCGCCGAGGAGGAGAAACGGGGCATCATCAAGCGCGGCGGCCGGTTCCTGTACTCCGTGGTGGAGGCCGACGTGCCGAAGGTGACCATCACGATCCGCAAGTCCTACGGCGGCGCGTACGCGGTGATGGGCTCGCGGCAGCTGACCGCCGATTTCAACTACGCCTGGCCCACCGCGCGCATCGCGGTGATCGGCGCCGAGGGCGCCGCGCAGTTGCTGATGAAGCGCTTCCCCGACCCCACCACGCCCGAGGCGCAGCAGATCAAGAAGGACTTCATCGAGGGCTACAACCTCAACATGGCGATTCCGTGGACGGCGGCCGAACGCGGCTTCATCGATGCGGTGATCGACCCGCACCAGACGCGGCTGTTGCTGCGCCGGTCGCTACACCTGTTGCGGGACAAGCAGAATTGGGCGCGGCTGGCGCGCAAGCACGGCCTGATCCCGATCTAGGGGGTCGATCAGCCCGATGAACGCGCGCCGTTGATGTGCAGCGACACCCAGTCGACAACCTCGCGCACTGTCTCGATGGGGGCATCGGGTTCTTCCAGCGGGGTCTGCAAGTGGTTCTCCAGCGTGGCAACGAGTTCCATCTTGCGGGGCGAGTCGTAGCCCAGATCGTCGACGAGGTGCGAATCGATCGTCACCGGCGCCAGGCGGTCCGGGGCCAGCGATGCCACCACCGAAATGATCTGTTGTTCCAGCACACTCATAGCGGTACGACCTCTCCGAACATTTCCCGGGCGGCGACGTGGCGGATCTTGCCCGACGGTGTCTTAGGTACCCGACCCTTGCCGACCAGCAGCACCGTGGGGCTCAAACCCGTTGCGCCGCGCACTCGTTGAGTGATCTGCCGACGAATGTTCTGACAGATGTCCTCGGGGTAGTCCGCGACGGTCTCGGCGACGATCCGGATCTCCTCCCGCCGGTCGGGCAGCGTCACGCCGAACGCGACGACGCCGCCGCGTCGGACGCCTTCGGCCGATGCGGTGAGACGCTCGATGTCGGCGGGAAAGATGTTGCGCCCGGCGACGATGATGACGTTTTTGAGCCGGCCGCACACCACGATCTGGCCGTCCTCGGTCAGGTAGCCGAGATCACCGGTGTGGAACCAGCCGTCGTCGTCCACCGCGGCGACTTCACCGGCCACGGTGAGATAGTGCCGCGTGACGGACTCGCTGCGGATCGCGATCTCGCCCATCTCGCGCGGTTGCCGCGCGGTCCCGGCCGCGCCGGCGATCCGGACCTCCATACCGCTGATCGGTGGTCCCAGCACCGCCAGTCGCTTGGTCGCGGTGTCACCGGCATCCGCCGGTACGGCCAGCCCACGATTCTCCAGCTCTTCGGAGGACACCGTGTCGTAGGACAGCGGTTCGTCGACCGGCGAAAATGACACCGCCACTGTGGCTTCGGCGAGCCCGTAGGCTGCTCCGACCGCCGAGGCGGGCATGCCGAAGCGTCCCGCTTGCCGCGCGAACTCCACCATGGTCTCGGGGTCGATCGGTTCCGCCCCGGTGACGACGCAGCGCAGGCTGCTCAAATCGTAGGTACCGTCCGGAACGGCGTTCAGTCGGCGACTGGCGATGAGGTAGGCGAAGTTCGGTGCCGCAGTGACGGTGGCCCGCTGCTCGCTCGCGACCCGTAGCCAGTTCAACGGCGATCTCACAAACTCGGTCGGCGGCAGGATGACGGCGTGGGTGCCGAAGAACATCGGCGCCAGCAGGTAGGCGATCAGACCCATGTCGTGCGACAGCGGCAGCCAGCTCACGGTGGTGTCGGACTGTGCATCCAACTTCACCTCAGCCACCATCGACGCGATATTCGCGTACAGGTTGCGATGGGTGATGGCAACAGCTTTCGGTTCACCGGTGGAACCGGAGGTGAGCTGGTAGAGGCCGATGTCGTCCTCGCCGGGTAGGCCGTCTTCGTCGCGGAATTCGAAATCCGGCCATTGCGGCGGTATCTCGACCACCCGGAAGCCCGCCGCACGCAGCGTCGCGGCAGCCATGCCGAAAGGTTCGCCGACGAGCACGCACTGGGAGTCGAGCATGCTCAAGGCACGTTCCATACCGGCGTGCCAGTCGGCGAGGCCGGCTTGGGAAGTCGGCTGCTGCAGCATGGTCACCGCGGCGCCGAGTCGCCAGACGCCCTGCAGGATGGCGGCGACGTCGAGCGGGTCGGCAGCCAGCACGCTGACCCTGCTGCCGTGCGTCACCCCTGCGGCGGCCAGCATGCCCGCCACGTTGCCTGCCGTGCGATGGATATCGCGCCAGCTCGTGAACCTCAGATCGGTCACGGTGCCGGAACGCAATCCAGTTGTGGAATGTGCTGCCACCACACCGATCTGGTCGGTGAATCTGCTCATGTCAGCTCCAGGTTCCTAACTCGTGGCGCCGAGTACCGCCGCGGCGATGACAGCTACCGCCTGGTCGATCTGAGCGGGCGAGTGCGCCGCCGACACGCTGCAGCGCAGCAGGCTGTCGTTTTCGCCCACGGCCGGGGCGACCGCGAGCGCACAGAAGAGGCCGTTGTCGTACACCTCGTTCCACGCCGCGATGGCGTGGTCCTCGCGACCGATCCAGACCGAGACGTGTGGCGCCACCGCCTGCGACCCGTCCGACAACGTGATGCTGCTGCCCGCCGACAGGCCGTGCGACATCAGGCCGTCGCGCAGCCGACGGGCGTTGGCCAGGACAGCCTCGGCGCGCTGGGCGCCTTCCGGGCTGCGAATGATCTCCACTGCGGCCAGGCTCGCCGCCAGCGCCGCCGGGGCGGCTGTGGCGGTGAATGTGTGTGAGCTGGAGTGCAATCGGAGGAAATCGATCAGGTCGCGTGAGCCGGCAATGAAACCACCGGTGGACGAGATCGCCTTCGACATGCTGCCCATCACCACGTCGACGTCTGCCAGGCAGCCGTACTCCTCGGCGATGCCGGTGCGCCGTGGCCCGAAGACACCGAGGCTGTGCGCTTCGTCGACGAAGAGTCCGACGTTGTACCGGTCGGCCAGGGCGACGAGTTCTGCCATCGGCGCCACATCGCCACGCATGGAGTACAAGCCGTCGATCGCGATCATCTTCGTTCCGCCGCGGTCCGCGGTGCGAATGAGGTTCTTCTCCAGCGAACCCAGGTCGTTGTGGTCGAAGAACCGGGAACTGGCTCCGGACAAGCGGATACCGGCGTGAATAGAGGTGTGCGCCTCACTGTCCGGATACACCAGATCGGTGGCACCGACCAGCGCGGTGATCGCACCGACGTTGGCCAGAAAGCCGCTGTTGTAGACAAGCGCCGCTTCGGTGCCGTACCAGTCGGCCAGCACTTCTTCCAGCTCGACCTTGACGCCCAGCGTGCCGCAGAAGGGCGGGGCACCGCCGCACGAGGAGCCGTACTTCACCGTCGCCCGGTTCGCGGCTTCGATCAAGCGGGGGTCACCGCCCAGGCCCAGCGCATTGTTCGAGCCGAGCATGATCCGGGACTTTCCCCCGATGGTGGACGTGGCACCCGGGGTGGATTCCATCAGCCGAAAGAACGGCAGCCTATTACCTGCTTCGTAGGACCGCATACTGGCCAATCGGCTATCTCGTTCGGCGCGCGGATGAATACCGAGTCGCGAACTCTGACGCTCGTTGCCGGCACGCGGGCGGTCCGGGGCCGCGGCGGCAGACCCGACGTTGCCGGTCACGACCAGTGCCCGGTGTCGGGCAGCCGTCCACCGTCGAAACCCGCACCGTCGAAGCCGGTTTGGGGGAAACCGAACCTGAGACGCCTACTCCTGTATGCCACTCACCCATCCAATCTGGTCGGTTGGATTGCCGTCCGTGCAAGCATGAAGGACTGTACGAGCTTCAGCATGGATTCGTATCTCTTTCGCCGAGAAACAAATGATTTAGGTCCCTGCGCCAATGCGCAACATTTCACGGTTGTTTTGCGTATAAAGGATCGTCCGGAGTCGTGATTCGTCCGCGCAGCGCACGAGTGGTTACGTGTAGTTATCGATAGGGGCCTCGATGATCCGCTTCCTCCGACGCATGTGGATACCGATCGTTGTGGTGCTGGTGGCGGTCGCCGGGACGGCTACGGTCCTTCGGTTGCACGGTGTTTTCGGGTCGCAGCACCGCGTCTCGAACGCCGGCGACGTCGACGCAATCGTCGAGTTCAACCAGAAACACGTGCTGTATGAAATCCTCGGTCCGACAGGGCGAACCGTGACGGTCAACTATCTGGATGCCAGCGGCCACTCACATGAGGTCGACGACGCGACGTTGCCGTGGTCGTTGCCGATCGTGACCACCTTGACCGCGGTGGTGGCCAATGTGGTCGCGCAGGGGGACAGTGACAACCTCGGTTGTCGCATCACGGTCAATGGTCAGATTCGAGATCAACAGATGGTCTCAGCTCATCACGCTCAGGCCAGTTGCCTGGTGAAATCGGCGTGAGCGGCGACGGTTCGCCCGGCCGACTGGATGCCTTCGCGCGGATCCTTCGCCGGTTTGCCGTGCCGGTGGTGTTGTTCTGGATCGCCCTGACCGCTGTCGCCAACGTCGTGGCACCCGAGTTGCAGGAGCTGTCCAAGACGGAGTCGGTGTCGCTGAATCCCCCCGACGCACCGTCTATGATCGCCATGAAGCGCATCGGCAGGGATTTCCGCCAATTCGATTCCGACGCAACCGCTATGGTCGTGATCGAGGGCCAGCAGAAGCTGGGCGACGAAGCGCACCGGTTCTACGACCGGTTGATTGCCAGACTGTCGCAGGACCGTGTTCACGTCGAACACATCGACAACTTCTGGGCCGACCGGCTGACTGCCGCGGGTTCGCAGAGCGTCGACGGCAAAGCCGCCTATGCGCAGCTGTATCTGGCCGGCGATATCGGTGGATCGCGGGCCCGGGATTCCATCCTGGCCGTCCGCGAAATCGTGGACGGCCTACCGCCGCCGCCGGGGCTGCGGGCTTACGTGACAGGTCCGGCTCCGCTGTCGGTCGATCTGGACGCGTACGGAGACCGCAGCCTGCAGAAGATCACCATCGCGACCGTCGTGGTCATCGCGATCATGCTGCTGCTGGTCTACCGTTCCATTTCCACCGTCGTGCTGATACTCGCGACGGTCGGCATCGAACTGGCGGCGGTCACCGGCGTCATTGCTGTGCTGGCCAGCAATAAATTCTTCGCCCTCACCACGTTCGCGACCAGTCTGCTCATCCCGGTGGCGATCGCCGCCGCCACCGACTACGTCATCTTCCTGGTCGGGCGCTATCAGGAGGCCAGGGCTGCCGGCGCGGACCGAGAAGCGGCCTATCACAGCATGTTTCGCGGGACTGTCTACGTGATCTTGGGATCGGGCACCACGGTCGCCGGAGCACTGTTCTGCCTGAGCCTGGCCAGGCTGCCCTACTTTCAGAGCCTCGGATGGCCTTGCTCGATCGGGCTGCTGGTAGCGGTGGTGGCGTCGTTGACGCTGGCTCCCGCCGTGGTCTGGATAGCCAGCCGCTTCGGGGCATTCGAATCCAGAACGACGAACCGGACCCGCTGGTGGCGCCGGGTGGGCACCATCGTGGTCCGCTGGCCCGGGCCGGTTCTGGTGGCGACGGTGCTGATGTTGATGGTCGGACTGCTCGCGCTGCCGAAATACGAGACCAACTACAACGACCGCTATTACATCCCCGGGGCGGCGCCGTCCAGTGTCGGCTACCGCGCGGCGGACCGCCATTTCGCGCAGGCACGCATGGAACCGGAGGTCCTCATGATCGAAGCCGATCACGACCTCCGGAATCCCACTGACATGCTGATTTTGGACAGGATCGCCAAGAACGTCTTTCACCTGCCCGGTATCGCTCGCGTGCAAAGCATCACCCGGCCGCTGGGCGGACCGATCGACCACACCTCGATCCCGTTCCAGATCGGCATGGAAAGCGCGATGACGCAGCAGAACCTGAAGGGGCTCAAAGACCGGGTGGCCGACATGACCAAGTTGACCGATGCGATGCAGCAGATGATCGAGATCACTGAGCGCACCGAAAGCTTGCAGCGCCAGCTTGCCGACACCACCCACGAGATGAACCTGCGCAGCCAGCGGATGCGGGCAACCGCCAACGAATTGCGCGACCGGCTCGCCGATTTCGATGACGTATGGCGGCCGGTGCGCAACTATTTCTATTGGGACCGACACTGTTTCAACATCCCGGTGTGCTCGTCGCTGCGCTCTCTCTACGACGCCACCGACGGCGTCGACAAGCTCACCGAAGACCTCGGGAGCTTCGCCGACAGTCTCGCGCAATTCGACACTCTCCAGCCGCAGCTGCTGAGCCAGGTTGCTCCGATGATCGCGACCATGCGACTGGTCAAAGACCTTGCGCAAACTCTGACGAGCAGCTTCTCCGGGATGGTCACCCAGATGGAGAAGATGGCGCGCAACGGAACCGTGATGGGCGAGGCATTCGATAACGCCAAGAACGACGACTCGTTCTATCTGCCGCCGGAGGCCTTCGAAAACCCGGACTTCCAGCGCGGTCTGACCCTGTTCCTGTCGCCCGACGGTGACGCGGCGCGGTTCGTCATCACCCACCAGGGTGACCCCGCAACGGCTGTGGGCATCTCACACATCGACCCGATCATGCAGGCCGCGACCGAAGCCGTGAAGGGAACTCCCTTGGCCGAGGCCGACTTCTACCTGGCCGGCACCGCCTCCACCTACAAGGACATTCGGGACGGCTCGACCTACGACCTGCTCATCGTCGTGGTGGCGTCGCTGTGCCTGATCTTCATCATCATGCTGGCCATCACCAAGAGCGTCGTGGCCGCCGCGGTCATCATCGGCACGGTCACGCTCTCGCTGGCCTCATCGTGTGGACTTTCTGTCCTTGTCTGGCAACACATCCTGCACATGCCGCTCAACTGGTTCGTTCTTGCGATGGCCGTGATCGTCATGCTCGCGGTCGGCTCCGATTACAACCTGTTACTGGTGGCGCGCTTCCAGGAAGAAATCGGTGCCGGCATCAACACGGGCATCATCAGATCGATGGCCGGCACCGGCCGGGTCGTCACCACCGCCGGACTGGTGTTCGCGGTGACCATGGGCGCGATGGTGAGCAGCGATCTGCGCGTCATCGGGCAGATCGGCACCACGATCATGATCGGGCTGCTGTCGGACATCCTCATCGTCCGGTCGTTCATGACGCCGGCTATCGCGGCGCTGCTGGGCCGGTGGTTCTGGTGGCCGCAGGTGGTCCGCTCCCGAGCGGTTCAGACCCGGCGCGCGCCCTCGCCCTCGCCCTCGCCTTCGCCCTCGCCCGAGCAGCAGCCAGTGGGTGCTGTGCTGCCCAGCTGAGCGACATGCCGGACCCGGCAACGGCTCAGCGTGCCAGGGCGCCGTCCACCAGTTCGTCGAAGCGGTCCAGCGCTTCGTCGGTGTCGGAGTCGAGGCCACGCAGCGGCCCTCGATCGGCCAGGTAGCGCTGCGCGTACAACCGCGCCACCAGTGCCTTGCGCTCGGCGCCGCGGGTCTCCCGTTCCCAGGCCGCCTGCTCGGTGAGCAGCGCACCCGCGTACACGTCACCCATGAACTGCGCGAGCGGGAACAGTCGCGCCTCGGCCACCGGCGCGTCCAACTTCTCCCACGCCGTGATCGCGCCGTCCAGGTCGTCGATCCGCTCGGCGACCAGACCCGTCGTCGCATCGTCGTCGGACACCGACACCGCGTCGCGCAGCCGCGTCAGCAGGGCTTCGTGGGCGCGGGTCTGCACGATCCCGCGCCGCACGTCCAGGCACAGGATGTTGTCCGGGCCCTCCCAGATGGTGTTGACCTGCGCGTCGCGCAAAAGCCTTGCCACCGGCCAGGTTTCGATGTAGCCGTTGCCGCCGTGGATTTCGATGGCATCCGAGGCGGCGGTGATGCCCAGCCGACTGACTTTCAGTTTGGTGACCGGCACCGCGATGCGCTGCCGGATGCGGCGGGGCTGGCGGTGATTGGCGGCGCCGATGCCGTCGAACACCAGCGCCTGAGCGGCTTCGACATCGACGATCAGTTCGGCGAGTTTGCGGCGCATCAGCGGCTTGTCGATCAGCGGGCCGCCGAAGGCGTGGCGCTGCGTGGCGTAGCACAGGGATTCGACCAGGGCGCGACGCGCGTTGCCGAGCGCGAACAGTGCGATGCCGAGGCGGGCCGCGTTGGTCAACTCCATCATCCGGCCGAGGCCCTTGCCGTCGGATGGGCCGGCGTGGTCGGCGGGTTCCCCGGACAGGAGGAAGGCCTCGGCGTCGACGAACTCGACCTCGCCCGAAGCCACCGACCGGGTGCCGAGTTTGTCCTTCAGTCGCCGCACCCGGACCCCGTTGCGGGAACCGTCCCGACGGGTGCGCAGCACCAGGAAGTTGGCGACGCCCCGGCTGGAGTCGGGTGCGCCGTCGGGCTTGGCCAGCACCACGAACGCCTCGCCGGCACAGTTCGACGCGAACCACTTGAAACCGTTCAGCAGCCAGGCGTCACCGGCCCGGCGGGCGGTGGTCTCCAGCGCACCCAGATCCGAGCCGCCGGTGCGTTCGGTGAGCAACTGCGCGGTTTCGCCGGCCCACTCACCGGAGTCGAACTTGGCCAGCACATGATCGCGCACATCCGGTGGCGCGTAGGCGGCCACCAGCGACTGCACCATCCCGCCGCCGGTGCCCAGCGCGCAACCCATGCCGATGTCGGCCTGGTCGAGCAAGTAGTTGGCGGCAAACATCGGCAGCGACGAATTGAACCCCGCCCCACGCGAGGCCGTGCGCAGTGCCCGTTGGGCATCCAGCACCGCCCGCTTGGACTGCAGGAACGATTCGGGCATGACCACCCGGCTGACGTCGTGGCCCCACCGGTCGTAACGTTCCAGCCGCGGCGGGTTGCGGTCGGTTTCGTCGGCCCAGCGGGTCACCGGGCCGCCCATCAGCGCGCCGATGCTCGCCAGGTGTGGCTCGGCGATCGCCAGTTCGTCCGGCGTGAGGTAGTACGCCATGGTGAACTGCAGCGTGGGGTCGGTCAGATACCAGTTGAGTCCGGTTGCCCCGCTGTAGTTTTCGGTCCGATACCGCTGCGACTTCTCCGGTGTCCAGAACGGCAGCCGGTCCACGGCCTCGAGGTCGTATTCGGTCATGCCGCGACCGTATTACAGAAACTCGCCGGCGCCGCCTACACGGGTGACACGAACTCGCTGGTGTAGAACTCGCCTGGTATCTGATCGTGCGGATTCGCCGTCTCGACGATGACCCACACGCCGGTGGTGCCGGGTCGCAGGGGAGCGGTGATGGTCACGTGCCCCTGACCCGATGCGTCGGTGTCCAGACCGGCGAATGTGGTGCCGGGGTCGCCCGGACCGCAGGTAGCCGACGACGGTCTCGGCGCCTGGATCAGGCCGACGTCGAAATGTGTGCCCGGAGCGGTCGCGATCACCATGTCGATATCGGCGACCGTGGTGGACCCGGAGGTTTTGAAGTTGGCGACGCCGTGCCCGAGTATTGTCTTCGGCCTGATCAAGGCGGTCGAGATGAGGCTGAAATCGCAATTACGCAGGTCAGGGTTAAGTGGTACGCGTGAGGCGGCCGACGCCGTTCCTGTCCCCAGCGACACGAGCGAAGCGCCCAGAATCGTTATTGTCGCGGCGGAAAAACCCAACCGGTTCAGTATGCGCAATTTGCCACCACCATGTCGTACCCGATGAGCCCGATCCAGGACTTATCTATTGACCAGATTCGTCCAGTTCAATCCTGCAATTTCTGGCGGTTCGGCGCAATTGTGGCAGCGGTCCTGATTTTCCGGCGTCGCACATATCCAATTCAGTGGGATCTCAACGTTTTTCGAGCAAAATCAGGGCGCTGAACTGCGGCTTCGATAGGTAAACGGTCCCTGGAATTTGCTTTACAAAACTAACTTAATGTGGCTTTTTGCCGGGTCCGTCAATTTAACGATTTTCGGACAGCACCAGATAATCGGTAAGGACATTCCCCACCGTCATGGCGCCCAGGGCGGTGGGATGTAGCGGCACCGCCCGATTCCGGGTCACGTAACCCTCGACGTATCGTTCGGCCGGCACTGCGCACATGTCGTGCCCGGCCGAAAGTTGACGGGTGTCGAAATATTCAATTCTTTTCTCCGCCGCGAGGCGTCGTTGCCGGTCGCCGAGTTCGTCGATTTTGGCCTGCAGATAGTTGGCGTCGTGCGGCAGGATGGGCTGTTCGGGATAACAACCACCGGCCCGCATCAACAGCCCGTATCCGACGAGGATGATCCGCGCTCGGGGCGCCTGGGTCCGCACCGCGTCGATCATCGCCGCCCATACCGGTATCTGGGCGTTGATCAGACCGGAGATGCGGTCGACGTCGCCGACGACGAACTTGCCGGTACACGGACTCGGATTCGCGCCGGTCGCCTCGCAGGATTCCGCGTCGCCCGCCAGTCCGACGTCGTTGGCGCCCACCGTGATCGTGATCAGTTCCGTATCGGGGGCGACGGCATCGAGCTGACGGTCGACCGGACCCTGGGCGGTCTGCTGGGACCGGCTGTAGATGTCGTCGGTCGTCGCCCCGCTGCAGGTGACGTCGCGAAATGTGGCGGCACGCAGCCGTCGCGCCAACACGGCCGGGTAATTGTTGGTCGATTTGTGGCAGCGCAGCGGTGCGGCCTGCTCCGGCACGCCGGGCGCCGCCGCGAACGAGTCGCCCAAAGCCACGTACCGCGACCGTGCGGCCGAACCGGGGCCGGCCGGCGGCGGCGGGGCGCAACCCAGGCACACGCAGCCCACCAGTGCGGCGATGACCAGGCGAGCGGACCACATGCAGCCCAGTGTTACATCCGGACCCGATCAACACCCCTGGTGTAATGACCGGGTGCGCTACGGGATATCGAGGCGGCGGTTCGGTGTCGCGGCGGGCGTCATGGCCGCCGGCAGCGTCGCAGCGTGCGGGTCCGATCAGGACGAGCCGACGGCCACACCGTCCACGCCACCGCCGCCCGGCGGCGCCGAGGTCTCGGCCCGATCATTGGGTTACACCGTCACCGTGAACAAGCCCGGCGGCGCACCCGGCTACCTGTTCTTCGTCGCCGGCACCACGGCCGCTGACCCGGGCGCCCGAGCCGGCCGCACCGTGGTGCTCGTCGTCGCCGATCGCAGCGGGAAGGTGGTCTGGCACCGTGAACTGCCGCCCGACCAGACCGCGGGCAACCTACGGGTGCAGACCTGGCGGGGGCGGCCGGTGCTCACCTGGTGGCAGGGCACCCGAGTCGGCAGCCACGGTGCCGGCGTCAACTACATCGCCGACGAGCACTACAACGTAATCGACACTCTCACCCCCGGCGGAGACCTCGCGTCGGACATTCACGAATTTCGGCTCACCCCGGACGGCCATGCCCTGATCAGCTGCTACCAGGAGGTGACCACCGACCTCACCGCCATCGGCGGTCCCAAAGACGGCAGGATCTACAACTGCGTCGCCGCAGTGGTCGACGTGGAGTCCAAGCGGACGCTGTTCCGGTGGGACGCGCTCAGCCGCGTGCCGGTGGCCGATTCACCCGCCAAATACACCGCCGGCCAAGTGCTGGACCCCTACCACCTGAACTCGATCGCGCTGGATCCCGCGGGCAACCTGCTGCTCAGCATGCGGGCGCTGTCCACCGTATTCAACGTCGACCCGCGCACCGGGGCGATCAACTGGCAACTCGGCGGCAAGCACTCGAGTTTCGAACTCGGCGACGGTGTCGAGTTCGCCTTCCAGCACGACGCCGAGATGCCGGACGCGGAGACGCTGACCTTGTTCGACAACCACTTCGAAGGTAGCCGCGCCCAACCCGGCGGGGGATCGGTCCCGAGCAGCCTCAAGTGGATCCACCTGGACTTCGCCGCGCGCAAAGCCAGCCTGATCCGCGCCCAGCCACACCCCGGCAACCTCAGCGCCGGCGCCATGGGCAACCTGCAGCAACTGCCCGGCGGCAACACCTTCTCCGGTTGGGGTACCGCCGGACACCTCGCCGAGTTCGGGCCGACCGGGGAGCTGATCTACGACGCCACGCTGCTGGATGGCACCTATCGCGCCTTCCTCGACGTCTGGATGGGCGACCCCGTCGGCCCGCCGCAGTTGATCTTCACCGACAGCGGCGTCCGCGCCAGCTGGAACGGCGCCACCGGGGTGGCGCGGTGGCGACTGCTGCACGGGCCGCTGAGTGACGCGATGATGGAGGTGGCCACCGTGGACTGGACCGGCTACGACACACCGATTCCGTTAGGCGCCAAGGCTGACGGGTATTACCGGCTGCGGCGCTGGACGCGGCCGGCGCCGTCGTCGGCGAGTCGCCGCCGCTCCCGCGGGGACGTTAGGCGCGTTGGTCTGGCGCTGAGCCTGAATCCACGGCGCCGAGCCTGAATTCACGGCGCCGACACGCGGACGGCGCATGACCTGAGTACAGGCTCGGTGGATCAGTCCGGGCTACGGCTTGATCCGGATCTGTCCCGGCGACCACAACCCGCTGCGCGTCGCCTCCCCCAGATCCAGCCGTGCCGGCGGCGCGTCGACCAGAGTGTCGAACTTGCGCAGCGACCCCCAGTCCCGCGCCCAGTCCCGGGACAGGTACGTGGCCATCACGTGCGCGTTGAGCAGCAGGTCGGTGATGCCGAGCAGGCCGCCGTTGGTGCCGTCCTCCCAGGTGTCGGTGTCCAGCTTCTTGGCGTTGTAGTCCGGGGTGATGCGGAACCGCGGGATCTCGGTGACGCCGTTGGTGTGCAGCATCGGCTGCTGGCAGGGGAACGCCAGCCCGACCGCCCAGTCCAGCAGCACCGGCTGCGTTGAGCCGACGTATTCCTGCAGGGAGCGCAGTTCGGGCACCCGCGGCGGAGTGATGGCGATCCAGTCCTCCGGGGTCAGTGACAGGTCCTCGGCCACCACCCGCACCGCGATGGCGTCGGCGGGCATCTTGTCGCGGGCGAACCGCAGGTTGCGCCACGCCTTGGGCTGCTCCCCGTACAGGTCGTCGGGCACCAGTCGCCCGGCCGGGACCAGCGGGCCGGCGCCGGGACGGGCGTACTCCAGCACCACCGTCTGGCCGGTGGTGTAGTGGTGCAGCACGCTGTTGCCGGTGATCTTGCCCGCCGCGGTGATCACCACCAGCGGATGACCATCATCGGGTCTGGGTAGCGAGTACCACGCCGAAGCGAGTTTGCTCTGCTGTTGGGCGCCGGTGGTGTAGGTGCCGGCCAGCGGCACCTGCGCCGGATTGAGTTGGTAGGGCAACGGCACCGTCGAACCATTGATGCCGGGGGTCTTGAGCTTGGTGGGCGCGTCCCAGTCATGGTCGGTGCCGGGCTGGTTGGGCTTCATCACCACCGCCTCGGCGACGGTGTGTTCGGGCACCCCGTTCGGCGAGAAGCCGACGGGATCGGTGCCACCCAGCGGACCCAACGGTCCGTAGTCGCCGGGTAGCGGCGTCATGAAACCGTCGTTGGGATTCGGCTCGACGAGTACGTCGTCGGCCAGTCCGCAACCGCCGGTGAAGGCACGCAGGTTGGACCAGCCGTTGGAGTACGTGGGGTACTGGCGCACGATCCCGATGCCCATCGACGCGACGAACACCAGCACCATGAAGCCGGCTGCCAGGGACACCGGAGCGGTGGTGAGCAACCGGGCCAGCTTGCCCTCGCCGCTGTCGCGGGGCGCGAAATGCAGCCATGCCGCGTACACCGCGGCCAGCGCGAACAGCACGAAAAACATTGTGCTGACGGTGATTCCGGCGATCTTGGGCATGGTGCTGTTGAACGGCACGCCGTAGCTGGACACATACCACCACCCGTTGGTGGTGGCGAAGGACAGGGCCACCACAAACAACACCGCAGCCAGGAAAGCCATCCGGTTACGCGACCAGCGCAGCACCGTTGGCGACACCAGCACCGTCGTCAACCCGGCCATCGCGGCACCCACCGCAGCGAACAGGCCGAAGTGATGCACCCACTTGGTGGGGGCGAACATCAGGAAGAACATGGTGCCGAAAATGACGCCCATCAGCCGCCAGGCCGGCCCGCGGGCCACACCGGGAATCCGCTTGCGGCGCAACATGATAAATACCCCGGTGAACAGACACAGCGCGGCGATCAGGAACCCGAACCGACGCGACAGCGACCCGTCCACCGTCGGCAGGAACAGGTAGTAGTAGCGCAGGTTTTCGGTGTACCAGGCCTGGCTCGGTCCGATCTTGCTGCGAACCCTGGTGGCTTCCAACACCGTTGACAGCGTCTGGTCGGCGAACACCACCGTCAGGATGATGGTGCCGGCGGCCAGCATCGGCGCCAGCAGCGGCAGGGTGCCGCCGACCATGCGCCGGCGTTTGGCCAGGATCCGCAGGATCGGCCGGCCACCGGCCACCAGTGCGGCTACCGCGATCAGCCCGGTGGGTTGCACACCCAGGGTGAACGCCGCGGTGATGATGGCCAGCGCCGCCGGGGTCAACCGGCTGTAGCGCATCGACCGCTCGATCAGCACATAGGTGACCAGCGAGCCGAGTGCGATGATGCCCTCCGGCCGCAGGCCGTTGTTGAACGGCATCCACGCGGTCAGCAGCACCATCGCTGCGGCCCAATTGGCGGGTTTGCTGGCCGCCACCGCCGGACCGAGCCTGGGCAGCACTTCGCGGGACAGCAGCAGCCAGCACACCAGCCCGGCGAACAGGTCGGGCAGCCGCATCCAGATGCTGGCGTCGCTGACGTGGGTCATCAGCGCCAACAGGTTGTAGTACCAGCCGAACGGGTCTTCCGGACTGCCGAACCAGCGGAAGTAGTTGGACATGTAACCGGCCCGGTCGGCGACGCGGGCCATGCCCAGGATGTAGCCGTCGTCCGAGGAGTTGGCCCCGATCACGTGCCACAGCAGGAACGCGAAGATCATCACGCCGTCGAGCAGAGTGAACGTGCGCCAGTTCGCCGGTATCCAGCGGCGCATCCGGTGACCGTCCAGCTGGTCGAGGCGCCACAGCGCGATCAGCGCGACCATGGTGGCCACGATGGCGCCGACCATCGCCAGCAGCTTTAAGGTGGTCGGGGTGGTGGAGAACCGGGTGTCGATGGTCGCCGAGAGTTTCAGCTGCGGCGGCGCCGGCCCGCTGAGGTCGGTGAACACCCCGACGATCTGCGGGCGCAGGTTCGGGTCGGGGAAACCGCCTCGCAGCGGCCCGCCACCGGGATCTTTGAGCCCGATGAACTGGGCGAAGGTGCCGGCGTGCGTGGAGGAGATGTCGATGCGCTCGCAGTTGGGGGAACGCATCAGCTCGCGCGGCACCGACAGGATCACCACGTTGCGGTCGGTGACGTCCACCCGCTTGGCGCTGACCACCACGAACAGCGCGTTGAGGTTGGCGTCCTTACCCTGCTTGGGCGCGGTGCCCAGGATCACGCCGCCCTCAGCTGGCATGTCGCGTTCGATGCTGCACGGCACCGAGGCTTTGAAGTCGACCGGTGTCAGTGAGATCAGCGGTGCGGTGACGCTATTCAGTTGACCGTTCTGCGGCCAGTTGAGCATCGCGGTGGTCTGCACCACCGGCAGCAGCGGTGTCGCGACGGACAACACGAACCCGATCAGCCCGGCGATGGTCGCCACCCACCGGGTCGCTTTCACGTGGCTCGCGCCCGGGTCTGCGCCGGGGTTCGCGGCGGTCATGGCAGCGCCCTGATGGGTCCCTGCCGGCTCCAGCCGGGGACGGTGACCACACCCTGGTCGACGACGGCATCCGGCGCCCGGTCCGGCGGGACCAGCCGGTGGAACTGCTCCACCGATCCCCAGTCGCGATACCAGTCACCGCTCAGGTACGTCGAGATCGTCGACGTCCACTGCAGCGCCTGGGTGAACATGAACGGCCCGCCGGTCTGGGCGGACTGCCACAGGTTCGACGACACCGCGGTCTGTTTGTGGTCGGGCAGGATCCGGTAATCCGGGAGTTCGGCGATGCCGAGATGTTCGGAGAACGGCCGCTGGCAGGGGAAGTTGGCGGCGGTCGCGATGTCCATCAGCACCGGCCGCTGCGAACCGATCAGCTGCTGCAGGGGCTGCAGTTCCGGCACCCGGGGCGGGGTGAACGCGAACCACTGTTCGGAGCTCAGGTTCGGGTCGTAGGCCACGATGCGCGCCAGGTTCGCCTCCGGCGGGGCCCAGGCGAACGGGAAGCGCAGGTTACGCCAGGCCGGTTGCGGCCCGAGATCGATGGGGAACACCTCACCGAGTGGAGCGATGTTGCCGTCGGGTTTGGCCACACCCCACTGCAGTTTCAGCGACTGGCCGTACATGAAGTCGCCGTCCTCCTTGTAAGACCAGATGGCCCCGGCGGCCGAGACCACCACCAGCGGCCGGTCCGGCCTGCGTGCCGGCAGCTGGTACCAGGCTGAGGTGGCGCGCGCGGCCAGGTTGTTCTCGCCGTAGCTGCCCATCACCGGGGTGGTCGCGGGGTTCAGCCCGAACGGGAGCGCGGCGTGGGAGCCGTTGACGCCGACGGGTCCCTTGCCGCCGGCGGTGCCCGCCAAGTCGGTGATGGCCGCGTTGGGTTTGTTGGGGGAGGCGTCGGAATTGACCACCCCGGGCTTGCTGACCACGGGGTCGGATTGCAGATTCTCGCCCACGCCGTCGGGTTTGAAGCCGAACGGGTTGAGCCCGCCCAGCGGACCGTCCGGCCCGAACTGCTGGTTCGGCGCGGGCTGCAGCATGCCGGCGTTGGAGTCGGGTTCGGCCAGCACGTCGTCGGCCATCGCGCAGCTGCTGCTCGACTCCAAGGCCCGCAGGTTGGCTTTGGCCGTGGTGTAGAGCGGATAGCGGAACACCGCGCCCTTGGCCATCGAACCGACCTCACCCAGCACCATGATCACCGCCACCACCAGCAGCGGTGTGGAGGCCAGCACCCGGTTGCGCCGGTTGTTCTTGACCTCGGTGTGTCCGGCTGAGACTTTCCGGAAGTCCATCCGGAAGTGGTACCAGGCGCCCAGCAGGCCGGTGAGAATCGACAACGTCAGGAACATCGACGTCACCGGGTGGCTGGCCACGACCGGTTGAATGTCGTACCACGGCACGCCGTAGTTGCCGACGTAGAACCAGCCGTTGATGCCCGACGTAGCCCACGCCAGCACGAACAGCAGCGCGGTGACGTACAGGGCCAGGTTGCGGCGGCTGTGCAGGCCGATCCGGGCCACGCTGAAGCTGGTGACCGCACCCAGCGCGCCGGCCAGCCCGGCGAAGACGCCGAACTGGATCGCCCACTTGGTCGGGGTGAACGTCAGCAGCAGCAGGCCGATCGCCGTGCTGCCGATCAGTCGCCAGGCCGGTCCGGAGGCCAGTCCGGGCACTCGGCCGCGCCGCAACAGCACGAACAACATCCCGAACATGCACAGCAGCAGGATCAACGCGGCGAACCGGCGCGCCATCGAACCGTCGGCGTTGCTCTCCACGGTGAGGAAGTAGTAGCGCAGGAAGTCCTGGTACCAGGCGATCGTCGGCCCGACCGTGTACTTGATCCGGGCGGACTCGGCCACCGTGGCCAACGTCTGCGACCGGAACACCAGCACGGTGATCAGCGACAACGCCGCCGCCAGCACTGCCAGCGGGGCCAGCACGCCGTCGACGGCGCGGCGCCGGCGAATGGTCTGCGCGATGGCGCGGGCTCCGGTCAGCAGCGGTGCGACCGCGATCAACCCCTGGGGGGCCAGCGTCACCGTGAACACCGCGACGATGATGGCCACCGCGGCCGCCGCCAGGCGGGCCAGGCCGATCGACCGTTCCACCATCATCCAGGTGATCAGCACACCCAGGGCGATCAGCGGCTCGGGCCGCAAGCCGTTGTTGAACGGCAACCACGCGGCGATGAACACCGCGCCCGCGGTCCACACCGCAACCCGGTTGGCGGCTAGTCCGCCGGCGCCCGGCCCGAGCCGGCGCAACACGCAGTGGCTGATGATCAGCCAGCAGGCGATGCCGGCCAGGGTGGCGGGCAGCCGCATCCAGACCCCCGCCGTGCTCACCTGCGTCATCGTGGACAGCACGCTCAGATACCAGTCGAACGGCGCGTCCGTCGTCCCGAAGTAGCGGTAGTAGTTGGCGACGTAACCGGCCTTCGGCGCCACCCGGGCCAGGGTCAGGTTGTAGCCGTCGTCGGAGGTGATGGCACCGATCAGATGCCAGCCGAGCAGCGTCGCGATCACCCCGGCATCGGCGATCCAGGTGGCCAGCCCGACCCGCCCGGTCCGGGGCCGCTGCCCGCGTGGGCGGTAGCGCGCCAACCAGGCGACCGACGAGCGCCAATGCCGTACCGAATCGCCGCGGCCGAGCCGGTCCAGCGCGCCCAGCGCGCCGATGGCTACCAGGACGGCCAGCACTCCCAACACCATCGCGACGGTTTTCAGCGCGGTGGGCGCCAGGATGAACCGGGTGTCGACGTCCACTCGGGCCGACAAACCGGGCTGGGGCGGCACTTTCAGGTCGGTGAAGATACCGCCCACCTGCGGCTTCTTCTCCGGGGGCAGCTTGCCCGCCGCGTTGGGGATTCCGACGAAGTCCGCGCCCGCGCCGCCGGCGTCGGCCCAGACATGCAGCACTTGGCAGCCGCCGGCGGCGATGGCCGCCCGCGGCGCCACGGCGGCCACGGTGTCGCGAAACGCGACGACGACGGTGTCCTTGTTGGCCCGGACGAACAGGCCGTGCTTGCCGGTCTGGAAGCCGTCCGCCGGCAAGGTGGACAACACCAGCCCGCCGTCAGCGGGCAGGGTGGCCATCGCCGAGCAGGGGATGGAGATGTCGAGTGCCCGAGGTGCGCCGGAGACCAGCGGCGCCGTGATCTGACTGATGTTGCCGTCCTGGGTGCCCTGCGGCCACCGGATGGTCGCGGTGGTCTGCCGCACCGGCAGCAGCGGGACCAGCAGGCACAACAGCAGACCGGTGACCCCGGCGACGACGGCGATCAACCTGGCGATCCGGTGGGATCGCTCATTACCGTCGGGGGACACGAGGCTCGATCGTAGGCGACGCCGGTCAGTGCGTTGAGGATGCAGGGCCGCTGGGGGGCTCTGTGCCTGACGCCAATGCGGCCTCGTCGTCGACGGCTAACCGCTAGTCTTCGGTTACCGGCAGAGCACCCTGGGGGACGACGTGGGCAGGAGCGAATACCGTTTCGCCACGCGTGCGCTGCGTGAAGGACGCTTGATGAGGCCGTTCCGAGCGGCCGCCGCGGCGTGCTGCTTCTGTCTGGCCGGTCTGGTCGTGGCGGTTCAGTTCGTGCCGAGCGGTCCCGCGGGGCCGCTCGCCAGCTGGGTGCAACTCGGTATCGCCTGCACCGGTGTCGCCTACGGCGTGGTGTGGCTGCTCGGCCACTGGCCGAGATACCGGCAGGCGCTGGCCTTCGCGATGTGGGGGGACGTGGCGATTGCCGTTGCGGCCGCGACCATGGCGACGCCCGAATCGCGCCTGTGCGCCACGCTGTATCTGGGTCTGATCGCTGTCTTCGCCGCGTTCCTGCTGGGTACGGCTGCGCTCTTATGGCATTGCGGATTCGCCACCGGGGTGATCGGGGGGATCACCGTTTGGGCGGTGATCGTCGACGACGCCGACGCCTTCGGCCTGTTCGTCTACTACATGCCCGCGCTGACCTGGGTGGTCGTTGTGCCCCTGACCGGCGTGGTGTTGATCGAAGGTGGTCGCCGGGCGATCCGCCGCACGGCGCGCTCAGCGCACTACGATCCGCTGACCAGGCTGCGCAACAGACGCGGACTGAATGCCTCGTTCGAGGTCGCGGTTCGACGACAGCCGCCGGGCGCCACGGTGGCCGTCGCGGTGTGTGACATCGACCGGTTCAAAGCCCTCAACGACGCGCACGGCCACTCGGTCGGCGATGCCGCCCTGATCGCGTTGGCTCTGAAGCTGCGGTCGATCGCACGAGCCGAGGAGATCACCGCACGGATCGGCGGCGACGAGCTGGTACTCGTCGTTTTCGGAAACGAGACCGATGACATGGCTGCGCTGTTGCACCGGCTCGACGCTATGACGTTCACCCGGATCGACGCGGTCTCCCTGAGCGCGAGCGTCGGCGTCGCGGCGCACGCGGCCGCCCAGGATCCGTACTTCTCCCTCGATGATCTGCTGCGGAAAGCCGACGCAGCCATGTACGAAGCGAAGCGGTCCGGCGGCGGAAGCCTGCACCTGCACCGTGCGGACCAGCCGAAGCCGTCCGACGCCGCCGACAGCGCGAGGGCGTGAACGCGGTCAGCTCTTGCGCAGCGGCGCCGGATCCCACAGGCCGCTGCGGGTGACCGTGCCGAGTTCGAGGCGGGCGGGCACGGCGTCGGGGTAGAACGGCGACAGCCGCTGCAGCGCGCCCCAGTCCCGGAACCAGTCGTCCTTGAGATAGCTCGCCACCGTGGTCGCGCGGGCCAGCAGTTCGGTGATTCCCAGCGGGCCGCCGCCGAGGTGATCCATCACCGGGGAGTTGGCTTCGGCGCCGAACCGGTCGGGCAGGATGCGCCACTTGGGCGCCTCGACGACGCCGTTCTGGTGGCCGAACGGCCGCTGGCACGGGAACGCCAGCCCGACCAGCCAGTCCAGGAACACCGGATCGTTGGGGCCCACCACGTCCTGCAGCGTGCGCAGCTTCGGGACCCGGGGTGGGGTCAGGCCGATCCAGTGCTGCGGGGCCAGGTCGTCGTCGTCGGCCACCAGGCGGATCTGCGTGGCGGAGTCGGGGATCGCGGACAACGGCGTACGCAGGTTGCGCCAGGCCGGGACCGCGCCCACATCCGCGAATCCCATTGAGCCACCGTGCTTTCCGGCGGCAGCCTGTTCATCGGTGGCCCACTGCACCTGGACCTCGCGCGGGTCGAACCGGCCGGCCGCCGTGACCACCAGCAGCGGCGTCTTGCTGCGCTGATCCTTCGGTGGCAGCCGGTACCAGCCCGAGCGCAACGTGGCGGGCACCTGGATTCCGGAGCGCCAACTGCCCAGCACCGGGACGCGGGCCGGTTCCAAGTTGAACGGCAGGCTCGCCCGGGAACCGTTGATGCCCGGCGCGGCGGTGGTGCCGCCCTCGGTGCCGGGGTCGCTGCCGGTGACCACACCGTCGTCGCTGGCGAAATTACGGTCGCCCGGCCGTTCCATCACCGGGTCGGCAGAGACGTCGGCGGGAATTCCGTTGGGCGTGAAGGCTTCCGACAGACCCGCACCCAGCGCGTCGGCGACCGGCGCACTCACCGGTTCCAGCATCCCGGCCACGGGGTCCAGTTCCACCAGTACGTCTTCGGCCAATCCGCAGGTGCGGCCGGTCAGCGCCTGCAGATTGGAGCGGCCCACCGTCCAGGCCGGGTACTGCGAGATCATCGCCGAGGTGAGCGAGGCGACTTCCATCAACACCAGCAACCACGTCGCAACTGCCAACGGGGACTGCAGGATTCGCGAAATCGGAGCGCCGACGCGGGTCTGCTGGAATTTGCCGGGCCGGTCGTCGTCGGTGGTTTTGAAGTGGAACCACGCGGCGATGAGCAACACCACCACGGTGAGTTCCAGCAGCGCGGTGGTCAGCGACCAGCGCCACTTCGGGAACGAATTCGACCACGGCACACCGAAGTTCGACACATACCACCAGCCGTTGACGCTGGCGAACGACATGGCCATCACGAAGATCACCACGGCCGCGAACATGGTGCGGTTACGCCGAGACCGCATCGCCGCGCCGGTCACCGCCACCGCGGCCAGCGCGCCCAGCGAACCGGCCAGCCCGGCGAACACCCCGAAGTGGTGTGTCCACTTGGTGGGGGTGAACATCATCGCCAGGAACGAGATGATGGTGATGCCGATGATGCGGCGGCTCGGGCCGGCCGCGGTGCCGGGGATGCGGCCCTTGCGCAGCGACATCGCCACCGCGATCGCCAGCGCGACCAGCAGCGCCAGCACCGCGAAACGGCGCGCCACCGAACCGTCCGGGCTGGGCATGAACAACCGCTCGTAGCGGATGTGCTCGTCGAACCATTTCAGGCTCGGCCCCACCGCCTGCTTGAGCAGGCTGGCCTGCATCTCGCTGGCCAGCGTCTGATCGCGGAAGATCAGGATCACGGTGACGGTGGTGGCGGCCAGGATCGGCGTCACCAGCGGCAGGATCCCGAACTGCTTGGAGCGCCGGTGCAGGATGGTGCGCAGCGGGCCGATCGCCACCAGCAGCGCACCGATGGAGGCGATACCGGTCGGTCCGGAGAACAACGTCAACGCGCCGATGATGCACGCCATCGCCACCGGCAGCAGCCGGCTGGTCGCCACCGCGCGTTCCACCGAGCACCAGGTCAGCAGGATGCCCAGGGCGATGATCGGCTCGGGCCGCAGGCCGTTGTCCAGCGGCAGCCACACCACCAGGAACATCCCGGCCGCCGTCCACGCTGCGGCCCGGCTCTTCTTGACGGCGTGACCCAGTCGGGGGATGACTTCCCGGCTGATCACCCACCAGCAGGTCAGCGCCATCACCAGGACCGGCAGCCGCATCCAGATGCTGGCCGTGGTGACGTGCGCCCAGATCGCCAGCAGGTCGTAGTACCAGCCGAACGGCGCCTCGGGCGTGCCGAACCAGCGGTAGTAGTTCGCCATGTAGCCGGCGTGTTCGGACACCCGGGCCATGGTCAGGATGTAGCCGTCGTCGGAGGTGTTCGCGCCGACGAAGTGCCACCACCCCAGCACCGCGATGACCAGCACGTCCAGCCCGCCGACCGACCACCACCGCGACGGCAGGAACCGACGGTGGCGGGTGCCGTCGGCGGTGTCCAGAATGTGCAGCGCGATCAGCGAGGCCGCGGTCATCAGCAGCCCCAGGACCATCGCGGCCATCTTCAGCGTCGTCGGGCTGGTGCTGTAGCGGCTGTCGACGGTCGCCGAGAAGCTCAGACCCGGTGGCGCCGGCCCGGACAGGTCGGTGAACACCCCCACGATCTGCGGCCGGAAGTCGTACCCGCTCTTCTCGCCGCGCAGCGGCTGGCCGGGATGCTCGGTCGTCGGACCCTGCTTGAGTCCCACGAATTCGCCGATGACCCGGTCCGCGTGCGCGGTGAACGTCATGCGCTGGCAGGACGGTCCCAGCACCTCGCTCATCGGGGCGGTGACCACCGGCACGTTGCGCACGATCAGCACCAGGTCGTCGTTGACGCGTTGCAGCAGCAGCCCCCGGTCGATGGCTTTGGGGGCCTGTTTGGGCACTGTGGACAGCAGGACCGTCTTGCCGGCGTTCTGCGGACCGGCCAGCCCGGCGGCGGCCTGGCAGGGCACGGTGATGTTCAGGTCGGTGGCCACGTAACTGATCAGCGGCGCATCGACGCTGCCGAAGGTGCCGTTCTGCGGCCAGTTGAGCTGGGCGGTTGTCTGCTTGACCGGTAGCAGCGGCGTTGCCAGGGCCAGGGCGGTTCCCAGCAGACCCGCGACGACGGCGACGAGCCGAGCGATTCGGTAGTTTGCTCCCGGTTCGCTCACGGAGGTAGATGCTAGTTGTTGAGCGGCGGCGGGTGCCGTGTCGGTCGCCATCAGCCGCTCGGCTTGCGGACGGCCACCACGAACGGGCCGATGGTCTCGACGGCGAAGCGCGGATCGCTGAACAGCGCCGCTTTGAAGTCCACGGTGTAGCGACGGACGTTGGGCTGGTTGGGGTAGACGTCCTCGGCCAGGCGAAGCGTGTAGGTGTTGCCGGCGCCGCGGCGCATCAGGAAGACGGTCGGTGGTGGCCAGGGCAGCGTGTCCAGTGCCCGGATCAACTCGTCCGCGGTCTTGAGCTGGGACCAGCTTTCGATCGCGCCGGCCCGCTTGTCGAACTGCGCCAGCGGATTCGCATAGTGCGACGTCAGACCCTGGAAGCCCCAGTAGGGATAGAACGACAGGAAGCTGTAATCGGCGGTGAGCACCACGGTCTGATCGCGCGGTTTGCCGGTCACGTGCTGGATGGCGGCGTCGACGGCCGCGTAGTACTTCTCCGCGCCGGGCGGGCGCCGGTCGCCGCGCTGGCCGTCGCCGCCGGTGTCGGTGTAGGCGATGGTCAGGTCGGGCCGCAGCACGTCGGGAATATCCTGGCTGAAGGCGATGGCCCCGGTGAGCCCGATCGCCGCGGCGACCGGGAACCACGCGCGACGGCGCCTGGTCAGCGCGTGCACGCCGTCGATGAATCCGAAGACTCCGGCCGCGACCAACAGCACCGACAGGGTGGGCTGCAACCGGAACGAGAGCAGGGTGGTCCGCGCCAGGGTGGTCAGCATCGACAGCAGCGACCACAGGTAAACCGCCAGCACGCCGATGGCCAGCCCGCCGGCCCGCACCGAGCTGCGGGCCCGGATCACCAGCCACAGCGTGCCCAGCAGGCACATCGCGCCCAGCAGCGAGAACTGCAGCATCGGGAAGGTCAGCTGGGCGCCGTCGGCCGGCAGGTAGTGCTGGGCGCTGCCGGTGTTGCTGACCGGGTCGCGCAGCGCGCGCGACAGGAAGGGCACCCAGGTGATGGATCCGATCACCGCCGCGATGACGGCCATGACGGCCAGTCGGTACAGCGGGTCCAGGGCGGCTCTCTTGTCGGTGCGCCATCGCGCAGCGGCCAGGCCGAGCGCCATCAGCGTTACCGCGAATGCGGTGTAGCCGAACAGCAGGGTGTACCAGGTGGCGGTGAAGCCGAGGAACAATCCGGCGCCGACGACGGCCGCCCAGCCCGCTGTCCCGCCGAGCGTCACGCCAGCGTGGCTTTCGCCGTCGAGCGTCACGCCAGCGTGGCTCCCGTCGACTGTCCCGCCGGCTGTCCCGCCGAGCGTCACGCCAGCGTGGCTTTCGTCGTCGAGCGTCACGCCAGCGTGGCTCCCGTCGACTGTCCCGCCGGCTGTCCCGCTGAGCGTCACGCCAGCGTGGCTGTCGTCGTCGAACGTCACGCCAGCGTGACGCTCGACCGAGGGGCGGGCAGCCGCCCGCAATCCCGACCAGGTCAACACCAGCACCGGCGGCAGCAGCACGGTGATCATCGCGGCGTAGGGCTCCGGGGAGCTGTAGGCCAGCGTCACCGCCGCGGTGGCGGTGGTGACCAGCAGCGCGTACTCGAAGCGGATCATCCGCCACCACAACACCAGCGCGACAGCAACCGCGACAGTGATCGAGGTGATCGCCCACGGCTTGAACGCTTCCCAGCCCGGCGTCCCGGTGAGTGCCGCCGCCCGTCCGCCGATCCAGAACCAGCCCGGCGGGTAGAACGGCGGCAACCCGAGGTAGGTCATGTCGCGCAGCTGCGGACTGTCCGTCAGCCGGGTCAGGTATTCGGTGCGGAACTGCTGGTCGACGGAGATCCCGAACAGGTACAGCTTGGTGGCTCCCAACGGCATGCCGAGCGTGACAACGGTGAACGCCGAGACGAACCCCAATCCGCCCAACCGGGCCAGCCGGCGGAACCGGCCGTGCCGCCACACCAGCCCGACGGCAAGCAGCCCGGCCAGGCAGCCGACCTGGCCGACGGTGGTCAACGCGTGCAGCTGGTTGGACGACGGGAACGCCGGCCACTGCACCCGCGAAATGGCCGACAGCGACACGACCGCTATCACAATCGCCACGAAGGCCGCAGCGGCCATCTGGCCCACGGTGGCCAGCGCATTGCGCATGGTCAGATGGGCAGCTTGCGGAAGATGCTCCGCGGGACGTGCCGCAACACCATCATCACGTAGCGGAATGTTGCCGGCGCCCAAACCAATTCCTTACCTTTAGCGGCAGCGGTGACCGCGAGGTCGGCGACGTACTCCTTGTCGACGGTCAGCGGCGCTTCTTTGGCGCCGGTCGCCTGCCAGTATGCGATCGTCGTGGTGGTGCGAACCTGGCCGGGACGGATCACCAGCACCCGGACGCCGAACTCGCGCAGTGCTTCTCCGAGCCCGAGATAGAAACCGTCCAGGCCGGCCTTGGTGGAGCCGTAGACGAAGTTCGACCGCCGCACCCGCTCCCCGGCGGCGCTGCTCATCGCGATGATCTGGCCGAAGCCCTGGGCCTTCATCTTCTCGCCCAGCAGTACACCCACCGAAACCGCTGCGGTGTAGTTGACTTCGGCGATCTGAACCGCCTTGCGCTGGTTCTGCCACAGCTCCTCCGCGTCGCCGAGCAGGCCGAACGCCACGATGGCGACGTCGACGTCGCCGCCGGCGAAGGCTCGGTCGATGACTCCGGGATGGCTGTCGGTGCTGGTGGCGTCGAAGTCGATCCATTCGACGGATTTGGCGCCGGCCGCCGTCATCGCGGCGGTGGCTTCCGCCTTGCGGGGATGGTCGGGCAAGTCCGCCAATATGATTCGCGCGGCAGCGTTGCGCAGATAGCGTTCGCAGATGGCCAACCCGATCTCGGAGGTGCCTCCGAGCAGCAGGATGGTCTGCGGATTACCGACAGCGTCCAGCACCATCTAGAGCAGCTCCAAACGTCGGGCCATGTCAGAGGCGAACACCCCTGACGGGTCAACCTTGCGGCGCACCGCAATCCATTCGTCGATGCGTGGATACATGGCGTGGAACGTCTCGGCGCTCACGCGGGAATCCTTGGCGGTGTAGACGCGGCCACCGAATTGCAGTACCCGGCGGTCGAGTTCGTTGAGGAACTCATTGATGCTGGGCTTGTTGGGGAAGTCCATCGCGACGTTCCAGCCGGCCATCGGGAAGCTCAGCGGTGCGCGATTGCCGGGGCCGAACAGCTTGAACACGTTGAGCGCCGAGTAGTGGCCCTGGGTCTGGATCCAGCGGATGATCGCTTTGAACTCGTCCATCGCATCAGGTGGGACCAGAAACTGATGCTGCGCGAAACCCATTGGCCCGTAAGCATTGTTCCAGCCACTGACCAGGTCCAGCATGTGGTAGAACTGCGACAGGTTCATGATCTTGCCGCTGTAGGTGCCACCCAGCCGGTAATACACCTCGCCGATCGCCATGAAGGACAGCTTGTTCATCGCACTGACCGGAAACACGTTCGGCACCGTAAGCAGTTGCGGTGCATCGAATTTCAGCGGATTCTTGGCCAGCTTCGGGGGCAGTTGATCCAGCGTCGCCAGACTGCCGCGGCTGACCGCAGCCCGGCCGAGCTTCGGCGGCGGACTGATCAGGTCGAACCAGGCGCTGGAATAGGTGTACTTGTTCTCGCTGCCGTCGAGGTGCACGGCGACGGTCTCGTCGAGGTCCTTGGTCGCCACGCCGTCGGCGATGAAGTACGCCGTCTCGGTCGGTGTCATCTCGATGGTGGCCCGCAGGATGATGCCGGTCAGGCCGTTGCCGCCGACGGTCGCCCAGAACAACTCGGCCTGCTCGCCGTCGGGAGTGAGGCGGCGGATCTGCCCGTCCGCGGTGAGCAGGTCCATCGACCGCACATGGTCGCCGAAGCTGCCCGCGCTGTGATGGTTCTTGCCGTGGATGTCGCAACCGATCGCCCCGCCGACGGTGACCTGTCGGGTTCCGGGCAGTACCGGGACCCAGAGCCCGAACGGCAGCGCCGCCTTCATCAGCTGATCGAGGCTTACGCCGGCCTCCACGTCGACGATCCGAGTGTCGGCGCTGATCGAGTGGATGCGGTTGAGCCCCGTCATGTCGATCACCAGGCCGCCGCCGTTTTGTGCGTTGTCGCCGTAGGACCGACCCAGGCCGCGGGCGATCACGCCGCGGCCGCCGGCTTCGGCGACGCGGGCGACTGCCTTGGCCACCACTTCGGGATCACGGGTCGAGAGCACATCGGCCACCGACGGCGCGGTGCGGCCGAACCCGGTCAGCCGGGTCGGGGTGGTCGGGATATCAGCGCTGAACATCGTCCAAGAGGGTACCGCGAGCCCGGGTGACGACGATGCGGGACGCGAGCGTCCGGGTGCGGCGGCGAATCGAACGCTGAAGCCGGCTCAGCGAACGCGGAAGATCACGGTGCGCTGCACCACGAAGTTGATGACCGTCGCGACACCCTGGGCGATCACGAACGCGACCGGGATCGCCCAGCTGCGGTAGTGCAGCAGCGCCAGGCACAAGTGGTTCAGACCGACCTGCACGGCGAAGGTGACTCCGTACAAGGCCATGACGGCGGCGAACCGGGAACGGCTCGGCGCGGCCTGGAACGTCCACCGCCGGTTGATCAGATAGGCGGTGATGGTGCCGATCACCACGCTGATGAACTTGGACAGGTCAACTTGCAGACCCACACCCTTGTAGAGCGCCACGTAGACGCTGAAGTCGACGATGGCCGCGAACACGCCGGTGATGACGAAGCGCAGCGCCTGGGTGGTCAGGTGCAGATATTTGTGCTGGTCCTCACTGGCCGGCACGGCGTCAGGTTCGGGCGGGAGCGTCGTCAACTGGGCAACTTCACCGAGATCAGCTCCACCTGGGTGGGGCCCTGCGGGGTGGAATAAGTCACCGTGTCGCCGGCTTGGCGGCCGGCCAGTGCCTGGCCCAGCGGGCTGCGGGCGGTCAACGTCTCGGCTTCGTGACCCACCGGCGTCTCCTCGACGATCGAGATGACGTGCATCGTCACCACTTCACCGTCGGCGAACCGCAGGGTCACCTCGGTTCCGGCCGGCAACGCATCCGACGGATCGGTGTCGGCCGGCCCGGCCTTCAACCGTCGGTCCAGTTCGTTGATCCGATCCGCAAGCACGGCCAGTTCGTCGGCACGCTGGATGGCCTCGGCGGCGTCGCCGTGGTCACCGACCATGCCGCGGTCATTCTTGACCTCGACCTCCAGCCGGTCGCGCCGCTGCCTGAGCCGGTCCAGTTCGGCAGCGAGGTTGTCGCGCGCCGCTGCTGCCAGGTCAGTTGACTGGGCTTCCTCGCTCACCTGCGCCGCCTTTTCGCCCTGTGAAGTGCCGTCGGAGATTTGTGGCTTTCAGTGATACACCACAACTATCCCGGCCGTCACTGGTATTCCGCGCGGCAGGGAACCCGTTGGCTAGCGCTGAGCGTTCTGAGCAGGCAGCGCCGTCAGCGTGATCACCTCGTTGCCGCTCTCCCGGGCGGCGATGCGCGACACCCAGGTCCGGCCGCCGGTGGCGTGCGCGAGGGTCCGCTCCACGGTGTCGAACGTCCAGGCTGCCGAGGCTTCGGTGGCGGTGCTTTCCACGATCCGGATGTCGACCACACCGCGGTCGGCCAGCAGTTCGAACAAGTCGCGTTGCGGGTCGTTGGCGGCGATCAGGGTGGTGTGGCCGAACTGCCGTCGCAGCGCGGCGCGGATGTGTTGGAGCACCTGCCAGTCAAGTGCCGGTTCGGTTCCAGCGCAAGCGAATTCGATGTCGAACGCGAGCTCGAAACCGTGCAGGAACAGGTGCTTGCCGTCGTCGGACCAGGAACGACGGCAGCACGACAAGGCACCGAACCGCTTCCGCAGATGAGACCGCGCCACCCGGCCGATCGGGGCGTCGTCACGATGCATCGTGGCGGTATGGACGGTTTCAGCAACAGCTAGATCGGTCATGGTCATTCGGCCGCTAATTTGACGAGCTCTTGTCTGGTGCGGGTGAGGAAGTCGCGCTGGCGCTCGGCGCTGTGCCGCAATGCGCCGTAAAACGCCAGGGTGGTGGTGTCGGCGTGCGGCGCAGCGCACGCGTAGGCGCCCTCGACCAACACGCCCACCCCGTACGGGGCGAGTTCGTGGTGCACCCACAGGCCGATCCGCGTCGCCATGCGCTGCTGGACCTGGATCCCACTCGAGCACGCATCGACGATCCGGGTGAATTCCGGATGCTTCAACGGCTTTCCGCTGCGCAGGTAGCCGATGTGCACGGCACCGTGGAACGGCAGCAGGTGCTCTTCGCACAGGGAATGAAACGGGATCGGGCGCACCAGTTCGAGATCGACTTCGGCGGGTGGTGCGCCGTCACCACCGATCGGATAGTGCAACAAGATGTCGACGGCGAGCGAGGTGCCGTGGTCATGACGCAGCATGCGGCATAGCCTCGGACCGCATCCTTGGCGGATCCTCAAAGGATTCTTGGCGACGGCGGTCCTTGGCTAGCCGTTGTTGCCAGGCGAGCCATTCTGTCCGTCGCCGCCGACCTGACCCGGCCCACCCGTGCCGCCCGTCGCGCCGGTGCTGCCGCTCAAGGCGCTACCGGCTCCGCCGCTGCCGCCGCTGCCGGCCGCACCCGCCGCGCCACCGCGACCGCCCGCGCCGAAATCGCCGCCACTTCCGGCGGTTGCGCCGGTGCCGTTGGTGCCGATGGCACCACCGTTGCCGCCGTCGCCACCCACCCCGCCGGTTCCTCCATTACCGCCAACGCCCCCGATTCCGCCCGCGCCGCCGCTGCCGGCGAGCAGTCCGGCGCCGCCGCCCTGACCTCCCGCTCCGCCGGCACCGCCGTCGCCACCCGCTCCACCGGCGCCGCCGTCACCACCATCGCCGCCGTCACCTGCCACCGGGTTGCCGGTGGTGCTGATTTGGGCGGCACCGCCGTTGCCACCGTTGCCGCCGTTGCCGCCGAAGTCGCCACCACCTCCGCTACCGCCGAGGCCGCCCGCACCCCCGTTGCCACCGTTGCCGATCAACAGTCCGCCGCGACCGCCACTGCCTCCGGTGCCGCCGACGCCGCCGGCGCTGCCGGACATGCCCGTCCCGCCGAAACCGCCGTCACCGCCGTCGCCGCCGGTCGGCCGCGTGAAGTAATTCGCCGTAGCCGTCGCGTCGCCGCCGGCCCCGCCGTCACCACCTTGGCCGCCGTATACCCCGCCCGGTGCGCCGAATCCGCCCCGACCGCCGGTCGCCACGGCGAGACCCGACGTGCCGGCGTTGTCATTCATGAAGCCAAGGCCACCGTCGCCCCCCGCACCGCCAGCTGCACCGGCGCCAGCCTCGCCACCGTTACCACCGGCGCCGCCTAGCCCGATCATGACCTTTCCACTGCCTGAACTGCTCGTGGCGATGCCTCGACCACCCTCTCCGCCGGTGCCGCCGCCGACTCCGGGGCCTCCCGCTGCGCCGGTGCCGCCGGTGCCGCCGCCGCTGATGATGGTCGTTCCGCCGTCGGTTGAATTGAAGGTGCCGAAGGCGCCGGTCGCTGCCGTCTGTCCGGTGGGCGTGGGGTTCACGCCACTGGTTCCGGCCAGTCCCTGGCCGCCCTGACCACCGTGACCCCCGCTGCCGAACACCGCGGCGTTGCCGCCGCTGCCGCCCATCCCGGCCAGACCGCCGTTGAAACCGGCAACCGCGGCCCCACCGGTGCCGCCGGCGCCACCGTTGCCGTAGAGCAAGCCGCCGGCGCCGCCGGCGCCGCCCACAGCACCCAGCCCGCCCCGGCCGCCGGCTCCGCCGTTGCCCAGCAGACCTGCGCTGCCACCCGAGCCCCCGGCCACTCCGGTGGCAGTGCTGTCTCCGCCGGCGCCGCCGTTGCCGAACAGCAAGCCACCGGCACCGCCGGCCTGCCCGATCCCGTTGACCGTTCCGCCGGCGGCGCCGTCACCGGTCAGCGGACGGCCGAGCAGTAACTGGGTGGGTGCGTTGATCACCCCGAAGACCGCCTGTCCGGCGGCGTCCAGCGGCGCGGCGCTAGCGGCTTCGGCTAATGCATAAGACCCGCCGGCCGCATTGAGTGCCTGCATGAACTGGCTATGGAAAACCGCGGCCTGTTCGCTCAACGACAGGTAGCCCTGGGCGTGTGCGCCGAATAACACCGCGACCGCTTCAGACACCTCGTCGGCGGCCGCGGCCAGTACGCGGGTGGTGGGGCCGGCCGCTGCCGCGTTGGCGGACTGGAGTGCCGATCCGATGTCGGCCAGTCCGGTGACGGCCGAGGAAAACGCTTCCGGGACAGCGACCAAGTAGGACACCGCATCTCCAATCCGATGTGTTCTGCCCACCCCGCAACAATGTGGCGGATCGTAACCGGTGCAGCGACACCATGTCCGGCGTTTTGGCGAAGCCGATCTGACGCTCAGACCCAGTAGGGCACCCGGGCGCGGTACTGCCGCATCGCGATCGCCGCGAGCGCCCAGCCGACGATCGTCAGGACCACGACCACCGCCCAGTGCCGCAACTCCTGGTGTGCGCCCAGCAACGGTGCCCGCACGATGTCCAGATAGTGCAGCAGCGGATTGAGTTCGACGATCTTGGACCAGTTGCCGGCACCCTGGTGGCGCAGCGTGTCGTCGTTCCAGATGATCGGCGTCATGAAGAACAGCAACTGCACCAGCGAGTTCAGCAGCGGGCCGATATCGCGGTAGCGGGTCGCCAGAATGCCGAAGCACAGCGACACCCACACCGCGTTGAGCATGATCAACGCCAGCGCCGGAAAGACCGAGAGGTCCGCCCACGACCACGGCTTCGGGAAGATGATCGCGACCACGACATAGATCACGATGTTGTGTGCGAACAGGATCATCTGCCGCCACACCAGCCGGTACACGTGCACGCTCAGCGGCGTCGGCAACTGCTTGATCAGCCCTTCATTGGCGACGAACACGTCGGCGCCCTCCAAGATGGCGGCATTGATCAGGTTCCAGATGATCAGGCCGAGCGTGACGTACGGCAGGTGCACCGACAGGTCCAGATGGAACAGCTTGGAATACAGCCCGCCCATGGCGACTGCGGTGGTGCCGGTGGCGATGGTGATCCAGAACGGTCCCAGCACCGAGCGGCGGTAGCGCTGTTTGATGTCCTGCCAGCCCAGGTGCAACCAGAGTTCGCGGCGGTGGAAGCCGGCGGCCAGATCGCCGCGGGCCCGGGCGAACGTCTTGGACTGCGCCGCCGCGTCGATGAACGTCATGCCGAACCTCCGGGCCGTCCGAACTGTTCGCGCCGCCCCAGGCGGCGCAGCCGACACCATTCCAGCAAACCCTCAGGGTCGCGTCGGGTCACCAGGAAGAACCAAGCGAACCGCACCCATTCCTGGGGCAGCAACTTGCGCAGACCCGGCTGGGACAACACATAGCCGCGGTTGCGGTAGGTGAAGTACCGCTTGCTCGGGTTGTCCGGGTACTGGGTGTGCATGCGCCCGCCCAGGATCGGTTTGAACTCGTCGGATCCACACGGGTGCAGATAGGTCGCATCCAGACAGGTGCCGAACGGCAGGCCGGAGCGGACCAGCCGACGGTGCATCTCCACCTCGTCGCCGCGGATGAACAACCGCAGGTCCGGCACCCCGACCGCTTCCAACGTCGAGGCCCGGAACAGGGCGCCGTTGAACAGCGACGCGATACCGGGCAGCAGGTCCTGACCCGGCGCGGTGCGCAATTCGCTTGTCCGCCTGCGCCATACCAGACCGCGGCGCAGCGGAAAGGCCAGCTGGTCGGGGTCGTCGATATTGCACACCATCGGTGACACTTCGGCCAGCCGGTACTTTTCCGCGCAGGCCAACAGGGTCTGCAGCACGTCGGGTCCGTGCGGGTACCCATCGTCGTCGGCCAACCACACCCAGTCCGCGCCGTGCGCCAACGCAAGGAGCATGCCGAGTGCGAAACCGCCTGCGCCACCGAGGTTTCGGGCAGAGTTGAGGTAAAGCTGCGGAATCCGCTGACTGTCCACCAGGCGGCGCACCCGGCTGTCTGCGGAGTCGTCGTTGTCGATGACGATCAGCTTGTCGGGTTGCCGGGTCTGACCGCTCAGGGCGTTCAGCGAGCGAGCGAGTTCCTCAGGGCGCCGATGGGTGACGACCACGGCGAAGACGGAATCACTCACCGCCAGAGGCTCTTTGGGTCAGGTCATTGCGGCGGGTCTCGGCCAGGACCTCGCGCACGTGCCGCGCCGCGTCCTCGCCTTCGTAGGCGCGCACCACATCTTCGATTTCACCCTGCTGCTTGATGACGCCGTGGTCTATCCACATCGCGGTCTTGCACAACCGAGCCAGGAACTCGTTGGAATGGCTTGCGAATACCAGAATTCCGGAGCGTTCCACCAGGCTCTGCAGCCGTGACTGCGCTTTCTTGAGGAACTCGGCGTCCACCGCGCCGATGCCTTCGTCGAGCAGCAGGATCTCCGGGTCGATGCTGGTGACCACGCCCATCGCCAGCCGGACCCGCATCCCGGTGGAATAGGTGCGCAGCGGCATCGACAGGTAATCGCCCAATTCGGTGAATTCGGCGATCTCGTTCACCTTTGCCAGCATCTGCCTGCGGGTCTGCCCGAGGAACAGGCCGCGGATGATGATGTTCTCGTAGCCGGAGATCTCCGGGTCCATCCCGATGCCCAGGTCGAACACCGGCGCCACCCGACCGGTCACCTTCGCCCAGCCACGGGTCGGTTCGTAGATGCCCGAAAGTAGGCGCAGCAGAGTCGATTTCCCGGCACCGTTGTGGCCGACCAGGCCGACGCGGTCGCCGAGTTCCAGCGACATGGTGATGTCCCGCAACGCCTCGATGACCACCACGTTGGAGCTGTTGCGGCCGATCGTGCCGCCCGCCTTACCCAGGAAGGCCTTCTTCAACGATCGCGACTTCGCGTCGAAGATGGGAAATTCGACCCACGCGTCGCGTGTCTCGATGTGCGGCCCGCTCGACACGGCTTACAGATACTGTCCGGTGCCGTGCGCCCCGCCGGGGTGGCCCTGTTTGCCCATCCCGGGCGGCAGCGCACCCTGGCGCATCTGCTCCAGTTGTGCGCGCGCTGCCATCTGTTGGGCGAACAGCGCGGTCTGAATGCCGTGGAAGAGCCCTTCCAGCCAACCGATTAACTGCGCCTGGGCGATCCGCAACTCGGCGTCGGACGGGGGCGTGTCCTCGTTGAACGGCAGCGTCAGCCGTTCCAGCTCCTCGCGCAGTTCCGGGGCCAGACCCTCCTCGAGTTCACGGATGCTGGTGGCGTGGATGTCGCGCAACCGGGTGCGGCTGGCGTCGTCGAGCGGTGCGGCCCGCACCTCTTCGAGTAGCTGCTTGATCATCGTGCCGATCCGCATGACTTTCGCCGGCTGCTCGACCAGGTCGGTCAGCGAGCGTTCGTCGGAGTCGTCGGCGTCCTCAGCCTGACGCAGTGCCATCAACCGCGGATCGACACCGCCGATGACCTCGATACCGTCGTCCTCCGGGCCCGTGCTCACCCCATCACCGTCCTTCACGCGTGCTGTCAGCGGTGCGTCGCCGCGTAGTCATGCCATTCGTAGATCTGGGCGCCGCCGTTGTCGTAGATCAGTGTCCAGTACGGCGACTTGTCCAGTGAGATTAGCCCTTCGGGAATCTTGAACCCGCGCACCGTGGGGCCGCTGGCCAGCACATAACGGATGTTGAGGGCTTTGATGGCTTTGGGGACCCGCTCGTCGCTGTCGCCTTTTCGGGCGTAGGCCCAGATGATGTAGCGGTTGGGCCCCGGGCCCATCTGCACCGGGTAGTCGTAGTGGGTCCACAGCGGATGCAATCCGGCCACCGCGTACATCCAGGCGGTGCCGTCGACGTTGGAATCGGCGATCAGGGTGTCCCGCGCGCCCGGCAGCGTCGCCAGGTACGCCATGGCGTCGAGATCCTGCTGATTGACCATGATCTGGTCGTACTTGTCGCCGAACAGGAACCGGTGCCGTGGGAAGTAGTGCCAGGCACCGGCCACGCAGATGCCCACGATCACCACCGCGGCGGCCGCCCGCCACAGTTCCGGCGGCATGGCTTGGGGAACGCGACGCCGGACCAGCGTGACGACTCCGCCGACGATCGCGACCAGCGCGACGGCCGCCATCAGGGTGAACAGCGGGGTCGTCGCGGCCGCTATCCGGCGCGGGTCTTTGTAGAAGAACTCACCGAACGCGCCGGCGACCCGGCCGAACGGGCCCCAGAGCGGGGTGCCCGCGTCGACGTTGATCACGATCAGCAGCAGCCAGACCGCCAGCGGCCACGGCACCTTCAGCAGTGCCAGCCGCCAGGGGAGTTTGAGGACCCGGCGGTTCCGCCTGATCCCGTCGACCAGGATGATCAGCCCGCCCACAGCGCACAGGAAGCTCAGCGCCCACTGGTAGGGGAAGTCGTTGAGGTGCCGGGAATGCATGAACACCGCGTCGAACAGACCGTGCCGCATGCTCAGGTAGGTGAGGAACGAGTGCCCGGCGATGATGTCTTCCTGCTGCGACACGCTCAGGAACTGCGGCAACAGGATCAGCCCGGCCAGCACGCCGACGCCCAGCAGCGTCAGTAGGTCGGCGAGCCGGCCCCGAACCGGACGCCAGAGCAGCTCGAACAGATACCAGCCACCCAGCAGCAACAGCACGATGATGCCGCCGGTGATGTGCACCGAGAAGACGCCGACCAGGGCCAGCACCGCCACCGGGATGCGGTCTCGGTGGCCGGGGGTCGAGGTGATCAGCGCCATGACCGGGATGGCGACGCCGTAGGCCGCCAGGTTCGGCATCGCCGCGGTGTCGAACTCCACGTAGGGCACCGCGGTGAAGGACGCCGACAGCGCGGCGGCCGTCGCGGAGATCGCCGCGGTGCGCCACTCGGTGGTGTGGCTGCGCAACACTTTCCAGGCGAGCACCGCGGCGCTGACCGGGAACAGCCAGATGGCCGCGGCCAGCGAGCTCAACGTGTAGCCGGTGGTGGCGGCCGCTCCGGTCAGCTGGCAGAACACCGCGGCCAGCGCGTGGAACACCGACGGGTAGTACAGCAGCGCGTGTGTTTCGACGTTGCGCAGTTCGCCCATGTGGGTGGACGACGCCTGGCCGGTGTCCAGGATCCAGCGGACTTCGTTGGCGTGCCAGACCGCGTCCCAGGTGCTGGGGATCGTCTGCCAGTGCGGAATGCCGCTGAACGCCGCCCAGCCGATCAACACGACCCCCAGCAGCACTCCGGCCGCGACCAGCAGGCCGGGGCCGGGTTGGACCGCGCACGCCTCGGCCGGTTTGTCCCGGAAACGGGCCAGCAGCAGCGTCAGAATCGTCGCCGCTACGCAGACGACCGCTAGCGCCGCCAGGCCCGTCCAACCGTTCCAGGGGATGCCGAGGGCGCCGTAGGGGATGATCGCCAGCGCCACCACGCCGTACGTCAGCGCCGGTCCGACCGCGATCGCGATCGGCCAGTTCAACTGCGCGATACGTGCGACGATGGCACCCGGCGCGATCAGCAGGATCAATGCGATCAGCGTTCCGAACCACAAGCTCACTCGACTAGTATGGCTGGCCGGGTGTCCTCACTCGGGAAGCCGTAACGGCTGGAACGTCAATGGCGCACCCGCTACCGACAATCCGTTCGCAAAACGGCGAATGTTCTTGAGGACTTTAAGGTGGCTGGCATGGCCTACGACGTCGCCCGGGTGCGTGGGTTGCACCCGTCGCTCGGTGACGGGTGGGTGCACTTCGACGCGCCGGGCGGCATGCTGATCCCTGATTCCGTCGCGACCACCGTGTCGACAGCCTTCCGCCGGTCCGGTGCGACTGCGGTCGGGGCGCACCCGTCGGCCCGGCGCAGCGCCGCGGTGCTGGAGGCGGCCCGCGAGGCGGTCGCCGACCTGGTCAACGCCGATCCGAGCGGAGTGGTGCTGGGCGCCGACCGCGCGGTGCTGTTGTCGTCTCTGGCGGAAGCGTCGTCGGCGCGGTCCGGCCTGGGTTACGAGGTGATCGTCAGCCGCCTGGACGACGAGGCCAACATCGCGCCGTGGTTGCGTGCGGCGCACCGGTACGGCGCCAAGGTCAAATGGGCCGAGGTCGACATCGAGACCGGTGAGCTGCCGACGTGGCAGTGGGAGAGCCTGATCGGCAAATCGACCCGGCTGGTCGCTGTGACGTCGGCGTCCGGCACGTTGGGCACGGCCACCGACCTGCGCGCGATGACCAAGTTGGCGCACGATGTGGGTGCCCTGGTGGTGGTCGATCACTCGGCGGCCGCGCCGTACCGGCTGTTCGACATCAAGGAAACCGACGCCGATGTGGTGACGGTGAACGCGGTGGGCTGGGGTGGGCCGCCGATCGGTGCCATGGTGTTCCGCGACGCGTCGCTGATGAACACCTTCGGTTCGGTGTCAACCAATCCGCACGCCACCGGCCCGGCGCGCCTGGAGGTGGGTGCCCACCAGTTCGGTTTGCTGGCCGGCGTCGTCGCCAGCATCGAATATCTGGCGTCACTGGACGAGGCGGCCCGGGGCAGCCGACGCGAGCGGCTCTCGGTGTCGATGCACTCCGCGGCCGCCTACCTGAACCGGGTCTACGACTATCTGATGGCTTCGCTGCGGTCGCTGCCGCTGGTGATCCTGCTCGGTGTTCCCGAGGCGCGGATCCCGGTGGTGAGCTTCGCCGTCAACGAGGTGCCCGCAGACCGGGTGGTTCAGCGGTTGGCGGACAACGGCATCCTGGCGATGGCCAACGCCAACTCGCGGGTGCTCGATGCGCTCGGCGTCAACGACATCGGCGGCGCGGTCACCGTGGGACTGGCGCATTACTCCACGATGGCTGAAGTCGATCAGCTGGTGCGGGCTCTGGCGTCGTTGGGCTGATTCCGAAACGTGTTGTCTGACAATAGGTTCGGTGCGCCGACGGGGCCGGGATCCGATGAACCGTTGGGGCATTTGACCGTTATCGATGCAACCGGCGCCGAGCGCCGCGTGCCCATCTTCGATCAGCTGTTCGTCGGGCGGGAATGCGCCGGGATCAGGGCTTCCCGCCGGCTGGTCATACCCGACCCGGAGATCTCCCGCACCCATCTCGAGATCCGCCTCGACCCCGAGTCCGACCAGGCGTTCCTGATCGACACCAGCAGCAACGGCACCTCGCTCAACGGTGTCCGGGTGGAACGAGCGGTGGCGCTGCTGATCAGGCCGGCCGATGAGATCCAGATCGGCGATGTGCTGCTGACATTTCACGCTGAGCGGTTCAACGGGGTGCCCCGGCGGGTGGTGAAGAGCACGCTGGCGCGGATCGGCAAGTCCGCCATGGTGATGGTGGTCGGTGACATCGTCAACTATTCGACGATCTCGCAGGTCACCGACGAGGAATTGATGGCGCGCAGCCTGTACACACTGTGGCGCCGGGTGGGCGGTGTGCTGCGCGCGCACAAGGGCACGCTGAGCCATTACGCCGGTGACGCCCTGTTCGCGGTCTGGGAGGTGCGCCGATTTCCCGACGCCGCCGAGTTGGCCATCGATTTCGCGCTCGCCGCGAACCGGCTCGTCGACGATCTCGCGCCCGAGTGGCCGTTACGCACGCCGGATGGATCTCCGATTCGCATGGGCTGGGGTGTGGTGCAGGGGGTGGCCGCCACGGCCGCGATGACCAGGTCGACCGACGCGGTCATCGGCGATGCGACCAACGTCGCCTTCCGGTTGGCCTCGATGGCGGGGCGCGAGGGTCGGGCACCGGTATTGGCGGCCAGCGGTGTGCAAGCTGCTGTCGTAGACCAGTTCAGTTGGGGCCCAAGTGAAATCGTGCAGATCAAGGGGCGGCACGGGACGGCGACGGTGTACCCGGTGACCGCGCGCAAGGAGTCGGCGGGCTCGTAGTGTCAGACGGTCAGGACGATCTTCCCGGTCACCTTGCCCGACACCATCAGCTGATGGGCCTCGCCGGCCTGCTGGACGGGCAACCGGGCGCCGATGATCGGGCGGACCGCGCCGTTGGCGAACATCGGCCAGACCGATTCGGTGACCGCGTCGACGACCGCGCTCTTGCTGTTCGGGCCGGTCACCGGACGGGCGCGCAGCGTGGTGCCGACGACGCGGGCGCGCTTGGCCAGGAGTTTGCCGATGTTGAGTTCGGCCTTCACCCCGCCCTGCATGCCGATCACGATCAACCATCCGTCGGTGGCCAGCGCGTCGATGTTGCGGTCCAGGTAGGCCGCACCCATGATGTCCAGGATCACGTTGACCCCGGCACCCTCGGTCTCTTGGGCCAGACGCGCGACGAAGTCCTCGTCCTGGTAATTGATCATGATCTGGGCGCCCAGTTCCCGGCAGAAGTCCAGCTTCTCGGTTGAGCCGGCGGTGACCGCCACCCGGGCGCCCAGGGCGCGTGCCACCTGGATGCCGTGGGTGCCGATGCCGCTGCCGCCGCCGTGCAGCAGCACGAGCTGACCGGGACCCAGCCGGGCGGTCATCACCAGGTTCGACCACACCGTGCAGGCGACCTCCGGTATCCCGGCGGCGTCGATGAGGTCAACGCGCGCTGGAATCGGCAGCACCTGCCCGGCCGGTACGGCGACGTACTCGGCGTAACCGCCGCCGGCGAGCAACGCGCAAACCTCGTGCCCGACAGACCACTTGGAGACACCCGCACCGACATCGGCGATGGTGCCGCTGACCTCCATCCCGATGGTCTCGCTGGCGCCCGGTGGGGGCGGGTACTTGCCGGCGGCCTGCAGCACGTCGGCGCGGTTGACGCCGGCCGCGGCGACCTTGATCAGCACTTCACCCGGTCCGGCGGTGACGTCGGGGACGTCCCGCCAGGTCAGTTGTTCGGCGGATTCGGCGACGATGGCACGCATGTGGCCACGCTACCGCCCGCTACCCTTATCGACGGTGGCGTGGCAGAGCGGCCTAATGCACTCGCCTTGAAAGCGAGAGACGGCTAACACCGTCCGGGGGTTCAAATCCCTCCGCCACCGCTCGTCCGCCGGCGCCGGTGGAACCTTGCGCGGCTACCGGACCGGCTAAAAAATTCTGGCTCCATCACTTGCCAGACACTCCATCCCGAGTTATATAAAAAGTGTGTCTACGGACACAGATTTCCTGTCCACAACAATGATGATTGGAGTGTTGGAGGTGGCGACCATGTTGGTACGTAGCGATCCGTTCCGCGATCTCGATCGCTTCACTCAGCAGGCGCTGGGCACCGCAGCGCGTCCGACGGTGATGCCGATGGACGCTTGGCGCGCGGGCGAAAAGTTCATCGTCGAACTCGACCTGCCAGGCATCGACGCCGACTCGTTGGACCTGGACATCGAGCGCAACGTGGTGACCGTCCGCGCCGAACGCCCGGATGTGGAGTCGAGCAAGGAGATGCTGGCTGCCGAACGGCCCCGCGGGGTGTTCTCCCGGCAGCTGGTGCTCGGCGACAATCTCGACACCGACCGCATCGAGGCCTCCTACGACGCCGGCGTGCTGCGTCTGCAGATCCCGGTGGCGGAGAAGGCCAAGCCGCGCAAGATCACCGTCAACCGGACAAACGGTCAGCACGCTCTCAGCGCCTGAGTGGCCGGTCGTATTGCTGACGGAAAGTGGGTCAGTGATGTCGCAGTGCAGCACATGGGCCGCGCGGGAGACACCGCGCGCAACCGCGCCGGCGCCACCGACCGTGGCGCCGGTCCCGGACGACTCGTCGCTGATCGCGCTGATCGCCGAGGTCGACGCCATTCTGTGCGCAGCCGAGCGACGCCTGCTCTGTCAGCCACCGGCACCACCAGCCGTCGGATGCGCCATCGACGAGCCCCGACGTGCTGGTCGGTCTTGGCCGCTGACGGCCTCCGCGCGGCGCGGGGCCGAGCGTCGAATCGATGCCGTGCAGCGCAGTCCTCCGGGCGCCGAATCAGGCATTACCCGGTGAACCGCATCCACAGGGAAGGGAGGTGATGCCATCACCGCGCATACCAGCGGGCCTGCCCGCGACCCGGGCCACATCATGGGCGTAGCTGGCACCCACCGGTGACCAGCACGCCGATGCCCAGGTCGGGCGACGCATACCGGGGCGGGCGGCCCGTCCACCACAACTGTCACACCCGCGACGTTCGAGGAGTTCGAGGAGGAGGCCAGAACATGATCGATGTGATGACGCTGGAAGCCGACCCGGTCGACTGGGCGGAACAACATGACCTGGTGACGCTGCCCGATGACGACTACCCGCGCGTCGGCGACCACAGTCCCATGACGAGCTGGTACGCCAATCCTCAGCTCCTCGGAGCGTGACTCAGCGCAGCTCCGCGGCGATGGTGTCCATCAGCGCGGTGTAGCGCTTGAGTTCGGGGTCGCGGCCGGGCTTGCCGCTGCTGATCAGGCCGGCGGCAAGTCCGCGCTGCGGGTCCGCCCAGATCGCGATGTTGGCCAGGCCCAGATTGCCGAACGCCGCCGGCGCGTGGCGCCCGAACGGTCCGAACCGGTCGGTGCCCAACATGTAGCCGGTGCCCCAGCGGGCCGGCATCAACCCGACGGCGAAGTCCGGCCGCAGCCGCCGGGATTGCTGCACCGCGCCGTACATCCGTTCCGGACTCATGATCCGCACGCCGTCGAGTTCGCCACCGCGCCGCCAGATCTCAGCGAAGCGTGACAGTTCGTCGGCGGTGGAGATGGTGTTGGACGACGGCACCACAGTGGTCAGGAACGCCGGGGTGTTGGTGTACGGGATGATCTCGTGCACGGTGCCGCCGATCGCCTTGCGGAAGATCGCCGCGATCAGCGGCGGCAGCGGCCGGCCGGTCGGGTGACTGGGCGCGACCAGCGGGACGTCCTGCGCGGCGACGCCGAAGTTGGTCCACCGGAAGCCCAGCGGGTTGAGGATCTCGGCGGCCAGGATGTCGCGGATGTCCTTGCCGGTGGCTGCGTAGACGATTTCGCGCATCAGCGGACCCCAGGTCAGCGCGTGATAGATGTGCACCAGTCCCGGTCGGTACAGCGGGCGCAGTTTGCCCAACTGTTCCTGTGCGTACTCGTGGTCGTCGGCGCGTTTGAGGTCCGGTCGCGGGCCGGTGGGGAACGGGACGCCCGCACTGTGGGTCAGTACGTGCCGGATCGTGGTGCGGTCCTTGCCGTGGCTGGTGTAGCTGGGGATGTACTTGCAGACGCGATCGTCGAGGGCGAAGACCCCCTGCTCGACCAGCATGTGGATCACGGTCGCGGTGATGCCCTTGGCCGCCGAGTACACGCAATACGGTGTCGTGGTGGTGACCGGGATCTTCTCCGCGTCCGGGTCGTCCGTCGGCGCGTTGCCCCAGCCGTGACCGATTGCGCGGTTGAGCACCACCTGCCCGTTGCGCCGGATGCACAACTGGATGGCCGGGTGCATGCCGCCCTGATACCAGTGCCGTGCGGCCCGCCAGATCCGTTCCACGGCGGCCCTGTCGACGCCGGAGTGGTCTTCGTCGCCGACGGCGGTCACTGCGTCCAAATCGGCGGGGACACGGATCTTGCCGTCGGGGGTCTCGGTGGTCGCCACCTTCGTGAGGGTACGTGAAGCGCGCCTAGCCTCAGGGTCATGCGCACACGCTATGTCGAGGTGATTCTGCTCGTTTTCGGCTTCTATTCGGTGGCTCTGGGGTTGTTCATGGCGTTGGCGCCCGGCATCTTCTTCGACACCCTGGGCGCCTTCGGCATCCGCAACACGCACTACATCCTCGACAACGCGTCGTTCGAGTTCCCGCTGGGACTACTACTGCTGGGCGCGTTGCGGTGGACGTCCTGGCGGGTGCCGGCGCTGGCCTTCGCCACCACGCACTGGGTGCTGCATGCCGTCAGCCACCTCGTCGACACCAGGCACCGCGCCGGCGACATGATCGGCTGGCTGGAGTTCGCCGGGCTGGCGGTGTCGAGCGCATGGCTGGCTGCGGCCCTATGGCTGTGTGTTACTCGCCGGTGAACTGCGGGGGCCGCTTGGCGAACGTCGCGGAAATGCCCTCGGTCAGGTCCTTCGACGGCAGGAACGCCGCGTTCCAAGCGGCGACGTAGCGCAGGCTCTCCGAGACCGCCGACGTGCGCTGCTGGTCCAGCACATCCTTGATTCCGTGCACGGTCAGCGGCGGGTTGGCCGCGATCTCGGCGGCGGTGGCATGTGCTGCGACCAGCGTCGCGTCGGCGTCGGCATACACGTCGTTGACCAGGCCGATCTTCTCGGCGCGGGCAGCGTCGATGTCCTTGCCGGTCAGCGCGAGTTCGCGCAGGTGCCCGTCGTTGAGGATGAGCGGCAGCCGCGCCAGGCTGCCGACGTCGGCCACGATCGCCAGCTTGACCTCGCGCACCGAGAACTTGGCGTCGGCGCTGGCGTAGCGGATATCCACGGCCGAGATGAGGTCGACGCCGCCGCCGATGCACCAGCCGTGCACCGCCGCGATGGTGGGGGTGCGGCAGTCGGCGACAGCCGTGATCGCGTTCTGCATCCGCTTCACTTCACGGTGGAACACCGCGCGCGGCCCGGCCAGCGCATCACCGGACAGCAGTGGGGTGAACGAGCCGCCCATCGCCGGCACGTCCAGGCCGTAGCTGAAGTTTCGGCCCGACCCGGTCAGGACGATTGCCCGCACGTCGGGGTCGTCGTCCAGCGCCGGAAACAGTTCGGGCAGCTCAGCCCAGAATGCCGGTCCCATGGCGTTGCCCTTGCCGGGACCGATCAGCGTCACCCGCGCGACGTGGTCCTTGATCTCGACGGACACGGATTCGTATGTTTCGGCCATAGCGAGACCGTAGCGTGGCGCTCATGCCCTCAGATTTGCGACCCGGACCGGATTCGCCGCCCACCGACGAACTGGACAGCGCCGAAGCCACCCTCGCGGTGCTGCTACAGGTGCTGCACACCATCAGCCGCGACGACAGCACCAAGCAGACCCCGTGCGGGGAGTACGACGTCAAAGCGCTGACCAAGCATCTGCTGAACTCGATCACCACGCTCGGCGGCATGGCCGGCGCTCAGATCAACGTGCCCGCCGACACCGATTCGGTGGAGAGTCTGGTCGTCGCCGCCGCCCGGCCGGCCCTGGACGCGTGGCACACACGCGGGATGGCCGGCGATGTCGCGCTCGGTGAGAACGCGATGCCCGCCCAGGTCGCGGTCGCGGTGTTCTCGATCGAATTCCTGGTGCACGGCTGGGATTACGCGATCGCGGTGGGGCACGACGTGCATGCGCCGGACTCGCTGTCCGAGTATGTGCTGGGGTTGGCGCAGCGGATCATCCGCCCCGAACAGCGCCGCCAGGCCGGTTTCGCCGACCCGATACAGGTGCCCGACGACGCGCCCGCGTTGGCCCGGCTGGTCGCCTTCACGGGGCGCGATCCCATCCGGGATCAGTCGCGCTCGAGGTAGAAGTAGTAGTAGCGGCCGTCGTCCACGACGCCTTTGCCGTTCATGATGCCCATCACCGCGTCGTCGTCGATCTTCTTGAAATGGTCGTGCACGGGCGCCCCGTCGTAGACCATCGTGGCCGTCACTTCGCCGCGGAACTCCTCCAGCCACAGGCTGGCTTCGCCCTTCATCCGCTCGGTGTTGGAATATTTGATGCCGTCGGCGTCCAGGCAGACGAGCGGCTGCACGTCCTGCACCGATTTGAACGTCTTGCCGTACCAGTTGATCTTGGCCAGCGTGCCGACGGCGCGGTGGGCGGTGACGAACTCGCCTCCCTTCCACTCGCCGAGCATGCCGTCCAGCGTGGCGGGCTCCAGTGTTGCCCAGAAGTCGTCGAGTTCGGCGTCGGGGATCGTATCGGTACGTTCCTTGAACTCAATGAACTGCTTGCGCGCCTGACTCATGGGTGTCCTCCTCTGATCCAGCTGCGGGCGAACCGCAGCATCGCGTCGTTCTCCTCGGGGTCGGCGGTCACTGTGACCCGGACACCGTCGCTGCCGTACGGACGGACCACAAGCAGCGCATTGGCGGCTTGCTGCACGAAGTCCCCGGTGCGGGAGCCCAGCGGCAACCAGACGAAGTTGGCCTGCGACGGCGGCAACGTGAACCCGGCGGCGCGGAGTTCGGCGCTGACCCGCACCCGTTCGGCGACGACGGCGTCGGTGCGCGCCAGCAGTTCGTCGGCGGCTTCCAGCGAGGCGCTCGCCGCGGCCTGCGAGACGCTGGTGGCGGTGAACGGCACGTAGACCTGGTCCAGCGCGGTGATCACGTCGGGATGGCCGATCGCGTAACCCACCCGCAGGCCCGCCAGCCCGTAGGCCTTGGAGAACGTGCGCAACACCACGACGTTCTCGTGCGCGCGGACCAGACCCAGGCTGTCCGGGGCCATGCCGTCGCGGATGTACTCCACGTAGGCCTCGTCGATGACGATCAGGATGTCCGGCGGCACGGCCTTCACGAAGCGGGACAGCGCGTCGGGGTCGACGACGGTCGACGTCGGGTTGTTCGGGTTGCACACGAAGATCAGCCGGGTGCGATCGGTGATGGCAGCCAGCATGGCGTCCAGGTCGAAGGTGTGGTCGGTCAGCGGGATCTGGATCGGCGTGGCGCCGGCGATCTGCACTTGAGGTGGGTACAGCTCGAAGCTGCGCCAGCCGAAGACCACCTCGTCGCCCACCGAGGAGGTGATCTGCACCAACTGCTGGCACAGGCTGACCGAACCGCAGCCGACAGCCACGTGTTCGGGGGCGAAGTCGGGGCCCAGATGACGCGCCAGCGCGGCTTTGAGCTGCACGCAGCCGTTGTCGGGATAGCGGTTGATATGCGCGGTCGCGTGCTCGATGGCGGCCCGGACGCTGGGCAGCGGGCCGAACACCGTTTCGTTGCTGGCCAGCTTGATCGCCCCGGGTACGGTCTTGCCGGGAACGTAAACGGGCAGCCCGGCCAGCGCGGGCCGCAGGCGGGCGGTCATTTCGACAGCATATGACGCGGCTGTGTACGCTATGCCTCCGGCGGCTCCGGGTTTCCGGGGTCGGGTACCCTTTGGAAGGCCATGGAGGCGTGCCAGAGCGGCCGAATGGGGCTCACTGCTAATGAGTTGTTCCCCTCAAAGGGAACCGGAGGTTCAAATCCTCTCGCCTCCGCCACGCAGGACCAGCTGGACAACTGAATATCGCAGGCGCCCGTAGCTCAACGGATAGAGCATCTGACTACGGATCAGAAGGTTAGGGGTTCGAATCCCTTCGGGCGCGCTCTCTTTGGTTGATTCATCCGTCACCGTCCACGTAGCACCATCGCCCCGCCCGCCGCTGGAAGCGGCTGCGTTCGCGCATTTCCTCGACCCGTCCCGCGGATTCGAACCGGGCGGTGAACGCCACCACCGCGTGCTCGTCGTCTTCGTGGAAGCTTTCGGTCACCTGCAGGCCGATCCAGGTGACCCCGGGATCGAGGACGAGATCGGGCGGCCGGGTCCGCGGGTGCCAGGTCCGGAACAGGTAATCGGCGTCGCCGTGGGCGTAGGCCGAGTACCTGGACCGCATCAATTCCTCGGCCGACCGGGCCTGCCGCTCACCGTGGTGTAGCGGCCCGCAGCACACCAGATAACCCTCGCCGCCGCCGCATGGACACGGCGGACCGAGCAGTTCGCTCACCCGTCCAAAGTAGTCAGCGCTGCCGGCCGCCGATATCTGATACCGGAATTACCTGTTCTGATGCCTGACGGACACCTAATATCCGACGAGTGTTCACTGACGACGCGCGCCGGGTGCCACTGTGGGCCCGGTGGACCCACAGTTGGGTCCCGGCCGTCGTCGCGGTGGGGGTATCGCTGCTGGTAGTCCTGCAGATCGTGGCCGGCACGGCTGGGTTCCAAGGGCCGTTGCACAGCTTGATCAGCGACTATGTCGCCACCCCGAAGTCGACGACGGTGTCGTGGGTCGGCCTGTGCATCGGCGTCGTCGGGGTGTCGTTGCGCTGCCGGATCTGGGCGCTGTCGCTGGCCGCGGGGCTCGACGTGGTGTTCGCCGCCGAACGTGCGGTGCGCGGCGCCGCGGTGACGTTCGGCAACGGCCCGATGATCGTGCTCACCGGGCTGGTCCTGGTGGCTTGGCAGCGCTGGACCGGCGCCCAGCGGGCGACCGCGCTGCGTGGGATCGCGCTGGGATTCCTGGTCATCATCGCGACCAAAGTCGGCGACACCTGGCTGCGCATCACGGCGATGGTCCGGCCGACCGTCCTCGACGAGTACGCCTACCTGGCCGATCACGCGCTCGGGCAACCGTCGTGGGTGATGGGCTGGCTGTTCGAGGCGAGCGGGCCGATCCTCACCGCCGTGCTGCACTGGGTCTACATCGAGTTGCCGCTGGCCGCGATGGTGGTCGTGGTCTACCAACTACGCCACGTGAACTCCGCGGGCTGGCCGCGGCACTTCCTGGTGCGAACGTTCCTGGTGCTCGGCCTGGTCGGGCCGTTGATCTACGTGTTGTTCCCGGTGGTCGGCCCGGAATTCGCGTTCAGCCCGGCCGGCCAGGGCTTTCAAGTGGGCGACTACTGGCCGCATGCACTGCCGCAGATCCGCACGCCGCGGGCGATCGCGTTCGACGACCTGACCGCACGCAACTGCATGCCGTCGATGCACACCAGTTGGGCGCTGGCGACCTTCATCCACTCCCGCCGCGGGCCGCGCTGGCTACGGTGGGGCGGCACCACCTGGCTGTTGGGGACCATCGCGGCCACGCTGGGCTTCGGCTATCACTACGGCGTGGACCTGGTGGCCGGTGCCGTGCTGTGCCTGACGGTGGAGTCGGCGATGCGTGCGCAGGGCAACCGTTGGTCGCGCACCGGGCTGGTGGCGTCCGGGTCGGCGCTGCTGGCGGCGCTGCTGTTGTGTTGCCGGTTCCTGGCGCCGGTGATGGCGCAGTATCCACTGGTGTTCGGCTCGCTGATCGGCGGGGCGACGGTGGCTTTCAGCGTCGGGTTCTACGCCGCTTTCTTTGCCGCCGGCGACGCAACCCGGTCAGGGCCGGGTTGCGATCATCCCCAGCGCACGTTCGAACAGGTGCACCGTCCCGGCGTGCAGCTGGTCGCCGACCGCCTTCTCGGCTTTGCCGGCACAGGCCCGCGCCAGCGTGCCCTCGATCACGATGCCGAGCTTGAAACACGCGAGCACCGTGTACCAGGTGAGGTGCGACAGGTCGCGGGTGGTGTTGGCGGCATAGCGCCGCACCAGGTCATCGGTGCTGGCCAAGCCGTCACTCTGGCCGAGGGCATGACCGAAAACCGATGAGCCGTCGTCCTGCTGCCAGGTGGCCAGCAGCCAGCCGAGGTCCAGCAGCGGGTCGCCGATCGTGGACATCTCCCAGTCGCAGATGGCCACCACGTCGGGGCCGGTGAGGGAGAACATCACGTTGGCGGCGTGATAGTCACCGTGCATGATGCCGGGCTGCCAGGTGGTCGGGCGGTTGGCTTCCAGCCAGCGGGCGACTTCGTCGATGCCCGGGATGTCCGGTCCCGGGTAGCCGTCGTATTCCTGGTAGGACGCCAATTCCGAAAGCCAGCGTGGCACTTGCCGTTCCAGAAAACCGTCCGGCTTGCCGAAATCCGCCAGCCCGGCGGCGACGTGGTCGACCGCGCCGAGCTTGGCCAGGGCATCCGCCATCGACAGGCCCATTCCGTAGCGCACCGCGGGATCCCCGGCGTGCAACGGCGGCAAACCCTCGCCGGCGTTGAAGCCCTCGATCGGCTCCATCAGGTAGAACACCGCGTCCCCCAGCACGCTGGTGTCCGCGCACGTCGCGATCAGGTGCGGATGGGGCACGTCCGAGCCGGCCAGCGCGGCAAGCACCCGGGTTTCGCGCAGAATCACGCTGTTGCTGCGGGCGCGCAGGTGCCTTGGGCCGCGGCGCAACACGTAGGACCGGCCTGACCTGGTGAAGCGCAGCATCACATTCTGGGTGCCGCCGGTGATCGGAACGACGTCGTGCAGCGGACCTTCACCCAACCCCTGATCTGTCATCCAGCGGCCGACGGCGGCCAAGTCGACGCCGCTCATGCGCCGGCCTGCGCAGTGCACCGGTTTGACACGTCCCGCTCCCTCTGCAGCCTGTCGATCGTCTGGCAAAAAGCGTAGGGGATGCTCGGCCCGCCACCCGAGGCGCAACCGGCTGGAACAATCGTCCTCGTGCCGCGCACCGACAATGACTCCTGGGATATCACCGAAAGTGTGGGCGCCACCGCCCTGGGCGTGGCTGCGGCGCGCGCCGCGGAAACCGAGAGCGCCGACCCGCTGATCCAGGACCCGTTCGCGCGGGTGTTCCTCGACGCGGCCGGCTCCGGAATGTGGAACGTCTATGCCGACCCGGCGGTGCTTTCCGGCGCGGTCGAGGTGGAACCCGAGGTGCTCGCCCGGGTGCGGCTGATGGTCGACTTCATGGCAACGCGCACCGCATTCTTCGACAAGTTCTTCCTGGGCGCGGCTGACGCCGGTGTTCGGCAGGTGGTGATTCTGGCGTCCGGCCTGGACTCCCGAGCGTGGCGGCTGGACTGGCCCGACGGCACCGTCGTGTACGAACTCGACTTGCCGCGGGTGCTCGACTTCAAGTCTGCCGCGCTGCGCGAGCACGGTGCGCAGCCCGCGGCGCAACTGGTGAGCATTGCCGTCGACCTGCGACAGGACTGGCCAAAAGCGTTGCGGGACGCCGGTTTCAACCCACAGCTGGCCACCGCGTGGTCGGCCGAGGGCCTGGTGCGTTACCTGCCCGCGCGGGCGCAGGATTTGTTGTTCGAACGCATCGATGTGCTGAGTCCGGCCGGCAGTCAGCTGGCGACGAACGTGCCCGGGCCGGGCTTCCTGGATCCGGACCTGGTACGACGCCAGCGCGCGGACATGGCGCAGATGCGCGCCACCGCGGCGCGGCTGGCCAACGTTGAAGTCAACGACAACGACGACCTGTGGTACGCCGAAGAGAGAACCGCCGTCGCCGACTGGCTGCGTGAGCGCGGCTGGGACGCGTCGGCGACCACCTTCGCCGAGCTGCTGGCCCGCTACGGTCGCAGCGTTCCGGACGATCTCGATCACTCGATTCCGCCGACGCTGTTCGTTGCAGCGTTGCGGCGGTGATGAATTCGCTACGTCGTCGGCCCGGCCTGTTCCAGATCTTTCTTGATCGCTGCGATCGCATCGACCGGGGTGAGGTTCTGGCCCTGGCTGTCCTGCCCCAGCTGCGGCCAGCCGGCGCCCTGCGGTCCGCGCAGCTGATCCCAGATCTCGCGCACCTTGGTCAGCAGTTCGGTCTGCTCCTCATCGCTGAGCGCCATCAGCGGTCCTCCGTTCGTCACGATGCCGCACGCGGCGGCAAATTGTTGCGGTGTCAGTCCATTCGCGGAATTCATGTCACACCGACCGAACGGCGGTGCGCCTTGCGGCAGGTTGGGGCTGTACCCCTGCCCGTCGGTGTATTGGTGTGCGACCTGCCCGGGAAGGTTGGGGTTGGATCCGTAGCCGGCAGCCACCACCCGTAGTCCGGCCGGTCGCACCTGCCACATGTTGTAGAAGTCGTAGGCGTTGGCATAGCCGATGATGCGGGCCGGCGAACCCGCGTAATCGGCCAGGTTCCAATACAACTGGTTGATCCAGCTCGAGCCGTCACCTGGCGGATTACCGCCCGATTCGACGTCCAGCATCAAAGCGACCCGCGGGTGCAACCCGCCCTCAGCTTCGATCATCGAGCGCACCGTGTCGGCGTTGGCCGACCAGTTCGGGCGTACATAGGTGTAGATGATCGCGAATGTCATTCGCCCACTGTCCAATGCCGCACGCACCCAGGCGTAATTGCGCGCGAAGTTGTGGTCCCGATAGGTGCCGTCGCAGACCCGGAACGACAACACCTGGTAGGGGTACGAGTCGTCCACCGGCACTTGATATTCCGAGACATCCGCGAACAACGTATCGGGCACGGTGCCGTTAACCTCCTTGGCCGCAATGGTTGTCGGGACATGTTACCGAGCAGTTCCTCCGCACCCCGCAGCCGGATTGTGCCTATCCGCAGACCGGTGCGCGCTATGCGGACGTGATCATGAGCTGGCTGGAATCTGGGAGCGATCCGTCGGTGCGTGTCCGTGCCAATTGGCTGCCTGAAATCGGCGTCACCGAATTACCTGGGCTGGCGACCGACGCGTGCTGTCTCGCGCGTCGAAAGGCGGGCTGCCAGGCGGCTTGCCGAGCAGTCCGGATAGTACTCCGCCACGCCGCCTTTTATGTTTAGACACAGGTCCAACGGGTAACGCTCATCACACAGAAATTGGTTTCGGGATCAATGGAGGAAATTATGGTGCGCGGTCGCGGAATTCTCGGTGCAATTGTGCTGGTGTGGCTGCTCATCGGAGTCCTCGCGGCCTGGCAGCGCGACTACTTCAAAGGCGAGGCCACCAGCTGTGCGTCAGCGGGAACCGTTGCGGTAACGGTGATTGCGGGTCCGCTGAATTACATGGGAGTAAATCCGAAAGTAACTGACTGCCGCACCCCGCGTTTACCGCAGCCGAGTGCGATGCAAGCAATTGACCACATCCCTTCTATGTAAAGGAATCATCATGATTGTCGTGGGCGCTATCTTGCTCATTCTGGGATTTGTCTTCAACGTGCATTTATTGGCGATGCTGGGCGTGGTGCTGTTGGTCATCGGTGCGGTGATGTGGGCCATGGGTTCGGTGGGCCGGCCGGTAGCCGGACGGCGCAACTGGTACTAATCAGTCATTTCCCGAAGGTCGCGTGATCGCTGGTGCGGTCACGCGACCGTCTTGTTTCACAGCCGACACACAGTGCGGCCATAGCGCCGCCCTAGTGGGTTGTGCGGATACTGGAAGCCGTGGCCTCCCCCCGAACTTCCACCGAGCGCGTGGTCATGTGCCGCGCCGACGGCCAACCGGTCAACGTGCTGGTGGTTGACGACGAACCTGTTCTCGCGGAGATGGTGTCGATGGCCCTGCGGTACGAGGGCTGGAATATCGCCACCGCAGGGGACGGCACGACCGCCCTCGCTACCGCTCGCACCGAACGTCCCGACGTCGTGGTCCTCGACGTGATGCTGCCCGACATGAGTGGCCTGGAAGTGCTGCGCAAGTTGCGCGAAGAGAATCCGCGCCTGCCGGTGCTGCTGCTGACGGCCAAGGACGCGGTGGAGGACAGAATCGCCGGATTGACCGCTGGCGGAGACGATTACGTCACCAAACCGTTCAGCATCGAGGAGGTGGTGCTGCGGCTGCGTGCGCTGCTGCGGCGCACCGGCGTCACCACGGTCGACAGCGGCGCCCAGCTGGTGGTGGGCGATCTCGTCCTTGACGAGGACAGCCACGAAGTGTCCCGCGCCGGCGAGCCGATCTCGTTGACATCCACCGAATTCGAGCTGCTGCGCTTCATGATGCGCAACGCCAAGCGGGTGTTGAGTAAGGCGCAGATCCTGGACCGCGTGTGGAGCTACGACTTTGGCGGTCGGTCCAACATCGTCGAGCTCTATATCTCCTATCTGCGCAAGAAAATCGACAATGGTCGCGAACCCATGATCCACACATTGCGCGGCGCGGGGTATGTCCTCAAGCCGGCGCGCTAGACGGCCCCGGGTCTGGTCGCTGCGGCTGCGGCTGTTGGTCGGACAGGTGGCTGTGCTGGCCATGGTGTGCGTCGGCATCACCGCGGCAACCGAACTCGCGTTACGGCACCACCTGCTGGCCCAACTCGACAGTCAGCTCAGCGGCACCTCCTACCGCTCCTCGCTGCTCTACCCCGAGCCGCCGCGCCGTCACGAACCCCGCTACGTCAAAACCGGGCCCGGACCCAGATTTCTCGACGCGCCGGGCCAGCCGGCCGGCATGGTCGCCGCCGCGGTCAGCGACGGCACCACGGTGGACGCCGGATACCTGACCAGCAGCGGTGCGCGGGCCGCGCTGTCCGCGACCGCGAAACACCAACTGGAACAGATTGCCGGTAGCCGCTCGCCGGTGACGCTGGACCTCGACGGACTGGGCCGCTACCGGGTGGTGGCGGCTCCGAGCCGAAACCGGGCCGACGTGATCGTCACCGGCCTGTCGATGGCCAACATCGATGCCACCGAACTACGGATGCTGGTCATCTTCGGCGTGCTCACTTTCGTTGCGCTGGTCGCCGCGACCACCGCCGGGGTGATGATCATCCGGCGGGCGCTGGCGCCGCTGCGACGGGTCGCGCAGACCGCGACCGAGGTCGTCGACCTGCCGCTGGACCGGGGCGAAGTCGAATTGCCGGTGCGGGTGCCCGAGCCCGACGCCAACCCGGACACCGAAGTCGGCCAGCTCGGGTCGGCGGTCAACCGCATGCTCGACCACATCTCCGCTGCACTGTCGACGCGGCAGGCCAGCGAGACCCGGGTGCGCCAGTTCGTTGCCGACGCCAGTCACGAACTGCGTACCCCGCTGGCCGCGATCCGTGGTTACACCGAGCTGGCGCAGCGGATGGGGGACGACCGCGAAGCGGTGGCGCACGCCATGAGCCGAGTCGCATCGGAGACCGAACGGATCACCCGCCTGGTGGAGGATCTGTTGCTGCTGGCGCGGCTGGACTCCGGCCGACCCCTGGAACGCGAACCGGTGGATCTGTCCCGGCTGGCCGTCGACGCGGTCAGCGACGCCCATATCGCCGGCCCGGATCACCAATGGGAACTGGATCTGCCGCCCGAACCGGTGGTGGTCATCGGCGACGAGGCGCGGTTGCACCAGGTACTGGCGAATTTGCTGGCCAACGCCCGCGTGCACACCGGCGCCGGCTCCGTCGTCACCACCCGGTTGAGCATTGAGCCGACGCACACGCTGCTGCAGGTGATCGACAACGGGCCCGGCATTCCGGCGGCGCAGCAGACCGAGGTGTTCGAGCGGTTCGTGCGCGGCGATACCTCGCGTTCCCGGAAGGGCGGCAGCACCGGGCTGGGCCTGGCGATCGTCTCCGCCGTCGTCAAAGCGCACAACGGGATGATCACCGTGCACAGCTCGCCCGGTCGTACCGAGTTCGCGGTGCGGTTGCCGGTTGATGGTCGGCAACCGCCCGCGTCCTCAGCTCAGCCCGTCAGCCCGAGCAGGTGACGTCGATTTCGAAGGACTTCTTGACCGGTGCCATGGGGTTGGCCATGTCCACTCCGGTGGCGGTGCCGCTGATCTTGTAGGCGTTGCCGTTCTTGGTGGCTTCGGCTTTGGCGTCCGGGGTGCCGGGGGCGTACCCGAGCGACACGCCGTTGACATTGCCGAGCGCAACCGACTTCACCTCAGGGGGATTGGCGTCGGAGAGGACCGCGCCGATGCCGGTCGCCGATCCGCCGATCGCGATGTTGACGGTGCCACCCGCCGTGGTGCACAGAGTTGTGCCGGTGACGTGCTGGTCCTGCCCGTCGATCAGCACCTTGGTCCCGGAGGCGCTGGCGCCTCCGCTGGCTGCAGCCGAACTGGAGGATCCACCACTCGATTTCGGCTTGTCATCCGAACACCCCGAAAGACCCGCGACCAGAATGGCCGCCCCCGCCACCGCGACCGTCAGTCCACGCTTCACCTGAGCTCCTTTGCTCGTCGTAGCGACCCTCGTGGTTGAAGACCGCTTCGGCAGTATGCGGCTTAACCGGAGCTGAGGTCTAGCAACTCAGGAAAATCGGCACTGCATGCGGGCTCTTCCGGTGGAATCGCACTAGTGGCAAGGTGGAGACGGTGGACCACAAACCCCCGACCGCAACCATTGAAGCGGCGCATGGCAAACATTCCCTACCATGGCACGACACAAGGGATTTCGACGACGCCGACCGCGGATTCATTGCCGCACTGTCACCGTGCGTGGTCAAAGCCGCCGACGGCCGGGTGGTGTGGGACAACGACGCCTATTCATTCCTGACCGACTCGGCACCGGTGTCGGTGCACCCCAGCCTGTGGCGCCAATCGACACTGGCCGCCAAACAGGGCCTTTACGAAGTGGTGCCGGGCATCTATCAGGTCCGCGGACTGGACATCTCCAACATCAGCTTCATCGAGGGCGACACCGGTGTCATCGTCATCGATCCGTTGATTTCTACCGAGACCGCCGCTGCGGCGCTGCAGCTGTACCGCACGCACCGTGGTGGGGACCGGCCCGTCGTCGCCGTGATCTACACCCACAGCCACGCCGACCACTTCGGCGGTGTACTCGGTGTCACCTCGCAGGCCGACGTGGACGCCGGCAAGGTGGCCATCCTGGCGCCCGAAGGCTTCACCGAACATGCCGTGCAGGAGAACGTGTACGCCGGTCCGGCGATGCTGCGTCGGGCGACGTATATGTACGGCGCGTTGTTGGACCGGGGTCCGCTGGGGCAGGTGGGGTGTGGTCTCGGACAGGTTGCCTCGACCGGCGAGGTGGCCCTGATCGTCCCGACGATCGATATCCGGACCACGGGGGAGACGCACACCATCGACGGGGTGCAGATCGAGTTCCAGATGGCGCCCGGCACCGAGGCGCCGGCCGAAATGCACTTCTATTTCCCGCAATTCCGTGCGCTGTGCATGGCCGAGAACGCCACCCACAACCTGCACAACCTGCTGACGCTGCGCGGGGCACTGGTCCGCGATCCACGCGCCTGGTCGGGGTATCTCACCGAAGCGATCGACACCTTCGCCGATCGCGCCGAGGTGGTGTTCGCCTCCCACCATTGGCCGACGTGGGGGCGGGAGCACATCATCGAGTTCCTGTCGCTGCAACGCGATCTGTACGCCTACCTGCACGACCAGACGTTGCGGTTGCTCAATCAGGGTTATACGGGCGTCGAGATCGCCGAGATATTCCAGCTGCCGCCGGCTTTGGAGCACGCTTGGCATGCGCGGGGCTACTACGGCTCGGTCAGCCACAACGTGAAGGCCGTCTACCAGCGCTACATGGGCTGGTTCGACGGCAACCCCGGCCGGCTGTGGCCACATCCGCCCGAGGCGCTGGGACCCCGCTACGTCGAGGCGCTCGGTGGCATCGACCGGGTGGTGGAACTGGCAAGGTCGGCCTTCGATTCCGGTGATTTTCGCTGGGCGGCAACGCTACTCGACCACGCGATGTTCACCGACGAGCAGCACGGGCCCGCGCGGGAGCTGTATGCGGACACGTTGGAACAGTTGGGCTACGGCGCGGAGAATGCGACATGGCGCAATTTCTTCCTCAGTGGCGCCACCGAATTGCGGGTCGGCAAATTCGGCACCGCCGGCCAGGTCACCTCGCCGACCCTGTTGTCTCAGTTGACGCCCGAGCAGGTCTTCGACGGCCTGGCCATCCGGGTGAACGGTCCGCGCAGCTGGGACCTCGATCTGTCCATCGACGTCACGTTCGCCGATTCGAACACGAATTATCGGCTGGCCCTGCGCAACGGGGTGCTGGTACATCGCCAGGTGTCCGCCGATCCCGCCTCTGCGAACGTTACGGTCAAGCTGGCCAATAAGATTCGACTGCTGCTGGTCGCGACCGGTGACTTCACGTCGCCGGGCCTGGAACTGTCCGGTGACCAGACGGCGCTGCAGTCGCTGATCGAGGTCCTCGATGCGCCCGACCCGAATTTCAATATCGTCACGCCGTAACAACGCTTGTCATCCTGCGCTGGTGGCGTGGGCTACTCGAACCTCACCGCCATAGCCGCAGGGTCAACGCCTAGTCGGCGACGTCGATGATCACCTTGCCCAGCACCTTGCGGTCGGCGACGTAGCGCAAGGCGGCCGCGGTATCGGCCAACGGGAACCGCGCGCCGATGTACGGACGAATCTTGCCGTCGGCGAACAACTTTGACAGCTCAGCGATGTCGCGCGCGCACTGCTGTGGGTAATCGTCGGCGAACGTGCGGATTTCCATGCCGCGGACCGTCACGTTTTTGAGCATCACCAGGTTGAGCGGAATGGCCGGGATGGAGCCTGCCGCGTAGCCGAGCGTGACGAACATGCCACCCCGGGCGAGACCGCGCAGGGCCGGCTCGGCATACGATCCCCCGACGGGATCGAGGACGACGCGCGCGTTGTCCCCGGTGAGTTCGCGGATACGCAGCTTGAGGTCCTCGTTGTCGTAGTCGACGGTGGCTTCGGCGCCGCGCTCCCGGCACAACGCCAGCTTCGCCGGACTCGACGCCGCCGCCAGCACGCGTGCCCCCATCGCCACCGCCAGATCGACAGCAGCCAGGCCCACCCCACCGGCCGCGCCGAGCACCACCACCCAATCACCTGTCGTCACCTCGGCCACCGAACGCAGTGCGTGATAGGCGGTGCGGTATGTCACGCCGAACGCCGCTGCGGAATCGAAGTCGACGCCATCGGGAATCGGTTCCGCAATAGCTTCTTCCAGCAACGCCAGTTCGGCGAACGCTCCGAACGTCGTGCCGAACACCCGTTGTCCCGGACGCGATGCCGCACCGGGGCCGGCCGCTACCACTTCGCCGGCAATCTCGTTGCCCGGTATGAACGGTGGCGGGATTTTGATCTGGTATTTGCCGGCGACGAACAGCACGTCCGGAAAGTTCACCGCCGCCGAGTGCACCCGCACCAACAGCTGACCAGGCGCCGGAACCGGGTCCGGCATGTCGGACAGCACCAGGTCTTCGGGCGGGCCGTACGCGCGGCAGACGATCGCGCGCATCAACCGACCCCGAGCCCGCGCAGGCAGAACCGCGAAAGGTGCTGTATGTCCGCATGGCCCGGCCGGTCGCAGGATCCCACGTACCGCCGCATCATCGCCACCGTGCAACCGTAGACGGCCTCGACGTCGCGATCGACGTCGGCGCTGCCCAGCGCGGTGACCGGTTCGACGAGCAGGTCGCGCAGTGGCCGCATCAGCTCCTGGTCGGCGACGTGCCAGCTGGACAGCTGCCCGGTGACCGCGCGACTCATGCTGATCAGGTGCGGATCGGCGACCTGGGCCAGGGTCCCCTCGATCCAACGGGTCACTTTGTCCTGTGGGCGCAATTCCTTGGCCATCTGATGGTCGAGATAGGAGACCACCAGCCCCACCCCACGCTCCATCACGGCCAGGATCAGATCGTCCTTCCCGGCAAAGTAGCGGTAGAACGCCTTGTTCGACGAGCCCGCTTCGGCCACGATGTCGCTGACGCGGGGCGGATCCGGTGCGACGCGTTCCATCACCCGCACTGCGGCGGCCAGGATGCGCTCCACTTCCTCGGTGGCGCCGCGTTGCCGGTCGTCGAGAGCGCGTTCGACGGCCGCCACGGCTCTGGTGTTCACGGCGAATCGGGCAGCGCGGGAACGCGATCGATCAGGTCGGCGTACTTCTTCAGCGCGGCCTCGCGGCGCACGTGCAGCATCTCGCTGGGCCACTCACCGTCTTCGGCGTCGTAGCCTTTGAGCAGCATCCGCGCCAGGTTCACCTTGTGCGCCTCGGTGGGTCCGTCGGCCAGGCCGAGTGCGATCCCACCGAGCAACGCGTTCACCAGCGGCAGCTGGTCACTGAGTCCCAGTGCGCCGTGTACCTGAATGGCGCGCAGCGCAATGGACTTCAGTACCTGCGAGGCCAGGATCTTGCAGGCCGCGATCTCGGCGCGGGCGGCCCGCTCGTCCCCGGTGTCGATCAACCACGCCGCGTGCAGGACGGTCAGTCGGAACGGGATCAACTCGGTGTAGGAGTCGGCGACGAACTCCTGAACCAGTTGTTTGTCGGCGAGCAGACTGCCTTGGGTGAAGCGGCTTTTCGCGCGGCGCGACATCATCTCGACCGCGCGGTGGGCAACGCCGAGCGACCGCATCGCATGGTGCAGCCGACCACCGGCCAGCCGGGTTTGCAGGATCAGGAAGCCTTGTCCGGCCTCGCCCAGCAGCGCCTCCGGCCCGACCCGCACGTCGTCGTAACGGACCAGGGAATGCCCCGGCTCGTGCGGGTCCGATCCGACCAGGTGGTGGTTGGCCTCGATGGTCAGTCCCGGGGTGCCGGCCGGGATCAAGAAGGTCGACGCACCGTGGTGGACCGGCACATCGGGGTCGGTGACGGCGACGACGATGAAGAACGATGCCACCGATGCGTTGGAGGAGAAGAACTTTCGTCCGGTGATCACCCAGTCTTCGCCGTCACGCACCGCCCGTGTGGTGAACACCCGCGGATCGGCGCCGCCTTGCGGCTCGGTCATGGAGAAACAGGAGAAGATCTCCCCGGACAGCAGACCCTGCAGGTAGCGGTCCTTCTGTTCGGGGGTGCCGAAGCGCGCGATGATTTCGGCGTTGCCGGTGTCGGGCGCCTGGGTGCCGAAAATGATCGGCGCCCAGGGGCTGCGTCCGAGGATCTCGTTGATCAACGTCAGCTTGACGGCGCCAAAGCCCTGGCCGCCCAGCTCCGGCCCCAGATGCGGGGCCCACAACCCCTGGTCGCGAACCTGCTGCTTGAGCGGATCGACGATCCGGCGCCGCTCCTCGTTGAGTGGCAGGAATTCGCAGCCCGGGAACAACACTTCCAGCGGTTCGACTTCGTCGCGGACGAAGTCGCGCACCCAGTGCAGCTTCTGCTCGAATTCCGGTTCGGTGGAAAAGTCCCACGACATACGAATCTTCCTCTCGTTAGGGGATGCCGCCGTCGGCCCGCACGATCGAGCCGGTGGTGAAACTCGACGCGTCGGAGGCCAGAAACAGTGCGGCACCGACGATTTCAGTCGGATCGCCGGCACGTTTGAGGGAAAGGTGCTCGAACGGGTTGCGCGTCGCCTGATCCAGATTCCACGCCTTGCTGACGTCGGTCAGGAACGGCCCGGCCATCAGTGTGTTGACCCGCACCGACGGGCCGAACGCCTTCGCCAGCGCCTCGGTCATCGCGTTGAGCCCGGCTTTGGCGCAGGCGTACGGAACGATGTCGGGTGTCGGACGCAACGACCCGGCGGTGCTCACATTGATGATCGAACCACTGCCCACAGCCACCATCCGTTCCCCTACCAGTGCTGAAAGGCGAAACGGCCCTTTGAGATTGAGGTTGATCACCGAGTCGAACAGTTTCTCGGTGACATCGGTGAGCTTGTCGTACAGGGGCGACATGCCGGCGTTGTTGATCAGCGTGTCGACCTTGCCGAAAGCGTCGTACGTCGCCTCGACGAGCCCGTCGAGTTGGTCCCAGCGGCCCACGTGCACCTGGTAGGGCAGGGCGGTGCGACCGGTCTGGGACTCGATATCTTTGGCGACAGCCACACAGTTGTCCATGTTGCGACTGGCGATCACCACGTCGGCGCCGCATCGCGCCGCGCCGAAGGCCATCTCGCGGCCCAGGCCACGGCTGCCGCCGGTGATCAGCACTACCCGATCGGTCAGGTCGAAAAGCTGTTCGGCGTAACTCATTTCACCTCCCGCTCGACCGCGCCAGCTCTGCCGCGGTGGCGATGAGCTGGGGGATCATCGCCCCGAACGCGTCTTTGATCTTCGGATCGACTTTTCCGGTCCGCACCCCGGCCGCATATGTCTTTTCCAGCACGATGCCCAGCTTCCAGTTCGCCAGTACCAGGTAGTAGTCGATGTTCTCGGTGGACAATCCGCTGATCGACTCGTAGTGCTGCAAGAGCTCACTGCGGGTCGGCATGCCCCGCATATCCAGATAGAAGCCGTCCGAACGGGGTTGCTCACCGTCGTAGCCGAGCAATGCCCAGGCCAGGTCCAGCAACGGGTCACCGACCGTGGTCATCTCCCAGTCCACGATCGCGGCCAGCCGGGCCGGCTCTCCGTGCGCGAACATCACGTTGGCGAATTGATAGTCACCGTGCATGATGCCGGCCGGGTAATGCGCGGGTCGATTGCGGCGCAACCACTCCGACGCTTCGTCCAGGCCCGGCAAGTCGCGCACCTTGTAGGCGTCGAGAAAGCTCAGCCACCGGTCGACCTGCCGCTCGTGGAAACCGTCCGGGCGGCCGAAACCGTCCAGACCCTGCGCGCGCCAGTCCACCCGTCCGAGCCGTGCGGCGCCCTCGACCAGTTGGAACGCCAGTTCACGCCGGGCAGTCAGGTCGTGGTCGAACGGCGCCGGCCAGCCGCCGTCCATCGGGCTCCACCCGTCGATCGCGCGCATCAGGTAGAACGGCATGCCGAGCACCGATCCGGTCTCGTCGGCGGCGATCAGTTCCGCGTGCGGCACGTCGGTGCCGTTCAGCGCGCGCACCAACCGGATCTCGCGCAACAGTCCGTCGATACGCGCGGCGTCGGCGCGCGGGCCGGGCATGCGCAGCACCATGCGCTCGGGACCGCGCTGCACCAGGTACAGGGTGTTCTGCGAGCCACCGCCCAGCTGCTCCAGCACCGGTTCCACCCCATGGCCGGGCGCCTGATTCGTATCGAGCCAACGACCCAGCACGCCGGTGTCCAATTCAGTTCTGCTCGCCGTCACCGCACACCCCAATCTCCGTAGGGAGAATAGCATTCTCCGCGCTGCACCGAAGCGGCCAGTGCCATCGTGTAAGGGTTGAGCCATGCAACTGCTCCTGGTCCGGCACGCGTTGCCGCTGCGTAGCGATCACGGCGAAGGTTCTGATCCGGAGTTGTCCGAGACCGGATTTCAGCAGGTGGCACGGCTGCCGGAGGCGCTCGCCCGATTTCCGATCGCCAGGGTGGTGAGCAGTCCGCAGCGCCGCGCGATCCAGACCGCCGATCCCGTCGCGCAGGCCCGCGAGCTGAAGGTCGATATCGACGACCGGTTGGCTGAGTATGACCGCGACCTGCAGTCCTACATTCCGGTCGAGCAGATTCGTACCGAGTTCCCCGACGAGTGGGCGCGCATGTCCCAGGGCCACCTGCCCAGTGGCGTCGACGAGGACGCGTTTCGCGCCCGGGTCCGGTCGGCAATCGACGATCTGGTCGCTGCGGCCGACCCGGAGGAGACCGTCGCGGCGTTCAGCCACGGCGGCGTGATCAACGTGGTGCTGCACGAGGTGCTGGGCACGGCTCGGTTGTTGTCGTTCCCGATCGATTACGCCTCGGTGAGCCGGCTGTTGTTCTCCCGGACCGGCCAGGCGACCGTCGCGGCGGTCAACGGCACCGAGCACGTGTGGGATTTGCTGCCGCGGAATCAGCGGTGGTGATACGACGATGCAGGCTGGGTGCGGCCTGCGGAGGAGTGAACCAATAGGCAATGGTGAGGCGTGGTAAACAAGTTCGGTGACTTCGGTGGACCGCCTCGACGGCTTGGACCTGGCCGCGCTGGACGGGTATCTGTGTTCGCTCGGCATCGCACGCGACGGTGAGCTGCGTGGCGAGTTCATCTCCGGTGGACGTTCCAATCTGACCTTCCGCGTCTACGACGACGCGACGAGCTGGCTGGTGCGGCGCCCGCCGCTGCACGGGCTGACCCCCTCCGCGCACGACATGAACCGCGAGTTCAAGGTGGTGGCCGCGCTGCAGGACACCCCGGTGCCGGTGGCGCGCACGATCGGGCTGTGTCAGGACGAGTCGGTGCTGGGCGCACCCTTTCAGGTCGTGGAATTCGTTGCCGGGCAGGTGGTGCGGCGGCGCACCCAACTCGAGTCGCTCGGCCGCCGCGCCATCGACGGGTGCGTCGACGCGCTGATCCGGGTCCTGGTCGACCTGCACAACGTCGACCCGGCCTCAGTCGGGTTGGGCGACTTCGGAAAACCGAACGGTTACCTGGAACGCCAAGTGCGACGGTGGGGTTCGCAGTGGGAGTTGGTCCGGCTGCCCGACGACCGCCGCGACGGCGACGTCTCGCGGCTGCATTCGGCTCTGCAGCAAGCTATCCCGCAGCAGAGTCGGACCTCGATCGTGCACGGCGACTACCGGATTGACAACAACATCCTGGACGCCGACGATCCCACCATCGTTCGGGCGGTGGTGGACTGGGAGCTGTCGACGCTGGGCGATCCGATCAGCGACGCCGCCCTGATGTGCGTCTACCGCGACCCCGCGCTGGACCTGATCATCGACACGCAGGCGGCGTGGACGTCGCCATTGTTGCCCACCGCCGACGAACTGGCCGACCGGTATTCACTGGTCTCCGGGCGTTCGCTGGGACCGTGGGAGTTCTACATGGCGCTGGCCTACTTCAAGCTGGCCATCATCGCCGCCGGTATCGATTTCCGGCGGCGGATGTCTGAGCAGGCCGACGGCCGGGACAGTGTCGACGACGCACCCGAAGTGGTGGCGCCGCTTATCTCTCGCGGACTGGCGGAGATCGCCCGGCTGAGTTAGCGGATGCCGGCGGTCAGGTTTTTCTTGGCCGCGCGGCGCAACTGCAAGATGCGCGCGGTGCCGACGGCCACCGTGAGCAGTCCGCCAGCGACAGCCGCCAGCAGCAGGGCCACCCCCTTGGGCAGGCTCCAATGCCAGCCAAGGAAGGTAAACGACGCGGGCTCGATGTTCTGGGTGACGAAGATCAGCAACAGGATCAGGACCAGGAAGCCCATGAATAGCGACGTCCACAGAGCGCCGGCGCGGGTGAACCGGGAGGCACTGTCCTTGGGTAGCGGACGGGATCGCTCTTCCGGGGTTAGCGCCGGCGGCTCACCGGGCGCCTTCTTGTCGAAGGGCGCCGAGCCGGGAGGGTTGCTGCTCATGTCTACATCTTTCTCCCCTTCCACGCGGATTGAAACCAAACCACGCGGGAAAACTTGGATAGTGTCGGCACGGTGAGACTGCTGCGCCGCGTAGCACTTGTCGCGGCAGTGCTGTGCCTGGTCGCTGCCTGCAGCAATCCGGACCCCTTCGGGTCGGGTGCGGGCGGCCCGACGTCTATCGTAGTGGGGTCCGGCGATTTCCCCGAGTCCGAGATCGTTGCTGAGATCTATGCGCAAGCGTTGCAGGCCAATGGTTTTCAGGTCGGACGGCGGATGGGTATCGGCAGTCGCGAGACATACATCCCGGCCCTGAAGGACCATTCCGTGGACCTGGTGCCGGAGTACGTCGGCAATCTGCTGCTCTATATCGAGCCAAACTCCAAGGCGACGGTCCTGGACGCCGTCGAATTAGAGCTGTACCGACGCCTGCCCGGGGACCTGTCGATCCTCGCCCCGGCGCCGGCCTCCGACACCGACTCTGTCACCGTCACCGCTGCGACCGCGGCGAAGTGGCACCTCAAAACCATCGCAGATCTGGCCGCGCATTCCGCCGAGGTGCGGTTCGCGGCGCCGTCGGCATTCGCCACCCGCCCGGCCGGACTGCCGGGACTGAAGCAGAAATACGGACTCGACATCAGCGCAGGCAATTTCGTGACCATCAACGACGGTGGCGGTCCGGTGACGGTGCGTGCCCTGGTCGAGGGCACCGTGACGGCCGCCAACATCTTCAGCACCTCCCCGGCCGTGCTGCAGGATCATCTGGTGGTGCTCGAGGATCCCGAGCACAACTTTCTGGCTGGCAACATTGTGCCGCTGGTGAATTCGCGGCAGAAGTCCGACCGGCTCAAGAACATCCTGGATGCGGTGTCGGCCAAGCTCACCACCCAGGGCATCGCCCAGCTCAACGCAGCCGTATCCGGCAACGGCGGCGTCGACCCGGATCAAGCAGCACGAAATTGGCTGAAGGACAACGGCTTCGATCACCCCATCGGCAGCCGATGATCAGATTCGACGATGTCAGCAAGCAATTCGCCGGTGGCACCACTGCCGTCGACCGGTTGACCCTGGACGTGCCTGTCGGCAAGCTCACCGTCTTCGTCGGTTCGTCGGGCTGCGGCAAGACCACGGCGCTGCGCATGATCAACCGGATGATCGAGCCCACTTCGGGCACCATCACCGTGGACGGTGCCGACGTGTCGGCGGTCAACCCGGTGCAGTTGCGCCGCGGGATCGGCTATGTCATCCAGAACGCGGGTTTGTTGCCCCATCAGCGGGTGATCGACAACGTCGCGACGGTGCCGGTGCTCAACGGGCAGTCGCGCAAGGCCGCCCGCGCCGCCGCCTACGAGGTGCTCGAACGCGTCGGTCTGAATCCCCAACTCGCGAACCGGTATCCGGCCCAGCTTTCCGGCGGGGAACAGCAGCGCGTCGGGGTGGCGCGCGCCCTGGCCGCCGACCCGCCGATCCTGTTGATGGACGAGCCGTTTTCTGCCGTCGACCCGGTGGTGCGGCACACCCTGCAGGACGAAATACTGCGGCTGCAAGGCGAATTGCGCAAGACCATCGTCTTCGTCACACACGACATCGAGGAGGCGCTGCGGCTGGCCGACCGGGTCGCGGTGTTCGGCTCCGGTGGCGTGCTGCAGCAGTATGCCGAGCCGGCGCAGTTGCTCGCACGGCCGGCCAACGAGTTCGTCTCGAAATTCATCGGCACCGGCCGGGGGTACCGCTGGCTGCAACTCCTGGACGCGACCGGGCTGCCCGTGCATGACATCGCACTGATCACCACCGGCGAGCTGGCCCGTGCCGAACCGCCGAACGGCTGGGTCCTGGTCGTCGACGACGGGACACCGAAGGGTTGGCTCGACGCCGACGGATTGCGCCGGCACCGCGACGGGCTACCGCTGGCCCACGCCATGACGTCGGTCGGGTCGGTGTTTCACCGCGGCGGCGATCTCAGCCAGGCGCTGGATGCGGCGCTGTCCTCGCCGGCGTCGGTAGGTGTCACCGTCGATGAGGCACGCCGGGTGATCGGCGGCGTCCTGGCCACCGATGTGCTGGCCGCGGCCGAAGCGCTCCGGCGGGTCTGATGCATTACCTGCTGACGCACTTGGACTCCGCGTTGGCGCTCACCGTGATCCACTTGCGACTGTCGCTGGTCCCGGTGCTGATCGGGCTGGCGATCGCGGTGCCGCTGGGGTTGGCGGTGCAGCGCGCCCCGATTCCGCGGCGGTTGACCACCGCGGCGGCCAGCGTGATTTTCACCGTCCCGTCCCTGGCGCTGTTCGTGGTGCTGCCGTTGATCATCGGCACCCGAATTCTCGACGAGACCAACGTGATGGTCGCGCTGAGTGCGTACACCACCGCGCTGATGGTGCGCGCCGTGCTCGAGGCGCTCGACGCGGTGCCGGGCCCGGTGCGCGACGCGGCGATCGCAGTCGGCTATGCGCCGATCGCCCGGTTGGTGAAAGTTGAACTGCCGCTGTCTATCCCGGTCCTGGTGGCCGGTTTGCGGGTGGTGGTGGCGACCAATATCGCGATGGTGTCGGTGGGTTCGGTGATCGGCATCGGCGGTCTGGGCACGTGGTTCACGGCTGGATTCCAGACCAACAAGAGCGATCAGATCGTGGCCGGCATCATCGCAATGTTCGTGCTGGCGGTGGTCGTCGACGCGCTGATCGCCGTGAGCGGCCGGTTGCTCACCCCGTGGGAGCGGGATCGTCGCATCACCGGGCCGATCGTGGGTGGTGCCCGGTGAACTTCATCGGACAGGCCTGGTCGTTCCTGACGACGGCCGGCAACTGGGCCGGCCCCACCGGGGTGGCCGCCCGCATCGGTGAGCACCTCGAGTACACCGCCCTGGCGGTGGCGGCATCGGCGGTCCTCGCCATCCCGGTCGGGCTGATCATCGGGCACACCGGCCGCGGGCAGGTGCTGATCGTGGGTGCGGTCAACGGGTTACGGGCGCTGCCGACGCTGGGCGTACTGCTGCTGGGTGTACTGATGTTCGGTCTGGGGCTGGGGCCACCGATCGTCGCGCTGATGCTGCTGGGCATCCCGTCGCTGCTGGCCGGTACCTATGCCGGCATCGCCAGCGTCGACCCGCTGGTGGTCGATGCCGCTCGCGCGATGGGCATGACCGAATCGCAGGTGCTGCTGCGCGTCGAGGTACCCAATGCCCTGCCGCTGATCCTGGGCGGACTGCGCAACGCCACCCTGCAGGTGGTGGCGACCGCGACGGTCGCGGCGTACGCGAGCCTGGGGGGACTGGGCCGTTATCTGATCGACGGGATCCAGGAGCGGCAATATCACACGGCGTTGGTCGGTGCGGTGCTGGTGGCTGCGCTGGCGTTGTTCCTGGACGGCCTGCTGGCGGTCGCGGCATGGGCCTCCGCCCCGGGCAGCGGGCGGCTGAGCAGGCCCACCGACCGAATTGACACCGCAGTTGGTGACAAACGTGTCGCGGCTCCCCCGGAGGTCCTACGGTAGAAGGGTGAACGCAGCCCCTTCGGAACCTTCGCGCGCTTTGACGGCGATGTTGACCTGGCGTGCCCAGGATTGTTCGCGCATGGAATCAGTACGAATTCAGTTGTCCGGCAAGCGAATCAAAGCCAATGGCCGCATTGTGGCCGCGGCTACCGAAACCAGTCCGGCGTTCGGTGCGTACTACGAATTGCAGACCGACGAGTCGGGGGCCACCAAACGGCTCGGGCTCACCGTCACGCTGGCCGAGCGGGAGCGCCAGCTCGCCATCGCACGTGACGAAGAGAACATGTGGTTGGTGACCGACCATCAGGGCGAGAAGCGGGCCGGTTACAACGGCGCCCTCGACGTCGACCTGGTGTTCAGTCCGTTCTTCAACGCGCTGCCGATCCGCCGTCTCGGCATCCACCAGAACGCGGAAGTGATCGCGTTGCCGATGGTCTATGTCAACGTGCCGGACATGTCGGTTGACGCGGCGACCGTGAGCTACGCCAGCGAGGGCCGACTGGACGGCATCAAACTTCGGTCGCCGGTGGCCAACACCACAGTGACCGTTGACGCCGACGGGTTCATTGTGGACTATCCAGGGTTGGCAGAGCGGATCTGATCACGCCACCGGCTCGGCCGGCCGCGGCCAGCTGCTGACGCCAGTTCTCTTCGCCGACGACGACGGCGACGATGTCGGAGCGCGGGAAGCTCTCGTAGCGGGTGCGCGCGGCGTGACCCTGGTTGACCAGGTCGGCGACCGAGCCGTTGACTGCCAGCGAGTCGCGGGCGCGGCCGAGCAACTCGATGATCCGGCTCGTCGCCGGCACCAATTGGCTGGTGTTGGCCTCGCACATGGCGCGCACCAGGTCCGGGGCGGTGCCCGCGACCCGGGTCGCATCCCGGAACGAGCCCGCTGCCAGCGCGAAAGCCAACGGCACTTCGGCCGCGGTGACGGCCAGCGCCTCGGCAAGTAGGTGCGGCAGATGCGAGATGGCGGCGGCGGCGGCGTCGTGCTCGTCGGACTTGGCGGGCACCACTACCGCGCCGCAGTCCAGGGCGAGGGTCAGCACCGTCGACCAGATCGCGGGGTCGACGTGGTCGTCCACACTGATCACCCACGGCGCCCGGTTGAACAGCCCGCCGTGTCCGGCGGCCCATCCCGAGTGCGCGGTACCGGTCATCGGGTGCCCGCCGACGAACCGGTCCGACAGGCCGGCTTTGGCTACTTCGTCGAGCACCGCGGTCTTGACGCTGGTGACGTCGGTCAACGGGCAGTCGGGGGCCAGCGCCTTGATATGGGCGAGCATGCTCGGCAGCGCGGGCATCGGGACGGCCAGCACGATCAGCGCATTGCTGTCCGCTGCGCGCCTCAACACGTCGCCGAGGTCGGTGCTGGCATCGAATCCGTCGGCGCGAGCGCCCGCGGCGCTCGCCACGGACCTGTTGTAACCAAAGACCTCGCGGCCCGCGCCCGCGGCGGCCCGCACAATCGACCCCCCGATCAGACCCAGGCCGAGTACACAAACCGGTGTCCCACTCACAGTCCAAGGTTGGCACAACCGCCCGACCGGGCTTCGTCTGGCCAGGGAGACAGGTCGGGGACTAGCGTAAGCGCCCATGGGAGCACAACGGGCTTCAGCAGCAGGCCCGTCCTCGGACGTTCCGGACGGCTTCGGCGTTGCGGTCGTGCGCGAAGAAGGACGGTGGCATTGTTCGGCGATGGGTGCCAAATCGCTGACCAGTCTGTCGGCGGCCGAGACCGAGTTGCGTGAACTGCGCAGCTCCGGCGCCGTGTTCGGGCTGCTCGACGTCGACGACGAGTTCTTCGTCATCGTGCGCCCGGCCCCCTCGGGGACCCGGTTGTTGCTGTCGGACGCCACCGCGGCCCTGGATTACGACATCGCCGACGAGGTGCTGGACAGCCTGGACGCCGATATCGATCCGGATGACCTCGAGGATGCCGACCCGTTCGCCGAGGGTGACCTGGGCTTGCTGTCCGACGTCGGACTGCCCGAGGCGGTGCTCGGCGTGATCCTCGACGAGACCGATCTCTACGCCGACGAGCAGTTGGGGCGGATTGCCCGGGAGATGGGGTTCGCGGAGCAGCTTTCTGCGGTGATCGACCGTCTCGGTCGGTGAAAGTTCCCGTTTCCGACGAGTTGTTGATCCGGGCCGCGTTGGCGGTGGCTGCGACGGCCGGTCCACACGATGTTCCGATCGGCGCGGTGGTGGTGGGTCCGGACGGCACGTGGTTGGGGCAGGCCGTCAATGCGCGCGAGGCACTGGGTGATCCCACCGCGCACGCCGAAGTGCTGGCGTTACGGGCGGCCGCTGCGGTTCTGGGCGACGGCTGGCGGTTGGCGGGCGCGACCCTTGCGGTGACGGTCGAACCGTGCACCATGTGCGCCGGTGCGTTGGTGCTGGCCCGGGTGGGCCGGCTGGTGTTCGGCGCCTGGGAGCCCAAGACCGGCGCAGTCGGCTCGCTGTGGGACGTAGTCCGTGATCGCCGACTCAATCACCGCCCAGAGGTCCGCGGGGGAGTGCTTGCCGACGAGTGCGCCGCGCCGCTCGAGGAATTCTTCGCTCGCCAGCGATTGGGGTGAGACGCGGATAGTTCGGTAAGCTGCTCGGCGGTGGCGTGTCCGAGCGGCCTAAGGAGCACGCCTCGAAAGCGTGTGACGGCTAAAACCGTCCGAGGGTTCAAATCCCTCCGCCACCGCCAAAGCCGGAAACCTGTTGCAGCAGGTGGAGGCGTTTTCTAAGTTGGCTTTATGGGCTCGGCAGTGCCGCGTGGCCACATTTTGGCCACATTTTCGCGCGAATACCTGCTATTTAGCGTAATCGCTACGGCATCTAAGTCGTCGTCAAACAGGTCCGCGTACGTGTCGAGCGTGACCTTTGCTGATGTGTGCCCGAGCATCCGCTGCAGTGCCAAGACGTTGACCCCGGCCGACACAGACAGCGACGCACAGGAATGTCGGAGATCGTGGGGAGTGATTCTCTGGACTTTCGCTTTACTGACGGCTGAAGCGAACCAACCCCCGGACGACTTCGGTCGCGGAAGGTATCCGCCATCGTGGTTTGGGAAGACGAGGTCACCCGCCTGTTTGGATCCGCATTGTGCCGCCAGTGCGTTAAGCACGAACTCGGGTACCGGAACCGACCGTGCTTTGCGTCCCTTCGCGGGACCTACGGCGTGGGCAATGCCTAGCTGGACGGCGTTCTCGTTGATGCTCAACCGACGACGCAGGAACTCGACGTCCCGAACCCGCAGGCCTACCGCTTCTCCCCACCGGATGCCGGTATAGGCCAACACGAGCACAAGCGTTCGATGTTGGCCGGACTCGTCGGCGAGCCGGTAGACGTCATCGGCTGAAAGGTACACGTGGCGTTTACTCGTCTTGCGAGGAAGGTTCTCCGGGCCTTTGGCTGGATTCGCTGACAGCCGCTTGGATTTCACGGCATCGTTGAGAATGCCCGATAGCACGCCATACGCTCGGAGCACTGTCGTGGCACCAGCGCCCTGACCGCTCAGCTTGGCGACCCAGGCCTCGACGCTGAGTAGGTCGACATCGGCAACAGCGACCCATCCCCACCGCGGTGAAACATGTATCCGCCAAGCCGATTCGAGCATCCGATAGTGGGACGGTGCAGTGTGTTGCTTTTTGCGCGTCAACCAATCCGTTCCTAGTTCTGCCACTGTGGCCCGGCCTAGTGATGGGGCGATATACTCACCTCTCGCTTTCGTGACTTCAATTGCGGCGGCAAATAATTCGGCATCGCGCTTCGTTCTAAACCCACGCTTCTGTGTCGACCTGTGGTCGGGGGTGCGATAGCGGACACGCCAGCGCTTGCCCTGGGCGGTGTTGTAGCTATTGACCGTCGCCATCCGGGATTGCCTCTATCGCTGCACGAAGTTCCTTCAGCATCTGCCGACTGACCTGACCACGCTTTTGCGGGTTGGCTCCGGCACCGGCCCGCCGGTCACGTTCTTCAAGAAACGCCCTATTCCATAATGCCGCAGACAACTTCGTGAGGTCGTCCGCATCAATACCGAGAGACCTGCTCGTCCTAGCTTCGGTTGCGCTCCATGACGGGATCCCGCCCTCCGCCACTACCCCTGATGCCAATTGTGCGTCGAACGAGGCGGCGATCGCCGCGGTCACCAATCGCGGTGACAACGGTCGACTGCTCACCAGGTTTGCCAAATCCTGGTGCGACAGCACCAGAAAATCATTGATCTGGATCCGCGTTTCAGCGTGCAGCAACCTGGCGAGGGTAGCGCCCGTGCAGCCTGCGCGCTGGAGGGCGAAGACGACCGCGATCAGCGTCGGGAGGCTAGGGGCGACCCGTCCGGCCTCGAAGTCCTTTACCCGTGATTCGGACCATCTGAGGCCACACTCCTTCGCCGCGATGCTCACCTTCTCGAGCGTCAAACCCGCGTCTTTACGAAGGCGGTGTGCGTTCTGCCCGATCACGGACGCCAAATGCGCGGCACCCTCAGCACCTTCCGAACCCATCGTTTCAGCCTACTAGATATCACGAAATTTGACAGCCCGGACCAACCCCAGTACTAATGGTGACGTTACCAGAAATCCAGAAGAATGACGGAGTGGCCGAATGATCCCGGAACTTGCAACCCCTACGGAGGTCGCCAAGGCGCTGCACACGACACCGGCGGCCCTGGCCCAAATGCGATATCGGGGAGATGGCCCACAGTTTGTCCGTGCCGGGCGTAGACGAGTGCTCTATCGCTGGGTCGACGTAGAGCAGTGGATCGCCGAGTCCGTGCATGTTCGCACCGGCGACTAGCTGGATCCGCTTGATTCACAAAACGAGAACAACGATCGTAACTCGAATACGAAGCACTGGAATGGATTTCGTCCGCAGCCACGCTGACACAACAACTCAGGAGAACCAGACATGACAAACCAATACGCAGTCGACCCAGTGGTAATCGCCGCTCTCGACGCGGAGAGCACCTCTCGCCATGCACACCATGAGGCAGGCCATGCGGTTGCGGTCGTGCTCAAGAAGGGCATCCTGCGCGGCATCTGGTTGGGCGCCGTGGATTGGTCGCGGGATGACACCAGTGCCGACACACCGGGTGGCACTTGGCACCGCACGCCAGCGGACGAACAGCCTTTCGTCACTCTTGCTGGACTGGTTGCCGAGGCGATGTGGACCGTTGAGCACGACGATGAGGTCGACGACTTCGGGCAAGCCTTCGAGAACGCTCAGTTCGACAACGACGACGGCGACACAGAGAAATATGAGAGCCGGATTGACGAACTTTGCTTGCGTTACGGGTCTGACACGATCAGACGGGCGTGGGAGGCCGGATGGATCGAAGAGATGGAAGCGCTGTGGCCCGCCGTGTGCGAGGTGGCCCAGATGCTGATCGATGGCGAGCTCGTAACCCACGAGATGGTCCATGCCGCTGTGGATCGGTGTCGAAATGACTGAAACCGTCCCTACATCGCTGGGTTCCTTCGGCGATGACCAAGGAGCACTGCAGCCCCAGGCCAAAGACACCAGAGAGTTGCTGAAGGAAACGTGCCCGCGTTGTAGCGGGATGCCCTCCACCGAAGTGGTAGTCAATGAAGACGGCGACCCCGACACTCCGAGCGCAAAGTAGAGGTCCGACATGCCACAGCCGCCGCCCCTCAACCGAGACGTAAGCGACATCGCCGATCGGGCAAAATATCATCATGCCAGGGCCACCACGACTCTGGCAAAGACGCAGTACCGGCTCGCTGAACTAGCCGGCCTCGGTCTGCTCGATCCAGCTGAACCGCGCAGCCTGCAGGAGAGCGTGATCGAAATCTACTGGGACCTGTGTTTCGGCACCGTTTGCCGTGCGTGATGAAGAAGACGACGTTGACGAGGAATGGGCCGATTACACGTACAGCACTGGTCGCCCGGTCATGATCAAGACGCGGATCGAGCCCGATGCGAGCTCGGGATCGGGTGGGAGCACATCAGATTCCTTGCCGATGACGGGGCGACCGTCATTCATAAGCGCGGCACGTGCTTCTGCATCTCACCCGTCGATCCCGAGGACGATCGGGGTTGGGCCGGAGCCATTTTCTAATGGGGCGTAGCCCACGGTCCTCGGGTGCCGCGCGCCACCGGGCTGCCTGGCACTTCAAGGCGGGCCCCAAGCGAGACGCAAGTCTGACGGGCGCGGCCGGCACAGCGGTTAGTGGAAAGTCGTACTGCTGCGTCGGAGCCGACATACAGCAAGCGAGGGTCACTAGAGATTCATCTGTGCACCGCCCTGTGTTTGTGGACCTCCACGGACCGGAAACAGAGAACGAAGAAAATCTTCGCTCGGCATCGGTCGCCCAGGACCGGGTGAGAGGACCAAGGTGTCCAAGACAAGTTCAGATGTATTAACCCCCTTAGACGTCGAGATCGAATTCCGCGTCCCGCGTAGCAGCCAGAAAAAGGGCAGAGCCACGGGGTCCTTCGCCCCGCACTTCCGGGTCGGCCGCCGGGTTTACTACCGGCGCGCGGTGATCGAAGCGTGGATCGCCGACCAGGAGCGGCGGAGTCGAGATCATGGGTGAGCCGCGGAGCGATGTCGCCGGTCCGGACGTGCAACTTCGCGAGGTCCTTCCCGAGCATGCCGCTCCGGGTCCAGCTCCATTCGGTGACCGGCAGGTCACCATACTCGTCGTGCTTGGAGGTGACTGTGATCAACCGTTAACTGCCGAACCAGTCCCAGGTTTGGAACGGGAAACACCGTGACGCCCGAAAATAGCTGCCCCACCAATGATTTGATCGCATACGAGGCAGGTATCCACCTCGATCTGGACGATCTCCTTAATTGCCTCGGTCGGACCGACAAGGAGTTTACGGCCATCTGCCACCAGCCGGTCGGCGGTATATTCACTTCGTCCGTAGTCGAGTCGGCTCGCGTAAGCGCCCAGGTGGGGTCGTTGGACGAGACCGCTTGCACCTGGTTCTCGGTGAACCCGATCGCGGGTCCCGCGCGGCAGAAGCAAGGCCGCGGTCGGGAACGGGAAGTGTCTCGATGGGCCGCGCTCTACCTGGATGTGGACGTCAAAGACGGGGCATTCCCGGATCTCGAAAAGGCTGAAGAATTTGTATCCGCGTTAGCAGGCCTGGTCGGCACCCGGCCGACGTTAAAGATTCATTCCGGACACGGCCTTCAGCCGGTATGGCCAATCGAAGACGGGGAACTGGACACAGACGAAAAACGAGGTCGGGCATACCGGCTCAGCCGTCGTTTTGGTCGTCTAGCTACTAGGGTGGCCAGCGATTTCGCAGCCAGAATAGACAATGTTTCGGACCTCTCCCGCATCCTGCGGGTACCAGGCACAACGAATTGGAAGAACCCTGCCAGCCCGGCCCGGGTGTATGCCGTGCGCGATGTCGGTGGACCGCTGACGGTCGATCGGGTCGAAGATTTCCTTGATGAGTGGGCACCGCCGATCGACTCCGATGAGCCTGTGGCGGGCCAGGTGGTAAGCCCTTCAGACAACTGGACATTTGCACACGCCAGCTGTGCCTACGTAACTACCATGGTGCGCTCGTGGCGAGAGGAGTCTGACCGTCCCCGCGCCGGCAGACACCAATGGGCATTGACCCGCTGCGTCCGACTAGCGGCCGCGCACCGGCTCGGCTGCATCACCGAAGATGACCTAGTTAGGTCACTCCAAGCGCTGCAGAATGCGCTGAGGCACTGGTGCAATACCGTGGGCAATTTCCGCGAATTGCACCCCGATGAAATCGGCGGCGGGTACCGGTGGGCTGTCGGCAAGGTGGCGACCTTCGAAGATATACAAGTCTGCGCGGAGCTGGGGAACCATACGCACGACTGTTCAGTTGACCAAGCCGTAGGGCCGCCTAATGACCAGCAACAAACTTCCAGCCTTGGCCGTATCCACCTGAGAGAGCGCCTACTCAGTCTCAATAAACTTCGGGCGCTGCCGCCAGTGGAACCGCTGATCGATGGACTGCTCTACCGGGACACCCTCACTCAGCTCTCTGGGCCACCCGGCTGCTATAAGTCCTTTGCCACCGTCGCTATGAGCTGCGCGCTGGCCGCAGGCAAACCGTTTGGGGATTTTATTGTTCCGAAGGCCGGGAAGGTCGTCTACGTGGCGGCCGAGGGGGCGAGCGGTCTGGAACCCCGCATTCTGGCTTGGTGTGAAGCCATGGGTCTCGACCCGGCTGCGCTAGAAGACCAGCTATTTATCCTCCCGTCGGCGATTCAACTCGGTAATCGAACAGACGTCTCGGAAGCGATCCAGATTGTTCGGGACATCCATGCAGACCTGTTAGTCCTGGACACCCGGGCACGCTGCACAGTGGGGCTTGAAGAGAATTCAGCCACGGCGCAGGGCATAGCAATTGATGCGGCAGAACAGATTCGGGCGGCGGCCAACTGCACCGTGCTGGGTGTGCACCACTCGGCCCGGAACGGTAACGCAGGTCGAGGGTCAAACGCATGGGACGGCGCGGTCTGGTCGGACCTCCGGATGGAGGGGGGCGCGCTGGCGGCGAAAATCCATTGTGAGAAGCACAAGGACGTCGCCGCCGGATGTGACCACCCCTTCAGCCTCGTGCCTCACGTCGTGTCGCCAAAGTTGATGCCTTCGAGATTTGAAGACGAGCGCAAGACGCTTGTGATGTCCAAGAAGAAGGTTGGACTCGATGGACCCTCGGCTAACTCCCAACAGGTGGTTCTGGACATCATCTGGAATTCGGCACCCCCGGAGGGGTTCACTGCACGGCAAGTCGTTGACTTGGCAGAAGACCGCCACGTTCACCGATCCAGCGTCTACACAGCCTTAAAGCACCTGTTTAACGGAGGGTTTATCAAAAACGCCGGCACGGAGAGTCGCTCGCGGTACGTTCCCGGCAGCCAGCAACCAGAACCCAACTCGTCCAAGCGTCCAGATTAAATCCGACTGCGAAGTCCAGATTCCGGACAGTCCGTCCAGGCCGACCACCCTTCAGGGGTCGGACGAAGTGGACATGTGGACATGTATTACCGACATACCGACGGTAAGAGATGAAGTACCAACCACCACGGGCCGGCGCTCGGAGTCAGGCGCGCTCCACGACGGCACCACAGTTCGTGCCGCCGAACCTCGCCATGATTGCCAGAGAATCTTAAATCTCAGCCCTGTAAACACCGATCGCGGCCTTCGACATAAGTGCAGGGAAGTACCAAAAAGGTACGCGTCCCCCTTCGAATCTACGGAGCGGAAGTTATTAAGTCAGACACCCCGAAGGAAGGACGAAGATATGTCAACTGCGATTGACGCCCGCGTCGCCATCGCCAAGGAATTCATCCGCAAACAAGGTACCGGCTGGACTGTCGACATCAGAGAAGTGCTTAGTGACCTGAATGAACACCGCAATTCGCTTCCACCACCCGACAACTCGGTCTTGGTCTCGATCATTCAAGCGTTATGGGCTGATCCGCACATCGACCAGGTCCCTGATACCAGATCGATCGAATTCGCCTGGAACGCGGCGGGCGATATGAGCAAGTATAAGAATCGCGCCAGACCGGTCGGTCCGCAGATTGCGGCTACTCCGCTGAACCGAACTTCAGGTAAATAACACCAGTGCCCGATTCCGGATTGGAGATGTAGTCATGTACCTGACACAACTGGTCGCTGACGACGACGACAAGCCAGTGACGCCCGACTCCGAAATTAACGGATTGCATATAGAACCTCGTTGCCGCGTCTGCAGGAGCGGCGAGGTGCGCAAGACAGTCAACGATTTGCTGGCCATTGGGCACAGCTACGCCATGGTGCTGCGGGCCCTGGGCGACCAGGACTACGCAGATTCCCCGGTCACTATTGATTCGATCCGCAACCACTCCGCCCGCCACTTCCCTGTCCAGCAGGTGGCCCGCGCGACTTACCGCGAGATCGTTGAACGCCGCGCCCACGAAGTCCAAGTTGACTTCGTCAACGGCCTGGCCACCGCACTGACGCCCATGGCGTACTACGACGTCGTGATGAACAAGGCCTTCCGCCGCCTGGTCGACGATGCGGTGGACGTCAGCATCGACACCGGCCTGCGGGCCGCCGAGAAGCTTCAGACCCTGATCGATGCACGTGAAGAAGGTGCGGATATGGCCCGCATCCTCGCCGACATGAACCGCATCATCGAGGTCGTCAAAACGTTTATTCCGAGGGAGCAGTGGCCGCAATTCAAGGCCGCCCTGCGGGGTGAAGCTCCCGCGGACATCCGGCAGAGCGCGACTGCCGGGCAGGTCCGCATGGTCCATGTCGAGGACGACGTGGAAACCGAGGACGGCAGATGATGGTCCGGGGGGTTAGGGATTGCGTATATGGAATCGAAATAGGAATCGGTTGGACACGAATGTGACGCTCAGCCCCTTGTCGGATATCGAGCGGGAACTCGTTTTGCGTCGGGAACTAGTCCGTTGCGGCCTGTTACCTTTCCCGTCGGGTTCTCGTTCCCGAAGACTTCGGATCCGGTTTGCCGACCCCGCACCGGTTCATGTGCGCGGTGGCTCCGATCCAATGGATGACGGTGCCACTCCGGGGACACCGCCACATGGGATGGGTGACGGTCACGGTGTTTTCAACGCGGAATCTTGAGCACTTGGTTCGTCACGGGTGAAGCGTGAAGCCGTATCTCTGCAGGGGCTGGAACATTGCGGACTGGGATTGTTGGGCCCAGGCCGCGGCGGTCGAGACTGAGCCAAAGACGACGAAGCTGGTGCCGTCGTTGCCCACGGCGTAGCCACCGAGTCCACCGAGATCGCTTTGCAGCACCGATTCCGATTGGTAAGTCCCGATCATTATCGGAACCGTCATCCGCCCACCGTTGGCGGTCTGCGCCGCGCCGGTGCACGACAGTGGGCTCGTTGCCCCGGCCATTGCGGGTCCACGTCGCATCGGCAACGGAGTAGTCCGACAGACGGCGCTCGACCAGTCGTTCATGGTCCCGGTGAGATGCGGGCTGGACGACTCCGGTGACGACGAGGAGCAACCCGTCATCCAGCACATGGCCAGGGTTAAGATCACCGAGCGCTTGAAGGTAATCACGGCACCTTGCCCGCGTTGTTCGGGCAGTAGCTGACTACCGACTGGGCGATGTATGTGTGGGCCTGCGCGGGGGTGTACCGGGAGTACTGCTGTAGTTCGGCAGCGATTTCCCCGTAAGTTCGCCCGCCGTCCAGGCCGGTACAGACGCTGCTGCGGGCCCCGCTGATCAACCCGTGCGCAACCCCGGGTATCCCCGCAGCCCGGACAGCCGCCAAGAACTGCGCGTTTACCGGGTCGTTGGGGTCGTAGTAGGGGTTGCCGCAGTCGTCGCCGCAGGGCTCGCTGCTGGCGGTAGGCGTCAGTAGCAACGCGGCGGTAACGGCGGCGATCACCGGGATCATGAGCTTCATGAGTTGCCTCCTTTGGCGACGACAGCGACTACTTTCCGGAATTGACGCAGAACTTGATGGCCTCCTCCAACTGGGGGCCCCGATAACCTTCCGACGTCATTGCTGCCCGGCAGTCTTTCTCGCGTTGACTATCCCGCGAGCACTTGGAGGCAACAACTCCGACGGCAATGACGGCCACGATGATCGCGATGATGGCGAGCTTTTGATCGGTACTGGTCAACCCCTGCCACCACGAGGAGAGAGTGCGCGGAGTTGTCCCAGATTGCGACGGATTGGCCTGCCTTTGGTCCTTTGCTGCGGCGGTGTCTTGGTCTCGCTTCTTGCGGCGGCCGTGCCAGCTGCCGCCGTCCCAGTAAATCTCCGATTGTTCGTCGTTGGGGTCTGGGTACCAGCCAGACTTCCGGCTCGTCACAGAAGCTTTCCGATGTTGGACTGGGGATAGGCGGTGGGGTTTAGCGGGAACTGCATGCCGGTCGGCGAGAATCGCTCGTACCCAGGGTGTCTTGTTGTCACCGGCGACCAGCGTGGGGCCGCCCCGGACCAGACAGTCGCGATCGGGACTGGTTTCATGGCGCATCGGAAGAACCTAGGTTGACAGCCCCGCACCTGGATCACCTGACCGCACTTCAGCCCTTCCACCCCCTGCAGAACAAATATCCTAAATTGGGATATTCCGGGGTGCAAGGTGCGCTGGCCGGGTGGAGAAATCCATCTACTCGGAGCAGTACCAGCAGCTTTGCGCGCTGCTGCGGAAGCTGCGCCGAGAAGCTGGGCTCACCCAATCCGAGGTCGCCGATCGCCTCGATGTTCGCCAATCATTCGTCAGCAAGTACGAGTCCGGGGAACGCCGACTGGATGTCATCGAACTGCGCTACGTCGCCGCGGCCATCGGCACGACTCTGGAGATCGTGATCGCCCAGCTGGCGTGACCTGTGGCTGCTGCACTCGCGGGGTTGTGCGCAACGTTATAGCGAAGTCCGGGCGGGGTCCGCGGCGACCGGAGAGTCCGGGGTTGTCGAAACGTAGACCAGTACAGGCGCTCGACCGTGGTGTTCGTCGCTGCCGCCACGGTGTCGGTCACCCGATATTCGGCACCGACAATCCTTACAAACGGGCCTACGATCAAGTAGTCCTGATCACCGTCCGTCTGGGTTCTCCGAAGTTGTGCCGCCCCTCTGGGCCGAGCTCCACACCGTAGTGCCGGTCGCGCGGAGTGAAGGGCGGGCCAGGCGCGAAACTATATGCGCCGCGCGGCTCGTCGGTACGGGCCTTCGGACCTCGGCCGACACCCTCAACACCTGGGGCCCGGCCAACGAGGAGTAATGCCGCAATTGTGCTGGCCACGGCGAGTGATGCTAACCGACCACGCTGTCGGGTCCTGGGTGCACGCGTCGTCCGACTATGCCGACGACCGGCTTTGAGGTCGGCCGAATTTGCTGGTCGGCGGCGGGAGGCAGGGTAGGCATGGTGGTCATTGGGGTGGACACCCACAAGAAAACCAATACGTTCGTTGGAGTTGATCCGGCGGGTCTGAAGCTCGGCGAGCTCACCGTGGTGGCAACCACGCCTGGGAATATGAAGGCGTTGGGTTGGGCTCGGAAAACCTTCGGCATCGACCTGGTCTGGGCCGTCGAGGATTGCCGGAATCTGTCGGGTCGTCTGGAACGGGACCTGCTCGCCGCGGGCCAGCAGGTGGTGCGGGTACCGCCGCACCTGATGGCCTACACCCGGGCCTCGGCCCGCGTCCGGGGCAAATCCGATGCCATCGACGCGCTGGCCGTGGCCCGGACGTTCTTGCGGGAACCGGACCTGCCGGTGGCCAGCCACGACGAGATCTCGCGCGAGCTGAAGCTCCTAGTGGATCGCCGCGAAGATCTTCTGAAGCAGCAGTCCGCGACGACGTGTCGGTTGTTGTGGCGGATACACGAATTGGACCCGGGGCAGGCACCCAAGGCCGAATCGTTGCGCCGGGCGAAAACCGTTATCACCCTGAGCGCTTGGCTGACGACCGAACCCGGGTTGGTCGCCGAATTGGCCCGGGCCGAGCTCGGCGAGATCAAACTCCTCACCGCGGAGATCAATGCCCTGGAACGGCGCATCGCCGCGCGGGTGCGACCGGTGGCTTCGTCGCTGCTCACGATTTATGGCTGCGCGGAGTTGACGGCGGCCAAGATCATCGGCGAGACCGCGGCCCTGTCCCGGTTCCGCAGCGAGGCCGCGTTCGCCTCCTACGCCGGATTGGCGCCGGTTCCACGGTCCTCGGGCGGCAGTCGCGTACGGGTGAAAGGGGTCCGGTCAGGAAACCGTCAGCTCAACACCGCCCTGTATCGCATCGCGGTGGTGCAGATCAGCCACCCCAACCCGGGTCAGGTGTATTACCGGAGACGCCGCGAAGAGGCGCACGACTCGAAGCCAGTGGCCAGGCGCCGCCTGCAACGACGCATCGTGCGCAGCGTGTTCACCCGGCTCCGCTCTGACTACGCCAACCGGCCAGCTGCACCGGGAGAACTTCAACGCCTTCCCGAACTAGAGCGGATCAATGACGAGTGGGCAACGGCTCTAGGGAAACTAGGGGCGGTTTGAGCCGGTGCGGCCGCTCAGTTGGTTCGCGCCGGACCCGGTTCGCCACCCTTTGCTGCGCTGACTTCCTGGAACCACGCAAAGTGGTAGTTAGCGGTGATCGCGTCGGACGTCACACTGGCTTCGGTCGCTGCTAGCAGCATGCAGTTGATCAGCGCCGCGGGATTGATGTCGGGGTACTGGGCCAGCAGCTGATACCGAGCCGTGTCGAGGTGCACCCGCAGCAAGTTGATTTCCTGCTCGACGATGTCGTCCCCGGCCGCGGCGGCCTTGGCCAACGTATGTGCTAATCGCGGTAGTCCTTCGCGCCAGTGTGTGGCGACCCCCAGCTCCCATCCCAGATCTGCGACCGGCGGCAGTTCTCGCGGCTGCAGGGAAGCGGTGACGGCACCCGGTTCGCCCACCGCACCCGTGGCGTCGTCCCCCGGGAAATAGGTCGCGGTGTGGGTGGTGTCGCCCAGCAACTCGACAACCCCGCCGCCCCGAAGGGCGGGTAGCAACAGCGTCATTCCCTCGGGAATCGAGATCCCCGGGGGAATCCACCCGTGTGCGATGTCGGTGACGACCACCGCGGTGCCGTCGGCGCGCTCGCCGACCGCCCAGGGCAGCCGGGGTTCTTGGCGCACGACGAACATGAGCAGGCGCTGCAACCGCTGCTCGATGTCGTCCTGGGGTAGTTCGGCGGAATCGGGCACCTCCGGGGCAGATCCGGAGACGGGTTGAGCGTCCTGGACGACCGGGATGACTTGCGTGGTCTCCGCATCGGTCGCGGGTGGCACATCCCGGACCGTGGGGATGACCTGCGTCGTCTCCATGTCAGCGGCCCGCGGCACCACCGCCGGGAGAATCTGAGTCGCACCCGGATCGGCGCGGCCCGGACCGTGAGTCGGTGGACGACCGGGGTTGGGCTGCGGATCCATCGGCGGCCCGTGCTGACGCAGCTGACGCCTCGTCGACTCGACCCGCCGCACCGCCAGGGCGCGGGCTTGGTCAATCACTCGAGCTTCGGCGGTGCGCCGTGCCGAATACTCCATTCCCGCCCGTCCGATGGCTCGCAGATCGTCGTTAGCCGACGTGGCTATCCGATGCAGGTCGGCCTTCAGATAGCTTGCAAGAGCATCGGTTTCGACACCGCGGCGGGACAACTCCAAAGGCCACAGACCACCGATCACCCACGGTGTGCAGTCGAGTGGTGCGCTGAACGTGGGTACTGTCAAGGACTCCTCGGTCGCCCGGCGCAGTCGCTGGCGCGCCGTTACCCGACTGAGGATCCCCACCGGCTAAGAGTAACGGCCCTCGCTACCGAACTGGCCGGGCCAACATGCCCCGCCCCTAGCCCCTATCCACACTTATTCGGCGCGTGGCAGTTGGGAGGGCGGTGCTGTGTATGCATTTTGCCGGCGACAGTGGAAAAGGGGACGGGCCGGCCGACTACCCGCGGTGACACACGTGCGCGTCTTGGGCATCCCGACCGACACGCAGGTGCAGGTGATCCAGCGGCACCCCGGCTACGTTCCACGGTCGACGACTACGGCCACTCTGCTGCCGCAACACCCAGGCAGGCCGTCGACGTCATGCCGGACTGCTTGTGGGTTAGCTCACCACACACCAAGTCCAGCATAGAGCCGAAGCCGTTTCTCGGTTGTTAACGCAATAGCGACTGGAGAACGGGACCGTCTTCGTCGTCACCATCGGTACCAGGACCCTGGTCGATAACCGCAGGGGTAGGACGCAGGCTCGAGACCGAGTTGCGTAGGAAGCTCAGCACATCAGGCGGCAGCTCGTGCCGGCGCTCGTAGTCATCAAGGACATCGACGAGGCGGTCAGTGCGGTTATCAAAAGCCTTGCCGCACACTGTAGTGATGGCTATAGCGAGCTGATCGATGTCAGCGCCGCTCAGCTTCGGATCCAGAGTGACCTCTCGGACACGGCCTTTGCTGTCAATCCTGACGGTGACCAGACCAGCGTCGGATTGTGCTTCCCCCTCCACTGCGGCGAACAGGTCAGCGAGTTCGGAGGGGTTGAAGTAATCGTCTAGATCCACGGGCATTTCCCGGCAGAAAGATCACCTGGTGAGGCTTCACCAGGCAGTGAGGCGCAGGAGATGCAGATGTATCTGCGCATTATTCGTCGAGGAGAGAGCCGAAAGCGGCACGGCGCCCGAATTTGTCCTCGACTCGCTTGACGAATGAGACTGGCGTGGCGCCCCTTTCATCGGCGATATACGGGTCCGCGCCGTGGTCGAGCAAGTAGCGGATAATGTCGGCGCCTCGCGTGCCGTTGTAGCCCGGCGAGGCCGTCGCGATGAACAGCGGCGTTTCGCCTTTCCGGTTGGTGAGGTTCAGATCTGCTCCGGCTTCCACCAAGGCTTGGATGACTTCGATGTTGTCGTCTTTTTGCGCGGCGAACATCAGCGGAGTGTAGTCACCTGTGTCCTCGCGAGCGTCGATTTCGGCGCCCGCAGCGATCAACGCCTTGACGTCGTCAAGTTTTTTGTCGACGGCCGCGTAGTGCAGCGGCGTACGTCCAGCGCGGTCACGGTCGTGCACATTCATGGAGTGTCGTCCTTCAGTGTTCACTGATCCTCATTGTGGCGGTCGGCATTCGCGATCATCTGGCCCGCGGCACTTCGTATCGGTGACTGTAATTACCTGGTGCATCTTCGATCCAGAAATGTTCTGGCTTGTTGAACTCCTCGATGAACTGCTTGCGCGTCCAACCTTCACCTATGGCCTGGTCGCGTAACCGCCAATACTCTTGGCCCGGTTGGTGCCCGAACTGCGCCGTCGGGTTCACCGGGTACTTCAATCCCGTCGCGGCGTCGACGAAATACTCCGGCTTGCCGCTCTTCGGATTGTTCTGAATCGGCAGCTTCGTGACTGATTCCGGATATGCCCCTGAAACCGGAATTAACACATCCCTGTCAGTCGCTGACACGTAGTACTTGACGCCGTCGCGCTCTTCGACCGTTGCCGCACCGCGGACTATCTGCTTTGTGGATTCCCGCAGCGTTGGTCGTGTGTATTGATTTCTGGATGCCGCTTCCATTGCTTCCCGGAGGGAGGCCATCTTGCCCTCGAAGGTGGCCAGCAGGACCGGCGCCTCCATCAGCGCGCGCATCCGGGTTCCGCCAGCAGCCATGCGCATCATCGCCGGGCCTATCGTGCCCATGGATTCGACTGCTGCAGCGAGCGCGCGGATTATTTCGAGGATCCTGCTGGCGGTCGCGACCACGCGTGCGACCTCGACGACCTGACCCGGGATCTCAGCGACGCCGGCAGTGAAGAACGCGGCGATTCCGGCGACGGCTTCGATGGCAATCGTCCACGCAAGCAACTCTTTGAGGGCATCGGTGATTTGCTTGTGGGCGTCGTCAATCTTGTGCGCGTAGTCGTCGCACGCGTTGGCCAGATCGGTCATCGTGGCGCCGACGTCGGCCAGCTGGCCCTTCATTTCAGCGATCTTGTCGGCAGCGACAGCCAGGTCGGGTGAGGTGTGGGCGCGGAATGCGCCAACGGCTTGGTCTACCAGTGATTGGCGCGAGTTGAACGCGTTGGCGCAGCCACGTAGCGCTGCCGAGGCCTGTCGCAACTTTCCGGGATTCCCATTTGGCCATACCTCGCCCTCGAGGTAGTTGACGACCAAGCTCCAACCGGTCGGCGGGTTGCTGTCGTCACCGCCGTAAGCCTTCGGAACGTTCGGGCACAGAAACGTCGGTTTGGCCAGAGGCCCGAACGCCATAGCAGACTCTTGAGGGTCGAAAGCTGATTGGGCATCGCCCTCGGCGTGGTTGGCGACCGTGGCAGTGATCAGCTCGATAATCGCCGATGAGCCGTTGATGGTGTCGCTGGCGAACTCCATACCGCCGTATTCGCCGCCGCGGCCGCCGAGTGCCGGGTCGAACCCCTGGGAGAACTTGCGGCCGGGTTTGTCGGAACCGGCCATGCCGCCCAAGCCCGACAGGACCCTGGCCAAGGCGTTAACATCACCGGCCAGCCCATCGTAGAGCTGGATGAAGGGCCCGCCGCCAGCGGCCTTGATTTCTTCGGGATCAACAGTGCGTGGAGCCATAGGCTAGAAGTTCCACATCCGCTGATTCGTCGCCACAATCGTCTCGTAATTCTTGTGCGCCCTTGCCGCACGCTTCTGGATTTCCACCACCGCGTCCCGCATGGTCTTGAGGTCGCAGACCCAACGCTCGTGGTTCTGCTGCTGCGCCAGCGCCGCCTGCCCCTCCCAATCCAGGTGCAGTCTGGCGACCAGGGCATCGACGTCGGCCAGAACGTGTTCGGCTTTCGCGTCGAAGCTCTTCAGCTGGTCAACCCAGTCAGCCAGCTCGTCAGTATCGACCGTGTATTTCATGGCTGGTCCGCTTCGACGAATGAGGTGTTGGCGTCGGCGATAAGCACTGCGGCGGCTTTCAGTCGCTCCACGACGTCATTAGCCGACGCCTTCCAGTCATCAAAGGGCTCGACGAACGTCGGACCGGCACGCCCCTTCCAGGTCCCCAGCAGTGCGTCCCCGCGGCCCGACAACCGCACGATCTCATCGTGAAACCCAGCCGCCGTCTGCTCGAGCGAACGGGCGACCTGCGCAAGTGTCTCGGGGACCACACGCAGCGGCCGACCCCCCTGAGTTCCCACACCCATCACGCGATCCTCACAGAAAATGCCGATGACGTGCAACACCGCGACACCTCAACCGCAGCGACACCATCTGGGCGGTCCTATTAGGGTGGGCTCCGGTACGCCAGGTAGGGGAGCTGTCCTCCCGGCCCCGGTCGTCGACTCGCAGAGGGGAAATTCGTTGAACAGTGGCCTTCATTCAGTGGAGTCGTCCTAGTGGGCAAGTACCGAATCGACCCGCAAGACATCGTCGCAGGCCTGGCTGACGACTCGGAATGCTTTGCCACAGACCGGATCACCGTCGACGGCCGACCGGTCGGATTCATGTATCGCGACGACTCCGGCTGGAACTTCTTCGCCGGCGACGAAGACCAGGCCTACGTGGACAACCCCAACAATATCGGCCTGTTCACCCTCAACGACATCGCCAACTACGACCACACGATCCGCCCCTACCTACACGCACCACCCGGCAGCGCCTGGGTCCGCGAAGGCAACCAATTCGTCAAAGACTCCCTAGGTGCGCCAACCCAACCGCCCGAGCCGGCTAACGGCGGCCTCCAACCCGAATTTCCAGTCGCCGCGGGCAATTTCAAGATGACCAGCGACTGGTCCATCAACCTGGCCCAGCCCATGAACCGGCGGTTCGAAGACGACGCCCTGGTGCTATGGCGGCCCGGCCTGACCGCTTGGATCACCGTCTGGGGCAACCCCAAGCTCGATTCCCCGACAATCCGTCTCGGCAAGATCAAGCAGATGAGCTCACCACACCGCTTCAACGAGAAGGAGTGGACCAACGCCGGCCTCATCTACTACACCTACCGCCTCAACGAGAAACCCAGCGAAAGCAAGCCGGCCGCGCTGTACGGAAACGTCATCGGCATCGCCGGGCACATCCAAATCGCCGCCTACTTCGACCACGAAGCCAGCCTCGCCCCAGCAACAGTGCTTGTCGGACGGGTCTCGTCTAACGGCCCTCAAACACGCAGTGCGCTCACTAGCGACAACTGACATCCGCATACAAGACGTTCCCGCCATGCCTCGACCGTCCATGCCGTGAGCTGCGGCGTGGACGACACCCAAACCACCGCCTGCAAAGATTCGCAAGGCCGCGCTTTCGTGCTGTCACCACGCGGCTCGGGATGGCTTCAGCTCTAGGTGTCGACGCAAACGGCCTTGCGCCGGGCAGCTCCGACATTGAAGATGGCGACGCCGCCGCGGCCCCACCGCTTCATCGCTTCCGGCTTGTGAGTGTTGCTCGTCAAGATTCTTGGACACCCACAGAGAACCCGGGCAAGCCTTCGCTGTTAACGCACCGGCGTCTGCTAGATGACGAGCGCTGTCGGGTAGGTGTCTTCGCAGCCCCGACGAGGGCCAGTCGCGATCCACCTGCGCCGAGCCCGCTGTCGTTCGCCGTAGAGGCCCATGGTCATCTCGACAGTTCGATTTAGGAAGCCAGTGCAGCGTCGATCGGCGCTCGAAATGGCGCTTGCCGTTCCGCTCGCGTGCGGAGCCCCAGGAGCGGATCTTTCGGCCCAGAAACAGAATATCGCCTCAAAGCAGGCTGAGCAGGTAGTCGAATATTATTCGAATCGTAAATACTCAGGGTCAGTTTAGCCATGGTTATTTGTTGCTTAGGTGCCAGAATTGCAATGCAGTCTTTCTCAGCGACCTAGCGGTGGCGATCGTCATATAGGGATTGCCATGCTTCTCGCGCTCGTATTCGAGGACCTGATCGTCATCCATACCGGCCAGTTCGTCGCGGGTCACGTTAGCCACCGTTGTCCCCCCTTCGCGATCTGGTCGTAGAAAAACTTCGGAGTCTCGACTGCCGACGGATGTCCGTCTTTATCACAGTATCCGTCTTGCGGGTACTTCCTCGGTGCTCGATCGCTTCCGGCCCACACGGTCCACCGCTGGGGCGTGGCCAAAATTTAATTCGCCCGAACCCGCCAGCGCGATCGGATTATCTTTGGCCGATGGAGGGGACGCCGTTCGGCCGCTACGTATTGATTGAACTGCTCGGCCGCGGCGGGATGGGCGAAGTGTGGCGTGCCCTGGACACGGACACGGACCGGGTCGTGGCTATCAAGCTGTTGCCCGCTGCGCTGGCAGCGGATTCCACCTTCGTGCAGCGGTTTCGGCGCGAGGCGTATGCCGCGGCGAAGCTGAACAATCCCCATATCATCCCGATTCATCACTACGGCGAGATCGACGGCCGACTGTACGTCGACATGCGCCTGGTGGAGGGCCGCGATCTACAGGAACTGCTGAGCAAAGGACCGCTCGAGCCCGCGCGGTCGGTGGGGATCGTCGAACAGGTCGCCAAAACCTTAAATAGCGCTCACAAATCTGGTGTGGTCCACCGCGACGTCAAGCCCTCCAACATCTTGGTCGACGAGGACGACTTCGCGTATCTAATCGACTTCGGGATCGCACGCGCTGCAGATGTCACTGACCTGACTGGTACCGGCGCAACCATCGGCACTTGGGCCTACATGGCGCCCGAACGGTTCCAGACAGGAGCCGCTGACGCCAAGGTGGATGTCTACGCCCTGGCGTGTGTCCTATATCAGTGTCTGACTGGCAATTCAGCGTTCCCGGGCGCAAGCCTCCCGGAGCAGATGCATGCGCACATCTACCTCGATCGACCCCGGCCCAGTCAGCAACGGCCCGGTGTACCAACAGGATTCGACAAGGTCATTGCTCGTGGTATGGCGATAGACCCCGACCAGAGGTATGCGACCACCACGAAGTTGGCTACCGCGGCCCGCGATGTCATCACCGCCTCCATCTCATCGACAATGACGGCACCGGCCCCCCGCAACCCTTCGTCTAGCGGGACTACGAAGTCGAGTCCCACCAAGGCGACGCCTTCTAAGGCCAGCCCTTCCAAGAGCCGCGCGAAGGCGGCCGCGACGAAGCCCAGCCCCTCCGTTTCACCCGTGAAGGCGAGCCCGAAGGCAAGCCTTTCCAAGAGGACTGCCACGGGCACCGAAATAAAGAAGAGCAGACCAGCACCCGCTGCCGACAGTTCGAAGCCGCGCCAGGACCGACGATTGTTGCTTCTCAAGGGCGGATTGGCTGCGACGGCTCTGGTTGGTGTCGTGAGTTTGTTGATAGGGCAGCCCTGGCGATCTGAAGAGCGGTCGACAAGATCCGCTACCAGCACTGAAACATGGACGGGTTCGAGTGCGATAGCTACCGCGCCATTGCCGCCAGCCGTTTCGCCGTCGACTTCCGCCAGTGCAGTGCCGACGACGAGCACAGCCACTGGCGGGTATCGCTACGCATTACCAGGGTGCTACTTCAAGGACGACCAGCCAACAGAACGGCCCACGACGCTCACATTCCAAACCTGCGCCGATGGCTCTTATCGGCTTGAAGCGATGTCGTGGAGCTCCTGGGGTTCCGCTGGCGCACAAGGAACCGGCATTCTAAGTTACAAAGTCTGCGAACCCAGTTGCGCTGAAGGGCACCGGGCCCAATATGCAGCAAACGTATCGGCTTTCAATCCACGACCGGCTGGCTACAACTCTGGCTGCCCAACTGATGTCTCTTTCTACGGCGAAATGATCATCTCGTTCCCGGCCAGCTCACCGAATACCATTGAAATGTCCGCCAATACGACATATCTCGGACGACCGGCTATCCGCTTCACGACGTCACCCGAAGAAACCGGCCAAGGTTTCCTCGGCAACTTGATCTGTTACTGACGGGTCAGCCACCCGCGCGGCACTGACCGCCCGAACCATCAGGTCGAAGAATCACACGACGACGTCGTACACCACGTCCCTGGACTTGACCGTCTGAGGGAAGGCACAACAACAACGCTTGTGGGCACTCCTTAACGTTGCTTTGTGGGCGAACCTGATTTCACAAGTAGGCTTCCCTGCTGTGGTGTGACTCTGAAACCATGGGCAAATGACCTGGCTTGAGTTTGTGTCCAGTCTCGTATCTTCGCTTGCTTGGCCAATCGTCATAGTCGTCGTAGTCATCTACCTTCGTTCAGAGGTGAAGTCAGTCGCCCAGGGGTTTTCTCGTCGGATAAAGGACATGACGAAGGTCCAGGCTGGAAATGTGTCGGCGGAGTTTGAAAAAGGCGCATCTGAAGTCGCCCAGAGGATGGACGCGATGGTCAGCGCCGACGGCATGGAGCTCACTATTGGTGAGACGAACGTGGTACGGCAGCTCCCTGATGGAACGGTCGATGATCGTAAGGATAAGGTCGAGCGACTGCTGGAGCAGGATCCTCGAGCGGTCGTGCTACTCGAGTTCATCGAAGTCGAGTCTGCTCTCGCCCATGTGTATCAACAACTGTTCGCGAAGCCCTGGCAGCCCAGCCCCAGAAGTAGTTTCAACCAGATGGTGAACACGCTGGCTGAGTGGGAGATCATTGCGGGCGACATGGCAGGCGTGATGACCGAGCTCGCTCAACTGCGTAACAAGATCGCCCACGAATCCGACGCGACTGTGACGCAGGATGCCGCACGCGATTATGTGTCTGCTGCGGCGACTGTTATCGACTATCTGCGTCGCGTGAAGGTGGAAGAGGAAAAACCGAAGTTAGAAATGCGCAAGCTGGAGCGAATGAGGGGGTTTCCGGGCGAGTTCAGCGGCGGGGGTCTCAGAGAGTAGAGCAACACAGAAGACAGCAGACTTGACGTGCGTCAAGGGCGCGGTTAGCCCGGCCATGATCGCGTACGCGGGCGAGGGAACAACAAATCCCAAGTGCCTGCTGCGCCCTTCGACCCAGGCCATAATCGACGGATTGTTAATCGGGATCAAACAACCACAGCGACTGGCGGCGTCTCAATAAAGACCACATTCGAGACACTACCGAATAACACAACCGGCCCAGTTCCCGCCCAGGTCGCACTGTCTCAATAGTTTGTCTCGGAAATGGACGTCGCGATATCCGCGTTGAAACAGTAATGAGTCAACGGAATTCGACATCACCGCCCACCGGCACCTGCATCGGCTACACCCGGGTCAGCACCGTCAACCAGACCCTGGATCAGCAGAACGAGGCACTGACCACCACCGGTGTCAGCAAGGTGTTCTCGGATGTGATGTCTGGTGCCCGAGACGATCGTCCCGGCCTTGCCGCTCTACTTAATTACGTCCGCGACGGTGACACCGTTGTGGTGTGGAAGCTGGATCGACTGGGGCGCAACATGCTTCACATTCTTCAGACCGTCCGAGAACTGACCGACCGGGGTGTCACCCTCGTCTCGGTCACCGACGGCATTGACTCCTCGACCCCGGCTGGACGCATGATGATCGGCGTTCTGGGATCTCTTGCTGAATACGAGCGTGAACTGATCCGGGAAAGGACCGCATTGAAGCGGGCCGCGTCCCGGGCCAACGGCATCAGGTTTGGCCGGCCTCGGAAGGTCGGGGATATCGACCACCTCGCCACCGCCAAGCGTATGAAGACTGATGGGCATACAGCTAAAGACATCGCGAAGTATCTCGGGGTCAGCCGGGCGACGCTCTACCGGTATTTGCAGTAGGTGTGGGAGGTGGAAGCCAAGAGCCATTCGACGCGAGACGCTCGCTTTCTTTAAGGCAATTTGACGGTCGTAGACATCCTGCTCATTCAGGTCCCGGTCGATAATGGATGAAGCTGGTCTACACGCCTTTACGGTCAGACTACCTACGGCCAATAGTCGTGAGTTCACCAAAGGTGAATCCCCCGTAGTTGTGTTGCATAGCACCCGACGACATGGAACTGTGGCCGTGTGGCATTCGGAATCCATTCCACATTCGCAAGCGGCGAAGAGGTTCAGTCGGTCGCCTGGCTAGGGGTAGAGACCCGGATCACGAAGGCTTCGCTCACCCAAAACATGATTGAGGACCTTCAGTTCTTCGATTTCCTCGGTCGTGCGCAACTATCAGGTGCGACTGGGGCGTTGGAAAGCTGCGAGCGAGTCGCTGCCGATCCGCCCGACCTTAAGATCAAGCTGTCAGGTTTACCAGTTCTCGGTGTCGAACTAACGTCGTTGTCTTCAAGCGACATATCTAGGCAAAGACTCGGGGCCGTCCGATCCATAGAACGAGCGTTAAACCAGAAACTTTCTGATGAGCCAGGGAAGTTCACCCATCTTCAAGGTCGCTACGCAACTATCTACGAGACGGCGCGGGATGAAAGCCGCCCTAGAAAGCGCACGGGCCTTGCTTTCAAGCAGTTCATTGAACAGCTCGGAATGCTATTGCGAGAAGACTTTGGCGTTGTCGACACCACGCCAATGGCGAACCACATGCGGCCCGACGGAACGATCCCACTCGAGATCACCACGAGGGGCCGCAGATCTTTTGAAGATTACCACATAGAAGTAAAATCGGCGGATGATTCCAACGCAGCGCCGGTAGTCCGCGCTTTTTGCCAGATCAATATAAGTTTAAATGATTTAAGAGCTCGTTTGAACAGAGCCGTTCAATAAAAAGATCGTCCTGAGAATGATATATTGCTCATTACCACGCAGTTGCCTGATGATTTAGGCTATATTAGCGTTGGCGACATGTTCGTGGGGAAATTCGTGGAACAAATAGCGCAATCCGGTTTAGTGCTAGAACCCGAGCACCTAGATCAAATCATATTCAATCACTGGCACGCTGGAGCAATCGTGCTCTACGAACGCCCGGGTGCTCCCAAGCTGGTGAACAGCTCCATCTGGCCCCCTAGAGCATATTAGTCCCCCCTGGAGCCCACAGCTTTGCGAGCAACACTGGCGTGCTATTTACCGTAGTCACCCGCCTGGTCGAGTAGGAAGTTCGCACCGCATCGACGTGTCCACCGGCTGAAAGCCGCGCGGGCTTTCTGGGCTTCTAGCGTTGACTGACCGCGCTCGCGGCCTGTCCGGGGAGCCAAACTGGTTGAGTTGCGGCGCTCAAGCCGGGCCTGGTGGCCACACCGCAAACGGGCCGGTGCCGGGCCGCCCGGCTACTTGCCGGACTTCCAGGTACAGGCGGTCACCTGGGAAGCTGGCCAGCACCAGCCCGAGGGGGTGGCGGCAGCGGTGGTGACCTACGACGTACCGGCGCACAGCATCGGCCAGTAGTGGGGTTTCGTGACCCCAATCGACGCCATGCGGCGCGCCCGGGAGGGCCCAATGCCACCACCACCGGAGTGAATGATCCGCCGGATCGGGGGCTGGGTGAAAATACTAACGATTGACGTTAGCAACGTATCGCGTTAGCATTTGTGCTGTGATCCGCTCGTTCAGGGATAGCAACACCCAGAAGATCTGGGAGCTGCGTTGCCCGAAAGGGATCAGCACCGACCTCGCCAAGGCGGCGCGCCGCAAGATGCAGATCCTCGATGCTGCGGAGAACATCAACGACTTGCGTGTACCACCGGGCAACCGCCTGGAGAAATTGCAACCGCCGCGCGAGGGGCAACACAGCATCCGCGTCAACGACCAGTACCGACTTTGCTTCACCTGGAACAACGACGGCGCTGATGGCGTCGAACTGACCGACTACCACTAAGGAGGCATCATGGCTGATTTCACACCCACTCACCCTGGCGAGATCCTCGCCGAGGAGTTCCTCGCACCCATGGGTATCACCCCTTACCGGCTCGCCCAGGAGATCGGGGTGCCGCAGACCCGGCTCAGCGAGATTATTCGTGGTCGGCGGGGCATCACTGCCGACACCGGACTGCGGCTGTCTCGCGCGCTCGGCCTTTCCGACATGTTCTGGATCAACTTGCAGGCACGCTACGACGCAGATGTGGTCCGGGCCGACAAGGGAGTCGAACTGGACCACATCCACCCCCTCGCCGCCACAGGTTAGCCGCGACCCCGGCGCTGGCAATGCTAGCGGTCGGGATTTGAGATAACCGGCGCACGGAGGTGGGCCGGAGCTAACGTCTGGTGAATGGACGTGGCCGACGACGCACCCGACCTCCTGACCACGTTGGTCGATGCCGTATTACCCCTGCTCAAGCCCTACGAATTCAGCCTGTACATGCTATTGCTTCGCCACACCGATTTCCTCGGCGGTGACGTTCGGATCGGCAAACGGACCATCAGCGCCAGGCTCGGCAAGGGAACCCGATCCGGCGGAGGTAACTACAATCACATCACCGCGAAGATCAACGAGCTGGCTCAAGCGGGCTTCATCGCCGTCGGCGACTCCACCCGAGAAGGCACCCGATACCTGGTGCTGCCGCCCGAATCGGTACCCGCCGTCCAGGAACTGCTGGCAGCCCAGGCAGCTCCGGCGAAGGAATTGGACTATTTCACAGACCCGGTGCTCCGAGCCGAGCTGTTGGAGCGCGACAAGTGGAGCTGCCGCTACTGCGGGGAGACTGTCACTGAAACCACGGCGACGCTCGATCACATCATCCCCCAGTCGCGCGGCGGCATCAGCGCACCCGATAACTTGACGACCGCCTGCCTGGCGTGCAACTCAATCAAGTCGGGACGCAACTATGAAGAGGCCGCTCCCGACATCCTCGCCGCGCTCGTCCGAAGGCGCTCAGCGGCGCAGGCATAGGTCGGTCGGCCCGCCGTCACATGAACAAGCGGCGGCGCTTGAAGGCGGCGATGTCGGCCTTGACCAGTAGGAACCATTCACCGTTGCGGCGGCGATCTCTGAACCGCTCATGCCAGTAGCGTTCGATTCCGACAGCGTCGTCAGTCTCGATGGTGTGCACCACTTCGAGCTTCTCGGGGAGCTGGAGCCCGATCTCGTAACTACGTCGCCCGTGATCGTTCGATCGCCCGATCTTGTGAAACTTCCCCGACCGGACCAGGTAAACAAACCCCGGAACTGGTTGCGTTGCAACGGAATTGTCCGCCTCGCCGGACACATCTGGCTCATCAGTAATAGCGGGTAGCAGGGCAGCGACCTCGGCAAACTCGGGTGTGCGTTCAATGAAGTCGCGGAGCCGGTCGATCTGTCGTGTCCGGGTGCCGAGGCGTTTTGCGAAGGTCGTCGTGCTGGATAGCGTCGCAGAGGCGCGGCCCTCCATCCGAATGTGCGCCCTGGTGGGAAAGTGGCCCAGCTTCAAGGTCAGCTCGGCAAGCTGTCGGAGCAGTTGGTCGTCGTCCAGGCGGGCCACACCGAACGGGTTCGGTTCGAAACCCGCTTCGCGAACGGCCTCACTCCAGTTGAGCCACAGACGGCCTTGGAACAGATACTCGGGTAGCCCGGTTTCCGCGATGAACCGGTCGCGACCAACGGGCACGCCGCCGTTCTCCGCAGCGAGCTGCTGAATCGCTCGAATCACCGATCCCTTATCGGCCCTGTCCATGCCGGGATCGTAGCGTCGGCGCACGACCTCGCGACGAAGGGCTGTGTCGGTCTACGGTCGTACTATGCGCGCGGCCTTAAAACCGAATCCGCAAACCAACCGTCGGAGAGCTCCCTGTCCGCACCCCGGCGGACGCTGGTGCATTCACTGATCCGGGAGTAGACAAAAACCGTGGAGAAGCTCAATAGGGGCCACTTCGATCGGACTATCATCGTCAACAAGACGGTGGGCGAGCGGACTTACCGCCTGCGCGCCGAACACCCGCCTGAGGCAGCGCTGGACTCGCTGGCGGGCCGGGGGGCCCGCAAATCCTGAACTCGGAGCCCATCCGTCAGGCGGGACGCCATCGCTGACGGGGATCAGCCCGCCCATTGAGAAATCGGGTGCCCTCCCATTTCAGCATTTCGACGGGGTCGTCGGTGCGGCCGTCGGGGAAAGCGAAGTTCGCTGCCATCTGCCCCAGGGCGTTGAGGATCCGGTGTGCGTTGGGGATGTGGTGGGCGGCAAGTGCCTGGCCGACCGGAGGCGCATGCGATCCGATCATCTTCGCGACATCGCCGTAGGACGTCCAAACCCCAGCGGGTATTTGCTCGGCTATTCGACTGACTCGGACGTGAAGCGGCTCATTCCGGCCCGGGGTCGTCGACACCGTCTTGCGGGTCGCCCGGATGATTGGTTTACCGGTAACTACCGGAGCTTCGGATTTGATTACGAGACACTGCTTGTGGAGCACATCCTCCCCCGGAGGACCAACCACTCCACAGCAACGCGGCCCCAATCAACGACAAAGGCCTGTCCGCTTCGACGGCGTTGGCCGCCAGAACATCTGGCAGGGCATCTCTGAATGTGGTCGCCGCGACCAGGGCGTCGTCGACATGGCTGGCGGCCTTTGCGTCGCCGGTGACGAATGCCTCCCACAGGAACAGACCCCGCCCAGCGCCGGTAATGTGTCCCAGTCCAGGTAGGCATCAGCCCTCGGACACCGTTGCCGTAATTCACTCAAGACCCAGGCCGTCTGAACCAGTCCGGTAACCAGCGCCGCAGTCCCTGGCCCGCCAGAGAAGGGGCGGTTGCCCTCCCCGTGCCGACCCTTGCCCAACAGCAAGGGGTCCTCCGGGACCGGCACGAAGAGCGGAGACTCAAAACCTAGGGCGACACCGCGCTCGTTGATGTCGAGGTCGCATGCGACCGCCTCGACAAGCGCGGCGATCTCGGTGAGGTCGTCTCGCTCCACTTGGATGTCACCCAGGTCCGGATCAATACGGGCCCAACTGAGTGTGGTCACCTGACTTGGCCCCACTTTGGCTGTCGTTCTTCACGAATTTTGGCCCCGGGGTGGTGATCATTCCGGCCGGGTGGGTTGCGGTGTGTCGTCACCAATGTTGGCCCCACCCCCGTTCGGATCGTTCCTGTCGTCCGTCGTCTCTGACGGTCGTCAGGGAGGTCGGTCAGGATGCGGTCACGCGTGGAACTGTTCGAGCAGATCAGAAGGGACCGACGGCGCGAGGACTTGTCGATCCGCGAGTTGGCGGATCGTCATGGCACACATCGTCGTACGGTGCGCCAGGCACTTGCTGATGCTGTCCCGCCGCCGCGCAAGGTCTATCCCGTTCGCCCTCGGCCGGCGATCGAGGCGTGGGTGACGGTGATCGATGCGTGGCTGCTCGCCGAGGAGGATGCTCCGCGCAAGCAGCGGCACACCGCGCGGCGGATCTGGCAGCGGCTTGTCGCCGAGCATCAGGCCACCTGTTCGGAGGTGACGGTGTCGCGTCATGTCGCTCGTCGCCGGGTCGAGCTCGGGCTGCAGACCGGGGATGTGTCGATCTCGCAGAGCCATGCGGCCGGTGCTGAAGCTGAGGTCGACTTTGGTGAGTTTTATGCCACGATCGCCGGGGTGGTGGTGAAGTGCTGGATGTTCGTGATGCGACTGTCGCACTCGGGCAAAGCATTTCACGTCGCGTTCGCCACTCAGGCCCAGGAAGCTTTCCTGGAGGGTCACGTGCTGGCCTTCGACTACTTCGGGGGCGTGCCGGGTCACCCAACCGAAATTGCCGGAGCGGACCGACCCGATATCGGCGGCGTAGATTACCGGGTCCACAGGCGAATTCTAGGTGGCCGTAATGGCCTTCTGGGGGCGATGTGCGCGAACTCCTGCGCCCAGCAGCCATCACTCGATCGGACGGGTGATGTGGTCCTCGTCGGGGCCCTCAAGTAGTTCTGGTTCGCCGCCAATCGTCGGTCTGTCGGCCTCCATCGAATAGGCCTGGGCCCGGTGCAGGATCTCCGCTGGCCCCGGATCCTCACCGAGTACCGCCTTGACCTTCGGGAAGGGCACGTCGGGGTGGTCGATCCCGTCCCACCAGGCTGGCCACAGGTGCTTGGGCGGAGGGGCTGCGTCCCCGGCGTTGGTCATGTCAGTGTCAACGAGCCGGAGGCAGCTCCTCATCCAGACCGGCGGTCATCTCATCAATCACCTCGGCACCGGCCCCGAACCGCCTTAGATCAAGGACCCGAAGATCTGGACGGCCAGCGGCGCGACGGGCCTGGTAGTACATGCGATTGAGCAGCGCCGGGCTCAGGTGGCGGTGGCGATCACGCACCGAGGGAAACAGCAGCGACTCGCGGCCGGGTTGAACATGCTCCCGAAGGTGGGCTCGTACCTCCGGCACCAGCTGTTCCGGGATCGCAATATCCCGAATGCCCCCGCTGGCTGTGGGGGTGGTGACTTCGAGGGTGCCGTCAACGAGTTGGACTGCCCTGCGCACCCGGACAGTCTTCGCGTCCAGCTCGACGTCCCTGCGCCGAAGCTCGCCCAGCTCGCTGAAGGGCATACCGAGCCAGGCGGCCATCAGGACCAGCGTCTGGTAGGCGTCGGGCATCGCGGCGGCGATGGCCTCGACCTCCCGGGCGGTCACCGGGCGGGCCGGTTCGGCCTGGTGCGAGGTGGAGACACGGGTGATCTGGCACGGGTTGGAATCGATCAGACCGTCGGCCAGTGCCGATTCCATCGTCGTTTTCAGCAGCGAGTAGGCGTGCGCGCCTACCGTCCGGGTGCCGGTCGCCGCGGTCATGAACCAACTCCTGACCGAGACGGGGCTGATGTCCCGGAGATCGGTGGCGCCGAAGGTTGGCAAGATATAAGTGTCCAGCAGTCTGCGGTACTGATAACGGGTCCGCCCGGAGATCGGACGCCCTGGCAGCCACGTCTCTGCATATTCACCGAAGGTCAACGTCGGGTGCTCACGGTGGGGCGTCACCAGCCGAAGCCTAGGTCGCGGGCTATCGGGCCGACACCGTCGCTGTTAGGAAGATTGTTGGTCCCAAGTGCTCAACTCTCGGCTCTGGATGACGCACCCTGGACCAAGCCTTAACATCCAGCTCTTGCCCGGGCCAGGGTCCAGCTCGTAGAACCTATGAGCGACCTCGCCCTGGCCCCGGCAGGTTGCAGAATTCCTGCACGACCATGCCTGGGATCGACCGCACAGCAGCGTAGACCAGCTTCTCTGGAGGTACTCCATTAGCCGTCGAGTGTTGACGTTCCCGCGTGAGTACCGGAGAGGAATTCTTGTTTACTAAGGACTTGGCTTGTGGACACCTGGGGATAACCACCGGGACGGTTGACCAAATAGGTCGCGTAGCGGATGCCTTACGGATAACTCGACGGCGTCCCGGCCCGAGCGGGCAAGGCCGTACAGCACCGCTCCCAAAGGAAACTTGTAAGTACGGGTATTCCAGCTTCACCACTAAGATGCATTGTGTGACTGCGGAAGTTCCGGATTACCTGCTGCGACGAATTCAGCGCTCCTTCGACGACTTCAATCTGGCCGGCAAGGGCGAACTGGTAGTCGCAACCTCGGGCGGGAAGGACTCAACATTCGCATGTTTATCTCTGCGTGAGTTGGGATTCTCCGTCGTGCCGGCCGTCGTGGACATGGGATTCAGCCCGGGATGGGGCAACAGAGTTCTTGGAAGATTGCGGTCGCTCGGATTTGACTCTGCTACTGTGATCAAAGCCCGTCGCCTCGCTGATGGGCCCAAAACAGGACCCAACCGAGGTGGGCTGCTTCGCACCAATCTTCTGGCGCTTGATTCGATTTCTGCGGGTGAGGCGGATCGAGACGCGACACCTTGCACTAGTTGCTATAACTCCAAAGTCCTCTCTCTTGAAGAATATTTTGAAGGCACAGGATTCGACCAAATTGTTTTTGCGCACCATGCCACCGATGCAGTTGCGTCATTCTTAAAATCTGCGCTTATGTATATTGATCGGTGGGATGATGGTAATGTCGAATATGAGCGTAGTCGCTTCCGGAGCTTGTGTCAGAATATCCGGGCTCAACTGGAGAATGGCGATGGCGATGTCCGGGTTCGACTTGAAGAACTCGCTAGCAATGGTCTGGCTACGACTGATGAACCACCCCGCCAGCTCCTGCGCCCGGGGTCTACGCAGCAAATCGTCCGACCACTACTGAATATATGGGAATCAGAGATCGAAGAATTCGTAACCACCGCCGAACTCTCCGCCGAGCCCTCGGGCTGCGGGCACTCTGCAAGCGCCACCACGCAAACTCCACGAGAACTTGCCCAGTATGAGCTGGTGCGGCCGTTGGAACACACGTCGGTGGCTAATGAGTTGCTCGCTCTAGCAATGCGAAATCTCGATTGTGAAGGTAACTTGATCGTTGATGCACGTCGAACGCGGGAGGACCTCCTCGGACCGGATTATAAGCCCGCATTTGACGGGTTAGCCAAATTTTAGTATTTCATCTTTCGCCTTTCGCCGCATTATTGCCATAGCCGTAGTTGATCTTTCTGGATTTTTCCATCCAACGCCGACGCTAAGTTCACTTTCTTGCTGGCGGCGATCGCGTCGACTGCGACAAGAATATTCAGCAGACTCGCGGCGATTCTTTCCGATTGGTCTGATCGCGGATACAAATCATCGTTGGGTAGTACGGTTGTGACTATTTCAAGCACCTGTCCTGCTAGCCTCAATGCCGCTGCCAGCGCGGAGGTGTTGCTTGATATTCGTCCCACCTCGGCGGGGAACATGTCAGAGCGCATTTCAACCCAGTTCACACTGAGGTCGGACGGTATCCGGTTGGCAATGGCGGCGCATACAAAAAGAACATCCGCGAGTTCGTCACCAAGCGATATAGTAGGCCGATCGCAAGTCGCAATGCCAGCCTCGACTCGGAGTACCTTCATTACCTCGAAGATCTCCTCAGTAAGAATGAGGCTTTTCTGGCCGATGGACTCGTTATCTGTGCCGCGTTCGGCCTCGATTTCTGTTACTTCCTTTTGGAGCTCAGCAATGAGTCGCGCGGAGATCCCTTTTTCGCTAGAAGCATGATTTGCCGCTACACGCCTCTGAGTGCCCGCCGGCATATTCGCTGTTCTCGGACTCGGCCAGGACAGCGGCAACATCTGATTCGCGAAAGAATTACTTTCAGCACCGGCTTTCATCGCGCCTCTTCAATGACTTCGCCGTATTTTTCGTATGCAGATATGTGACGAACTAGGTGCGGTTCCCACATCTTCCAAGTCGCTGTCCAAAATTCTTCGTCGGATTTCTTGAACATAGTAACACGATTTCGGGCTGTTACTGCGATAAAACCATAGAATTCTGCATTATTATCGTAAACGGGGAAGAGCGCCGTCGAATTTGTACGTAGAGAGTCATCGCGGCCAAGATGATCATAATTTGGATACTTCGATATGTCGGAAATTAGAAGAATTGGAGCACGTAGTCTACGATCGATGTATTCTCGGTATAACTTTGCAGCCTCTGTATTCTCATAGAACTTGGGATTTTCTATACGCCGCTGAATACTCATTGGCTTCCGATTGGCCCAGCATGCGACTGTCACCTCGCCATCGGCAGCTCTTTTCATCAAAACGACTTCGACATTGGACGTCTCGCCAAACCTAAGGGTGGACCATTGATCGGACAGCATCAATTGGAAGCGTTGAAGGTATAGTTTCGTGGCCTGCAGGGACATGCTCTGATGCACGGCCTTATCTGCGCCCACAGGTAACCTGGCGAATAGAGAATTTTCTTCAACCAGCGCGGCGTCAACCGCCCTGATCATTGCGAGTACGACATCGGGGTGGACCGGAAACTGCGCCTCTCGAATCGAGCTCAGGCTGCCGATGATTATCGCTACAAGCCCAAGCAACACACCCATACATCCGAGGTAAAGCAGCCGTGTTGCCGTACTGCCGGTATCCCACAGCCCATGCAGCAGTGCTGCGATGCCGACACTCGACGATAGGTTGGCGACAGTGGTTAGGGCGATCCACTGTCGCTTAGACAGCCCCCTCGCGAGGCGAGAGATGAGCCGATTCTCCATCGCACCCCTGGCGGCAACGTGGCCAGACCGATGACGTCCAGCCCATAGTTCATCTAAGCCTAGCGGCCGGACACCGGCGGAGTGCCATAGACGTGGGGGAAAGTCGAAGACGTTGCATAGTGGACCTGTACGACTCTTGATCGACGTTCGCCCCGGCAGGTGGATGTACGGTGACTCGGTTGCGAGCAATGTGCTATGTATCGAGGTCCCGCGACACCGATCACCAGAGGTGACCACGACATGCTGACGCTGGCCGAGAGGCCGAGAGGCCGAGAGGCCGAGATTACTCGGACGAACCTGGCCATGCTTCGATGCTGGCCGCCTATGGAGTGGGACCAACCCGTCGTTCAATCCGGGTAGGCGAGTGATGTACCGCCGAATCGATGTCAAGCAATGGCGGCGGAAAGCGAAGAAGTGGACGCTCCGTAACGACGCGAACGGCCAATTCCCATCCCCTGCACAAGCTGGTGGCGCTGCGAGCGGGGACTTGACACTTTGCTGAGGAGAGGTTAGGCGACTCGATGGAGAAGCCGCCGCATGACCCCAGTCATCGCTGTACTCGCCTCCCCGCCTTTGGCCACCGTTTGGCCGCAATCTGTTTGTAATTACAGTTAACTCAACTGAACTGCTGCGGCGCATTTTCGCAGCTACAGCCCAATTTGCCTCCCTGACCGGCCCGCCACATAGGGTTCAAATCCCTCCGCCACCGCCAACAGCTGTGCGCTGTATGTCCAGCTAGATTTTGTTGGGTTTGCTGATGGTCCACGCGACGCTGGTGTGGCCACACTTTGGCGTGAATAGAGACGATCTAACTTGTGCCACCCGCGTCGAGGCCTGACGAAGTGAGCCTTCTCCGCCGAATCGATGTCGCGCTGTGGATGCATGCCACACGACATTGATCTTGCCTTCAACGAGATGCGACGCGCGAAGAGTTGTGGTCAGAGCCGGCTGCGCCAGAAGGCTCGATAGTGCAGAGCGCTACCCCCATCAGATATTCGCTGAGGCACCTGATGGAAGTCGAGTAGGAACTCAGTAACCGTCCCGCATGGTCCTGTAAGACCGTTGTCCCGCCGATCTATTCGCGATCCTGCTAGCCTCACACTTGCCGCGCAGTGGTCAGTATTCAGTTGCCGCCGACACAACGTGACCTTTGTGGACTGTGCCCGAACATCCATCGCAGGGCCAGGACGTCACGTCGGCCGACATTGCGGCGCGGATACATTTCTGTTGTACGCCAACGCTTTTCGCCAACAAGCTCAACAGCCGCTGTCGCAGATTTGCCTGACCGTGTCAGTGGTCGACGCTACGCTGACCGCCATGGCTACCGAAATTATGGTTCGCGGGTACTTCGCGGCGTCCCGGCCACCGGAGCGAGGCACTGTTCACGCCTCGATCAGCTACGAGGGTCCGTCGATGGAACCGGTGTACAGGCGGGTGGTACGTGACCTGGACGTCGTGCAGAAGTCAGTGGCATCTCTTAAGGACGGCGATAGCCCTACGGTCACCTGGTGGTCCGCCGAGCGTTTGCGCACCTGGTCTACCCAGCCGTGGAATCAGGACGGTGAACAGTTGCCGCTCGTGCATCACGCCAGTGTCGCCATCGAGGTCAAGTTCTGCGACTTCGCCGCGCTGTCGAGTTGGGTCGGTGAGCACGCCACTAACACCGAAGGATTTTGTGTCACTCACATCGAGTGGGCTTTGACGGCGAAACGACGCGATGAGCTGACCCGTCAGGTCCGCGAGCAGGCCGTCCATGACGCCGTTGCGCGCGCCCAGTTATATGCGGATGTTCTCGGACTCGGCACGATCGCCCCCGTTGCGATCGCTGACGCCGGAATGTTGGGTGCGAACCTGTATCCGGACTCAAGCAATGGGCAGCTCTACACCGTGGCGAGGGCCGGACGGGGACAGGCCGTTCAGGAACCCGGATTCGAACTGGTGCCACAAGACATCGAGGTCGCGGCCTCAGTCGGTGCGCGATTCGTCGTCGAGGGATTGCCATCAACCATGTTGAGCTCGCACGCTGACGCCACGGAGTCGACGGAACTGGCGTGCGAAGCCAGCGCTGAGGCCTACGTGTGTGAGTTTCGGGACGACGACTCCGGCTATTTGGGCTGGCTCGCCGCCAACCCCAATGGCTACGTGATCAACATCGCGCGCAGCCACAGCGCGACCCAAGCGAGGTTGCACAAGGCCGTTTGCCGGACCATTAGCGATGAGAACCCACATGGTGGCGCGTGGACCGGGGCATTTGTCAAGGTTTGCGCGGAGCGTCTGGCCGAGCTGGACCGGTGGGCGATCAGCCAGGTGGGGCAACCGATTGGGCGGTGCGGTACCTGCCTTCCTGCGGGCCAGCCTCTCTCACCTAGTCCGATCAAGCCGTCTGAGCAAATGCTAGGCGCCGCGGTGCCCGACGGTCGCTGCGAGGTTGTTGGACCTACGACCGACGGGGCCGTCGTCCAAGCTTGGGCCGATGACTACATCCGTTTCGAACACCTGCCAATCTGGCAAAAGGATCTGCGGGATGAGATTCGAAGTCGCTGCCGACAACTCGAGCCGTCGACCGAACAGTTGCTGCACGCCACGTTCTTCGGTCCCAAGCTCCCCAACGCCGACATCGAGAACGTGTTGCTCTACTACATTGATTCGTTCAAAGTCGCTGGTAGAAATGGGATTCGCTTCGAGCACGGCGCCGGGGTGCCGGCGGCGCCGAATAGTGCCCCTTACCGGTTTTGTTACCGCTATGCGCTCGCGCCTCGGTCGGGCGCCTTCGACACCTGGCAGCAGGGTCGAACGGTGGCCTCGTTCGACTGGACTGACCTAGGCGCGTTCGCTGGCGAGAAGCAGCTGGCTCAAGTATGGCTGGCGCTGGCCCGCGGCGAGGTCAGAGTGTTTGCGCCAACTGCGCCGGAGACGCCCTTCGCTGTCAGAGTAAAGCTTCGGCCGCCGGTCAATCGCCAGCCGGTTTGGGGTGGGCTGGTGAAGGGAGTCTTCGATGGGGTGATTTGCGCCTTACAGGCTCACATCGATACCGCAGTCCTGCCCGATGTCACGGCGCGGCTCGCGACGCAACTTCCGGCAGATCCCGCTGAGATTGAGTACCGTCTCCTCGATCAACGTCGAGCGGTATTGGGCGCAGTACACAGGCTCGTCTCTCCGTATCGGGCAGGCCTCAAATGGGACCCCTGCGATCATCTCTGCGTGGCCGGGGACTTACTGGCCGCTGAACCGGTCGATGACCGTTGGGCAATCAAGGCTGAGGTATTCGAACTTTCCCGCGAAAGCTAACGACTATTGACAAGGGTTGCGATCCATGTGAATGCGCCAGCTCACGTGTTTCAACAGGATTGCGACGTCCCCAATCCAGCACCTCAACAAGAACGCCGAGAACGCGCTGATGACAGCAGCGGAATGCGGCCCCAAGATCGCTGCCTCGATCCTCACGAATGCTTCTCGATGTACTCGTCCGCGTCTTTCTCCCGGTTGCCGACGCCCGAGGTCCCCACGTGCTCGTCGATGAACTGCGCCCACTTCATGGCCAGCTCGTGCCGCAACTCGAGCGAAGCGCTCTTGATGAAGTCCGGCATCGCCTCGCGCTCTTCTTCTTCGAGGTGTTTGCCGTTCTGTTCGCGGGCTTCGTGGACGGCGGCGAACCATTCGTCACTGCCCGGCTCGTGCTGGCGCGACTGCCGGATCGCATCGCGGATCGCATTGTGGTCGGTGATGGCGTCTTCGGTCTCGTCCTCGGGGTCCCCGGACGGATTGCTGGGATGGTCGTGCCCGCCGTGCTTGAGCAGCGCCGGATAGAACACCACCTCCTCGGCTTCGGCATGAACGTCGAGGCGGGCGCTGAGAATATTCCAGATCGCGGCGAGATCCTCGTGGGACTTCGCGTCGTCGAGCCGGAAGAACTGCCGACGAAACCAGTCGTGGTCGGCGTAAACGAGGTCGATGATGTCCGCCATGGCGCCAGCCTAATCCGCCTGCACCGACACCACTACGAATGTGCGCACCGCGCCGGGAACCGAGGCGCTGCACATCGACAGCAGCGGCTCGGACATCTGTTCTGCGAGAACAACTTCCACGGGCCCGGACGCACCTGCGAGCTCGACATGGATTCCGTCCTCTTTGTGTTCGATCCCCAGTGGCGACAACGCCTTGATCCGGTCCTCGCCGATCGCTTCGCGGGCGAAATACTGCGCTGCCTGTACCGCATGCGGCAGACAGGTGCGGCCGCGCAGGTACCTGTGGTCCAACCGGCCGTCGAGATACAACGCCACCAACCCGGCGGAGTCGGTCGAATCCACCCGTCCGTAACAGAGCCCCTCAGGCAGCACCAGCATCGTTGCCGCAAACCGGTCGCCACCCAAATGCGAGCATTCCCAGGTGAATTCGGGATACTGTGACGCAATGGTAGCCGCCGCGGCGCGGCCTCGGACGGCGCAGCACTGATCGTGCTTGCCATGTGCACACACCGCGACGAGCGGTCCGGTGGTCAACGAGCCGTCGGAACCATCCAGCGCGATGTCGAGGTATTCGGCGGGTTCGTTCACCTCCCCGTGGTACAGGGCCTCGCTGCCTTCGTCACACTGTGCAATGAACCAACGCCAGCGCGGCTTCTCGGGACGGCGTCCCGGCCGACGAATCGCGGTGACCCGCATGCCTGCTGTCTCGAAGCGGCGGCAGACCTGGCGGCCGAGTCCACGATCGATGATTGCCGGCGAGTCGAGGAACGCGGATTTGCCCCAGCCGCCGCACAATTCGAGCATCGCCCACGAATGTCCCGCGCCCGCGGTGCCGTAGATGGGGTCGTTGCGTAGCAGCGACTGGTCGCTGCACGGTGTCCGCTTCGGCCTGCTCATCAAATCTGTTGTGGCGCTGTCGAACTGCCTCCGACTGGGACCAATACCGCCTCGCGCAGCAGACGGCGGATCAATACGATCGAGTCCGCACGGTCGAGGCCGGGTAGCGAATCGGTGGCGACCAGCCCACGATGGAGCGCTTCGATTGCCGGGGCGCACGACTCGGGAAAGGTCATGGTCCGATCCGGCAACCGCAACACCACACGGCCGTCGGATAGTCGCGGCGTGCCGACGAGTCCGTGGCGCCAGCGAACCGGTACCGCGCCGGCCGATTCCGCGGCCTCCATGTTGGCAAGCACCCGGACCGCGGCAGGCCGGGTCCGTTCGGCATGCCGGTCGGACAGTCGGACAGCTGCACCGTCGCTCAGATCGCCAGCTCGATCCCGCACGACGTCGATCAAGTCAGCCATGACTTTGCTTGTCGTCGCCGCCATTTCATCGCGGTTGGTGGCGTCGATACCCAGCGGCAGCGACCTTCGAAATTCGCTGTCCCCGGCCAGGGTGTCGACGACCGCGCGGACTACGTCGAGATGTGTCAGCGCGGACACCCCGATGGTCATGTGAATCGATGTGGCGTCCTCGGATTGTGCGGAGTGCACCCAACCTCGAGGTAGGTAAAGCGCATCGCCGGCTTCCAGGACGGTGTCGATGACCGGGTCGTCGTCCACCCGTGCGGTGATCTCGTCGCGGTAATCGGTCCACGGTTGGGAGGGCAGCGGGTGCAGGTGAACGGGCTCGTGCACCGTCCAGTGCTTTCGGCCCGACGTCTGCAGGACAAACACGTCGTGGACGTCGTAGTGCGGATCGAATCCGCGGTTGCCCGGCGGGGTCACGTAGGCGTTGGCTTGCACGGGGTGACCCAGATCGTCGACCATGGACCGCACGAAGTCGATCAGCGGCGGCCACAGCCGGTGCAACCCTTGTAGCACGATGGTTGCACCAGATGAGAACTCCGCCAGCACCTTTGCCGAATCCACCTGGTCCGGCATCTCGGCGCCGAAACCGGCCGGTCCGGTGTAACAGCCACGGGCGAGCAGGTCCCCAGCCCTGGCCATGCGAATGAACGGCGTCCGCACTCCGCGCTCGCTGATCAGCTCGTCGACTGCCGACGGCGACAGCAAATCGTTGAAGTCACGCGGCAACGCATCAGCTCGGCTGAGCAACGGTCTGCGCCCCCAATACTGGGTTGCGAACAACCCAGCATCGGTGGCTATGCAGCGACTGAGCATCGACTAACGGTTAGGCGGTTCCGTCGGCTCCGCCATCGTGGCCTTCGGGGTTGGAGCCGCCGTCGGCTGGGCCTTCGCCCGCGGATTCGCCCTTGGAGTCGTCGGCAGTCCCGTCGGCGCCGCCGTCGTGACCTTCGGGGTTGGAGCCGCCGTCGGCCGTACCTTCGCCACCGCCGCCTGATGTCGTGATGTCGTCATCGTCGAGTGCCATGATGATCCCTTCTTCTTGATTCCGGAATGCCGGACTGTTGCTAGCTTGCGCCGGTCGCAACCTATCAGCGGCCACGCATCAGGGGGTGTTCACGCGCGCGGCGCCGGTCAAACCCATGATCGGCCAGAAGGTCATTCTTGATTCTGCCCACTGGCCAGCTTCTTGATCAGCTGCATCTCGCCATCGGCAAACGGCCGGCCGTTGGGCTGCAGTAGGTCGGCGAACCATTGCTTCGGCGGTGTGGTGACCGGTCGATCCCAGGAACTCCACGGCAGATACGTCTGCGTCTTGCCGGCCACCAGACCCCAGTTGAGCGCACCCACATTGTGCCGCTTGGCAATTGGCAGCACACCTTCCACGGTGCTGCCCAGCGATCGCGCCAGATATTCGGTGCAGAGGATCGGGCGCCCCAGGGGAGCGAGTTCGGTGATGCGGCCTTCGAACTGGGACGGCGACCCGTAGTTGTGGAAGGTGATCACGTCGGCATTGTCCAGCTGGATGCCGGCGATCGCGCTGCGGCTGCCGGGGTCTCCCCAATTGCCCTGCCACACCCCACTTGTCAGCGGTTGAGCCGGGTCGACGGCACGTGCCCAGCGGAATACCTGTGGCAGCAGCGCGGCAACCTTGTCCAGTTTGTCCTTGCGTTCCACTTTGCGGTATTCGCGGGCGGGATTGTCCGGTTCGTTCCACAGGTCCCAGCCCAGGATGCGGTCGTCGTTGCGGAACTGGCTCAACACCCCGGTGACGTAGTCCTGCAGCACGGGGAAGTAGCGGGGGTCGTCGAGGCGTTCGGCGCCCGGGCTCTGCACCCAGCCGGAATTGTGCACGCCAGGGGTGGGCGCCCGCTGGCGACCGACTCGGGGGAACGGGTCCCAGCAGGAGTCGAACAACACGAAGAGTGGCTTGATGCCGCGGCGCGCCGCGATGCCGACGAACTGTGCCAACCGGGTCTGGAAGCCCTGTCGATCCTGCGCCCACAGCTGGTCGTGCAGGAAAACCCGCACCGAGTTGATCCCATAGAAACGAGCCGCAGCCAGCTCGTTGTCGATGCGCCGTGCGTCGAAGGTCTGCGCCTGGAACATCTCCAGCTGGTTGATGGCGGTGGAGGTGGTGTAGTTGACGCCGACGAGCCAGCCCTGTGCCTGATACCAGTTGTGGGCACGGTCGGCCGGCCAGCGGCCAGCCTCGGCGGAGGCACGCGGTACCCGAGCCAGAGCCGTGCCCACGGCCAGCGCAAGCGGCAGCTTGAGGGCGGTTCGACGGTCCACGACGCGACGGTAGTTTTTCGCGACGGTGTGTCGGGTGCGGCCCACCGGGGTGCGACACTTTGCGGTTGGAAATTGTTATCGCGCTGTCATCTTGAGCGCGGATACCGTGGCGGGGCCCGGGCCACACGAGCCCCACCGGTCACCGCTCGGGCGGGCCTGCCGGGGCCGCCCAACTCCCAGCGATATTTCCACCAGAGCGCGACAATCCGGCGTCGCACGTGATGTTGCGGAATATGGAGCCGTGGCCGGACCTGCTGGCGCAATATCGCGGGTAGGTGGGAAAGTCGGGCAATGGTGGTGGTCGGTCCACCAGGCCCTACGCCGGCGAAAGCTCCCCGCTCACGATCAGCGGAAGCGAGATCATCCCGGCGCCCCCGGTAACCATCAGCACCCAGCGACCGTTCACCGGCAGGGTCACCTCGACGGGGAAGATGGCGAAACCGAGCTCGGCAGCGGTGGCGGCCTCGGGCAATGCGAATTCGATGTTCAACGGAACGTCCTCGGCAGGTGGCCTGATCTCGACCTCGATCCGCCGATCCGGACTGCCGGTCTCCGACTGCGTGAGCACCACCAGCAGGAACTGGGCCAGCCGATCTCGTTCCACCGCGAACCGTAGCAACACCCCGCCCGAGACGCTCAGCTTGTTGTCCACCGCCGAAGCTGCTTCGGCCAGGAACGCCCCCACTATCACCTGGCTGAACCTACGCCGCGACCTGCGGTAAGCCCATACCTCGATATATTCGACTGACCACCGGCCGAGGAGGGTGAGCGTGGATGATGCGGGCCCGGCCGTCGACTTTGACGATCTGACGTCGCCGCAGCTCACCGATGTGCAACGCCAGATCCTGGAGTTCACCGAGGCCAAGCCGGTCGCATTCGACATCGGGAAGATGCGCGCTGAGGCCGGCGAACAAGCCGGCGTGACCGATCTCGACGACACCGACGGCTTCACCGATCGCCTCACCGCGCACGTGGCCGCGATCGAGGCGGACGACGGACTGCGCCAGCTCACCCGGTCGAGTCTGCGGCAGCGGGTCGTGCGGCTGCTGCGTAACCGGATGTCGCTGACCGAACTGCTCAAGCGATATCCGGAGATCGAATCGATTCCTATTGAGAAGCCCTTCATCGTGGTCGGCATGCCGCGATCGGGCACCACGCATCTGGTCAACCTGATTGCGGCCGACCCGCGTCGGCGTGCTCTGCCGTATTGGGAGAGCCAGGATCCGATGCCGCTGCCGGGCCAAGGTCCCGACGCGTACGGCGTCGACCCGCGCTACACGCGCACCAAGGCCGAACACGATGCATTGATGGCCAGCGCGCCGTTGGTGGCCGCCATGCACGACCGCTATCCCGAAGCCATCGAGGAAGAGGTCGAATTGCTCGACCTCGACCTGGCCTCCTACGTACTGGAATGGCATGCCCGCGTTCCGGATTGGCGCGACTATTACCTGTCGCTGAATCAGCACCACCACTATGCGTATTTGAAGAAGGTGTTGCAGGCATTGACCTTCCTGCGCGGACCGCGAACCTGGATATTGAAGAGCCCGCAGCACTGTGAGCAACTCGGACCGCTGGTGGCCACCTTCCCCGATGCGACGGTGGCGTTCACCCACCGCGATCCCGCCGCGGTGATCCAATCCGCGATCACCATGATGGCGTATTCGGATCGGTTGCGCCGCAACAGCATCGACCCGGACTGGCTACTGGAGTATTGGAGTGACCGGGTGCACCGGCTGCTCAGCACCTGCGTACGCGACCGCGGTCTCGTCCCGGCCGAACGCAGCATCGACATCAGCTTCCACCACCTCAACGGCAACGAAATGCCGCTGTTGGAAGAGCTTTACCGCTGCGGCGGCGTCGAACTGACCGCCAAGGTCCGTGACCGTTTCCAGAAGTACCTCGAGGGCAACCCCCGCGGTAAGCACGGCCGCATCCGCTATGACCTACGCCGGCATTTCGGAGTCTCGGCCGACGAACTGCGTGCCCGATTCGCCTTCTATTTCGACAGATTCGACGTCCGCGCCGAATGAAGGAGGGTCAGTGAGTTTTGAACCGGTGTACCGCAACCGGCCCGGCGCTGACGCGATGCGCCCCGCCTGCGCCGAACACGCCGAGCCGATCGCCCCCGGACTCTGGTGCTCGCCCGGACTGTCGAATACCTACCTGCTGACCACCGACGAGGGACGGGTGATCGTCAACACCGGCATGGGATTCGAAGGCCCGGTGCACCGCGCCAACTTCGATGCGGTCGACTCCGGCCCGGTGCGTTACATCATCTTCACCCAGGGGCACGTCGACCATGTCGGGGGACTGGACAGCGTCCGTGACCCCGAAACCACCGTTGTCGCGCAAGCGAATTGGAAATTGTGGCGGGACGACAACGAACGCCTGATCCCGTACCGGGCCAGCCGCAGCGCGTTCGCCTTCAAAGACACCCTGGCCGACGGTATTCAGGCCATCCAACACCGCCTCGGCACCAAACGACTGCCCGGGCAGAGTGTGCCGGTGGTCGACCTCGACTTCGACGAGACCCTCACGCTACAGATCGGCGAGCGACGGCTGGAGCTGATCTCGGTGCCCGGCGGCGAGACCACCGACTCACTGGTGGTGTGGCTACCCGACGAGCAGATATGCTTGTGCGGCAACACCTTCGGCCCGATTTTCGGCCACATTCCCAATCTCGTCACCATGCGTGGCGACCGGTACCGCGACGCCTTGTCGGCGATCGCCTCCGTCGACCGGGTGCGTGACCTGCGGCCCGAGCTGTTGGTTACCGGCCACTTCGAACCGATCGCCGAAGCAGAACGCATCCACGCCGAATTGACGCGGCTGCGCGATGCGATCGCCCACATTCACGACCAGACCGTGGCCGGGATGAACGCCGGCAAGGATGTGCAGACGCTGATGCAAGAGATCAGGCTGCCCGCGGAATGCGAAGTGGGCCAAGGCTACGGGAAGGTCGCCTGGGACGTCCGGGCCATCTGGGAGAACTACTCCGGCTGGTTCCATCAGCGCTCGACCACCGAGCTTTATCCGGTGCGGTTCGATGCCGTCGCCGCCGACGTGGTCGAACTCGCCGGCGCCGATGCCCTGGTCGCGCGGGCCCGGATGCATCTGGACGCCGGACGCCCGGTGCACGCCATCCACTTGGCCGAGCTGGTGGCCGAACAACATCCGGAGGCGCGCGCGGTGCTCAGGGCGGCCCACGAAAATCTGCTCGCCGACAGCACGAATTTCTGGGAAACCGCCTGGCTCACCCGACAGATAGCGAGCAACTCATGACCACGCGGGCATTGAAAGCTGAAGACCTCTACCACACCGGCATCGTGGTTCCCGACCTCGAGGCGGCGATGATCAGATTCACCGCGCTGGCGGGCTACCGGTGGATCAGTCCGATGAGCTACACCCTGCCGTTCCGCACCGCCGACGCAACCCGGGACCTGACCTCGACCATCACATACTCGGTGCAGGCGCCGTATCTCGAACTCATTCAAGAGGTTCCGGGCACGCCATGGGTGGCCGCGCCCGGCAACGCCGTCCATCACCTCGGCTACTTCACCGACAACCTCGCCGACACCGCCCGGCTGCTGCAGGACAACGGCCTCACCTTCGAAATGACCGCTGATGTGCCCGGTTCGGAATTGGCGATGTTCGCCTACTACGTGGACCCGGATGGCACCCGCATCGAGGTCGTCGACCGGGCCCTGTTCCCCGACTTTCCCGCGTTCGTGCGGTCCCAGGCCCAGTAGCCGTGACGAGCTGACCGTCGCCCATATCGATCATCCGCTCAAGGTGACGGCCGGCGCCCCTGTGCTGGCCGCTGACCGCGCTTAGAGACCGAACGACGGCGGCGGCGGCATTTCGGTCACCAGCACCGGCAGCGAGATCGCTCCGGTGCCACCGGTGACCACCATCACCCAGCGCCCGTCCGCAGGCAGGGTCAACTGCAGCTCGAAGAAGGCGAACCCGGGAAACTCTGCGACGGAGGCTTCGGGTACCTCGAATTCCAACCGGATCGGATCGTCGTCGTTGGGCGGACGCATCTCGATCTTGACCTGTCGGTCGGTGTTACCGGGCTCCGCCTGGGTGAGCACCACCAAGACGAACCGGGCCGACCGATCCGGTCCGAGCCCGAAGCGGGACAACACCCCGCCCGATACGTTGAGTTTGTTGTCGACGACGGCGGCCGCGTCGGCCAGGAATGCGCCCGTAAGTATCACGCCGCTGAACCTAGCCCATAGGCGCGGCGGACTGCAGATGCCCCTCGAAGCGGCAGATGCGAAAGCTCCGCCCAACCCGGCGCCGAGGGACAATACTGGGCACATGTCTGATCGCCTGCCTGATCGCAACGTGCTGGGTGGCCCGTTGGAACCGTGCGGCAACGAGCCGGTCACCGGCTTCTACCGGGACGGCTGCTGTTCCACCGGCGACGAGGACCGCGGCTTGCACACCATTTGTGCGGTCGTGACCGCCGAGTTCCTCGAGCATCAGCGCTCCATCGGCAACGACCTGTCCACCCCCGTGCCCGAGTACCGGTTTCCCGGGCTGCTGCCCGGCGACCGGTGGTGCGTCACCGCCCGAAATTGGCTGCGGGCTCACCAGGACGGGTGCGCAGCGCCAGTGGTGCTGGCGTCCACCCATCAGCGCACGCTGGACGTGGTGCCGCTCGAAGTCCTCGAGGAGCATGCTGTGGACGTGCCCGACGACCTGGCCAGCCTGTGATCACGGCACCTCGGTCGAATACAGCCAGGCCTCCCACAATGGCCGCAGCGACTCGTCGGTGTAGCCCGCCGCCAAGCCGGTGAAGTCGTCCGTGTCGGCCGTTGCGTGCCGATAGCGATTCGTCCAATCCTTCAGCAGCGCAAAGAAATTCGTGTCACCGAGCCGACCGCGCAGGGCGTGCAGCGTGAGCGCGCCGCGCTTGTACACCCGATCGTCGAACATCCGCCGCGGTTCGGGATCGCTCAACAGCAGGTCCTGTGCCTGGTGGCGTAACTCGGCGTGATACTGGTGGGCGAGTTCGTCGGCGCTGGGACCGCCGCTGTGCTCGGACCACAACCACTCCGCGTAGCAGGCGAATCCCTCGTGCAGCCAGATGTCCCGCCATCGGCGTGCGGTCACGGAGTTACCGAACCACTGGTGGGCCAGTTCATGGGCGATCAACCGCTCGCTGTCTGGGCTGCCATCGCAGTGGTTGGCTCCGAAGATCGAAATCCCTTGTGCTTCGAGCGGAATTTCCAGTGAGTCGTCAGTGACCACCACCGTGTACCCGTCGGCCAACGGGTAGGGTCCGAACAGGTCGATGAACACCTTCATCATCTCGGGTTGACGGCCGAAGGTGTGGTCGAAGTCCCTGCGCAGCCGCCGGGGGAGCGCGGCGCGGATCGGCACCGGTGTCCTTGTCAGCCGGGCCATCTCGTAGACGCCGATCTGCAGGGTGATCAGATACGTCGACGTCGGTTCGGACTGTTCGTAGGTCCACACCGTCTGCGAGGACCGGGTGCGGTGCGCTATCAACTTGCCGTTGGCCACTGCGCGGTAAGCACTTTCGGTGCTGACCTGAATGCGGAAGGCGGCCTTGGCGCTGGGATGGTCGTTGCAGGGGAACCAGGATGCGGCGCCGTTGGGCTGTCCGGCGACCAGCGCGCCCTCAGTCAACTCTTCGAAACCGACGTCGCCCCACAGTGTTCGGAACGGCTTGGGGTTGCCGCTGTAACGCACGACGACGGTCAACCCGGCACCGGACGCCAACTTCTCGGCCAGCGTGATGCGCAGTTTGCCGCCGCGGCAGCTGAAACGCTGCGCGCGCTTGCCGTTCACCGTCACCTTCGACACCGAGAGGGTGCTGGACAGATCGAGGGCGAATGCCTGCAGTTCGGTGAGGGTCACCGCGGTGATGGTCGCTGTCCCCGTCAAGCGGTTGACGCCGACTTTGTATTCCAGGTCCAACTCGTACCGCGACACCGAATAACCGACGTTGCCGTTGCGCGGCAGGTACGGATCCAGGGCAGCCTTCTTCGCCGGGGACTTCACGCCGCGGTGTCCTCGACGCGGGACGCGTTCTTGCGGGCCGACTTCTTGCGGCCGGCTTTGCGGGCCGCCTTCCCGTCCGCCTGCCAGGGCCGGACCGGATTGCCCTGCCAGCGAGTCGATCCGGGCACCTCGTCACCACGGACCACCAGCGACGCCGGGCCGACGGACGCCCCGGCCCCCAACCGCGCTGCCGGCAGTGCGACGCAGTGCGGGCCCAGCGTGGCACCCGACTCCAGCACCACGGTGTCCATCCGCATGATCCGGTCGTGGAACAGGTGAGTCTGCACCACGCAGCCGCGGTTGACGGTGCTGCCCGCGCCGAGCGAGACCAGGTCCGCCTCGGGCAGCCAGTAGGTTTCACACCAGGTGCCCCGCCCTACCGTCGCCCCCAGCCCCCGCAGCCACACGTTCAGCACCGGCGTGCCGGCCGCAGCCCGCGCAAACCACGGCGCCGCAACGGTTTCCACGAAGGTGTCGGCCAGCTCGTTGCGCCACACGAACGACGACCACAGCGGGTACTCACTGGCCTTGATCCGGCCCACCAGCAACCACTTGGCCACCACGCTCACCACGCCGGCGACCGCACCTGCCGCCAGCAGCACCAGTCCGGCGAAAAGGGCGGTCCACCAGATCCCCCATTCCGTTGCCAGAGCCTGCAGTACGCCCAGCACGGCGAGCCCGATGGCGGCGGTCACCACCATCGGCAGCAGCCGGCAACCCTCCACGGCCGCGCGCTTCAGCTTCAACCGTGTCGGCGGGTAGTAGGTGGTCTCGTCATCGGCCTCGGCGGGGCGTCGACGCAACCGCATCGGCGGACTGCCCAGCCAGGACGAGCCGCGTTTGGCCTTGGGCGGCGTGGCCGACAGCACCGCAACCAGACCCTCGTCGGGCACCCGTCGGCCCGGCTGGGTGATGCCCGAATTGCCGAGGAACGCGCGTCTCCCGACGGTCGTCTCGGCGGCGTAAATCCAGCCGCCGCCAAGCTCATACGAAGCAACCATGGTGTCGTCGGCCAGAAACGCCCCATCTTCGATGACGGCGAACGTGGGCGTCAGCAGCACGGTGGAGATCTCGGTGCCGCGGCCGACCTGCGTGCCCAGCAGCCGCAACCAGGCCGGCGTCAGCAGACTCGCGTACACCGGGAACAGGTAGGTGCGGGCGGCGTCCATCAGCCGCTCGGTGGTCCACAGTTGCCACCCCGACCGGCTGCGCACCGGGTGGTATCCGGCCCGCAATCCGAGCGATAGCGCCCGCACTGCCGCCACCGTCACCACCGCATAGACGATGACCGCAACCAGCGTGGCCGCCGGCGTCCACAGCAGCGCGGGCACCGCCGCCTGCGCCAGGCTGCGGGTGCCGTGGACGGCCCACGCGATGACCGCCAGCCCGCTCGCTACTGCGAGCAGCGGCAGGCCGGCCAGCAGCAGTGACGTCACCCCGTATACCGCTACCCAGTGTGAGCGACGGGCGGGCCGCTCATCGGGCCACGGGTGCTTGACCCGGCCGGATTTGGTCGCCGGGGACCCCTTCCAGTACTGGCCGTTCTTGATCTTGTCGATCACGCCGGAGCCGGGTGCCACGTCGGCGTTCTTGCCGACGACCGCGCCGGGCAGCAGCGTGGTCCGGGCACCGATGGTCGCGTCGTTGCCGATCGTGATGGCGCCGAGGTGAAAGGCGTCCCCGTCGATCCAATGCCCGCACAGATCCACTTCGGGTTCGATCGCGCTGCGTTCACCGACAGTCAGCAGACCCGTCACCGGCGGCATCGAATGCAGGTCGACCCCCTTGCCGATCTCGGCGCCCAGCGCGCGTGCGTAGTACACGAGCCACGGTGCGCCGGCCAGGTTTTCGGCACCGCTGGCCGCGGCCAGCCGCTCGACGAACCACACCCGCAGATGCACCGAGCCACCGCGCGGATAGGTACCCGGTTCGACATTGCCCAGCAGCAGACGAGCGAACAGCACCGCGATCCCCATCCGTCCCGGCGGGGTGACGAACAGGATGAACGCGATGCCGACCAGCCACCAGCTCACCGTGGCCGTCCACGGCACCAGATGAAGAGCACGGGCGATGTTGTTCCCCAACGCCAGCCAGGTAACCCACTGCAGGGCGGCCAGCGTCGCCAGCGGGAGCGCTGCACAGAGCTGAATCATCTGAGCGCGCAGCGGGGTCGGTCGCACCACCCGTTCGGTGACCTGCGGCGGCGCGTCGAGCTCGTCGAGGAAACCGGCGAGCGAGCCCAGCCGCGGATGATCGTAGAGATCAGCGACGGTGAGCTGCGGGTACTGCTGTCGCAGGCTGACGATCAGCTGAGCGGCGGCCAGCGAGCCGCCGCCGAGCTCGAAGAAGTCGGCCTGCGCGCCGGTCACGGTGGCGCCCAGCAGGTCTCGCCACAGTTCGGCCAGCCGCCCCGCGGTGCCGGCCAGTTCCGGGACGTCCTCGGCGCTACCCGGCGCGGGCCACGGCAACGCGTCGCGGTCGACTTTGCCGGAGGTCCGGGTGGGCAACTCCTCGATCCGTACCAGCCGCGGCACCAGCCCGGCCGGCAGGTGCTGGGCAAGTCGGTTGCGCGCCTCGGCGATGTCGAAGTCCGGGTCGGCGCTGACGACGTATCCGACCAGTACCGCGGCGCCGCCGGCGGTGCGCCGGACCGCTGTCGCCCCGCCGCTGACCCCGGGCAGGCTGATCAGCGCCGCGTCCACCTCGCCCAGCTCGATGCGCCGGCCACCGACCTTGACCTGGTCGTCGCTGCGTCCACAGAAGTACAGCCCGTCGCGCTCGAGGCGGACCAGATCGCCGCTGCGGTAGGCCCGCGGCCAGTCCAAAGTCGGGATTGGCGCGTACTTTTCGGCGTCCTTGTCCTCGTCGAGGTAGCGAGCCAGACCCACCCCGCCAATCACCAATTCGCCGGTCTCGCCGTAGCCGACCGGTTCGCCGTCGGCGTCGACCACCGCCAGATCCCAACCGGCCAGCGGCAGCCCGATGCTGACCGGTCCCGTCGCGTCCAGGCGGGCAGCGCAGGCCACCACCGTGGCCTCGGTGGGCCCGTAGGTGTTCCACACCTCGCGGCCCTCGACGGCGAGGCGTTCGGCAAGCTCGGCGGGACAGGCCTCCCCTCCGAAGATCAACAGGCGCACCGCTTCCAGCGCTTCGGCCGGCCACAACGCGGCCAGCGAGGGCACCGTCGACACCACGGTCACGTCGCGGGTCACCAGCCAGGGTCCCAGGTCGATCCCGCTGCGTACCAGCGACCGCGGCGCCGGGACCAGGCAGGCGCCGTGCCGCCAGGCCAGCCACATCTCCTCGCACGACGCGTCGAACGCGACCGACAGCCCGGCCAGCACCCGGTCACCGGGTCCAATAGGGTTGTCTTGCAGAAACATTCGTGCCTCGGCATCGACGAATGCCGCGGCGCTGCGATGGGTGACCGCGACGCCTTTGGGAGTGCCGGTGGACCCGGAGGTGAAGATGATCCAGGCGTCGTCGCGGGCCAGCGGGGCCGCGGCCCGCCAGCCACGCGAGGCGCCCTGGGTGCGGTGGATGCCTTTGTCGGTGATCACCGCGACCACGTCAGCTTCACCGAATACCAACTCGGCGCGTTCGTCGGGATCGTCGGCGTCGACGGGCACGTAGGCGGCCCCCGCGGCCAGCACCGACAGGATCGCGACGTACAGCGAATAACTGCCCGAGGGCATCCGGATGCCGATCCGGTCACCGCGGCCAACACCGCGGCCGGCCAGCCAGGTGACGCTGGCCTTCATGTCCTCGAGCAACTCGCTGTAGGTAAGTTGCACCTCGCCGTCGTCGATGGCCACTGCGTCCGGGTAGCGCGCGGCGGTCTCTTCGACGATGTCGATCAGGGTGCGCGGGTTCGGCGCGTCAGCCGACAGCAGATACTGCGCGGGAATCTCGGGCACGCTAGGAACCCTAGCCGCGCCGCTCCAACCACTCGACCAGCGAGCGTCCGGCGTCCAGCACGTGTCGTTCGGCGATGGCGCGGGCCCGCTCGGAGTCCTTGTCGCCGAACGCGTCGAGCAATGCCTGATGGTCGTCGAGCGAGTGTTTCTCATGGTCGGGAAATAGGGTGAGGAAGTTGGTGGGCACCACCCGCGCGGCCTGCTTGATCTGGGCCATCAGGCGCGGTGAGTGTGCGGCGCGGTGAATCTTCTGGTGGAAATGCCAGTTGGCCTCGCCGATGCTGTCGTCGCCGGACCGGGCGGCCACGTCGGCGGCGAGTTCGCGCAGCATGGCCAGTTCGTCCGGTTCGATGCGCTGCGCGGCCCAGGCTGCTGCCTGCCCGGTCAGCACGCCCAGGATGGTGAAGCTGTCCAGCACGTCGTCGGGGCTGATGCCGATCACCGTGACGCCGCTGCGCGGGGCGACCCGGACCAGGCCCTCGAAGGACAGTTCCAGCAGGGCCTCGCGGACCGGGGTCCGACTGGTGGCGAACTCCTCGGTGATGGCGTCGAGGTCGATACGAGCTCCGGCGGGTAGCGCGCCGGTGATGATGCGGTCGCGCAGTTCGCGGGCCGCCCGCTCCCGCACGGTGCCGGAGATGTCGATCCCTACCACCTAGCGAGCATACCAAACGTGACATTTGAAATCTGATATATCAGATGTTACATTCCGATTTATGCGAACCGACCAGATGTCCCTCGTCGCCTTCATGCAAGCGGGCAGCACCTCGGTGTATGCCGGATCGTGGCGGCACCCCGCGACCGAGCACCGCTATCTCGAAGCGTCCTACTACGCCAAGATCGGCCGCCAGCTCGAAGAGGGCTGCTTCGACCTGATGTTCTTCGACGACCGGTTGGCCATGCCCGGGGTGTACGGCGGGTCGGTGGACGAGGCGGTGAAGTACGGCGCGCGGCCGGTCAAGCTCGACCTGGGCGTCGTGCTGGGCGTACTGGCGCAGGCGACCTCCCACATCGGGCTCGGTGCCACCTACTCGACCACCTACTACGCGCCGTTCCACGTCGCCCGCACCTTCGCGTCGCTGGACCACCTCTCTGCCGGGCGGGCCGCCTGGAACGTCGTCACCTCGGTCAACGACAGCGAGGCGCAAAACTTCGGTGTCGATGCGCATCTGGGTCACGACGAACGGTATGACCGTGCCGACGAGTTCATGGACGTGGTCACCGGCCTGTGGGACACCTGGGAGGACGACGCGATCCTGCACGACCGCGGCTCCGGTCGGTACGCCGACCCGGCCAAGGTGCACGAACTCGGCCATGTCGGGCAGTACTTCGCCGCCCGCGGGCCATTGACGGTGCCCCGCACGCCGCAGGGCCGGCCGGTCATCATCCAGGCGGGGTCCTCGGGTCGCGGCCGCGAATTCGCCTCGCGCTGGGCCGAATTGATCTTCACCGGCGACCCGGGCATCGACGTGGCCCGTACCCACTACGCCGATCAGAAACAACGCATCGAAGACGCCGGGCGCGACCCCGCCTCAGTGCGCATCTGCCCGATGGCCTACGCCGTGGTGGGGGAGTCGGAGTCGCACGCCAAGGACCGCGAGGCGATGTTCCTGAACGACCTGGTGCACCCCATGGCGTCGCTGACCCTGTTGTCCGAGTTGATGAACTACGACTTCGCCCGGCACGACCTCGACGACCCGGTCACCGACGAACTCATCGCATCGGCGTCCGGAATCCGCGGCCTGGTGCAGAACCTGCGCACCCATATCGGGGGCGACACCGTGACGGTACGCGATCTGGCCGGCCACCGCGCCACGCTGTTGCAGGGGCCGCGATTCGTCGGCACCGGCGAGCAGGTTGCCGATCAGATGGCGGACTGGTTCGAAAGCGGCGCCTGCGACGGATTCGTTTTGGCGGCAACGCATCTGCCGGGCGCCTTCGAAGACGTGGTGCGCATGGTGGTGCCGGAACTGCAGCGACGTCGGCTGTTTCGCACCGCCTACGAGTCGTCGACCTTGCGGGGACACCTGGGCCTGCAACGACCGGTGGGCGCCCATGCTTGACGGTCTACGGGTGCTGGACCTTGCGACCCTGGCGGCCGCGCCACTGGTGGCCACCTATCTCGGCGAGTTCGGTGCCGACGTGATCAAAGTCGAGCAACCAGGGTGCGGTGATCCCATCCGGACGTGGGGCAACCAGCGCGACGGCGTCGGACTGATGTGGAAGTCGTTGTCGCGCAACAAACGGTCCGTCACGCTGGATCTGCGGTGCACCGAAGGCCAGGAACTGACCCGCAGGTTGGTGGCGCACTCCGACGTGGTGATCGTCAACACCCGGCCGCAAACGTTGCGCAAGTGGGGGCTGGACTACGAGAGCCTACGGGCGGTCAACGAGCGAATTGTGATGCTGCACATCACCGGATACGGACTGAGCGGACCCAAGAGCGAACGGCCCGGGTTCGGCACCCTCGGCGAGGCGATGAGCGGTTTCGCCCATATCACCGGACAGGCCGGCGGGCCGCCGACCCTGCCGCCATTCATGCTGGCTGACGGTGTCGCGTCGCTGAACGCGGCGTATGCGGTGCTGATGGCGCTCTACCACCGCGACGTGCACGGTGGTCCCGGACAGCTCATCGACGTCAATCTCATTGACCCCCTGGCCCGTTTACTGGAACAGACGTTGCTGGGATATGACCAGCTGGGCCTGGTGCCGGAACGGTCGGGCAACCGTTGGGACATCTCGGCCCCGCGTAACACCTATCGCACCGCCGACGGCCGGTGGCTGGCGATGTCGGGCAGCTCCCCGGCGCTGGCGCTGCGGGTGTTCCGGGCCATTGGCAGAGACGATCTGGTGCAGGATACGGATTTCTCCGACCCGCAGCGCCGGCTGGCCCGGGCCCGTGAGGTCGATACCGTGGTGGCGGATTGGGTTGCCGGCAAGACACTTTCAGAAGCGATGGAGGTTTTCCAGGCCCATGAGGTGGCGGCGGCACCGGTGTATGACATCACCGATCTGGTCGACGACGAGCAACTCACCCATCGCGGCGTGTTCATCTCGGTCGACGACGACGAACTAGGCGCGATGACGGTGCAGGCTCCGGTGCCGCGGTTCTCGGCGGCCACCGGCACCGTCGGACAGCTGGGTCCACGCCTGGGCCAGCACAACGCCGAGGTCTACGGCGAATTACTCAATCTGAGTGCCAACGACATTGAGGACCTGCACGCCCGTGGCGTGTTGTGAGAGAAGGACATTGATGACTGGACTGCTTCGTCGCTCGGAACTCGCCGTGCCCGCCAGCAACGACAACATGTTCGAGAAGGCCGCGGGATGCGGCGCGGACCTAGTGTTCCTCGACCTCGAAGACGCCGTACCCGCGGCGTTCAAGGAACAATCGCGGGCCAAAGCAATTGCGGCACTCAACGACATCGACTGGGGCAGCACCGCCCGTGCCATCCGGATCAACGGCCTGGACACACCGTGGTGCCATGACGATCTGATCGAGGTGGTGACCAAGGCCGGACGGAATCTCGACACCATCATCGTCCCGAAGCCGCGCACCGCCCGCGACGTGTGGTGGGTCGACGTGTTGCTCACACAGCTCGAATCAAAGTTGCTACTCAACAAGCGAATTCGCCTCGAAGTGCTGATCGAGGAAGTGGAAGGCCTGGCCAATGCCGAGGCCATCGCGGTAGCCAGCCCGCGGTTGGATGCGTTGATTTTCGGGGTGGGTGACTTCTCGCTGTCCCAGGGCGCGCGGGTGGACACCAACTTCGTCCCGCTCGGCGAATACCCCGGCGACTTTTGGTCTTACGCGCGCAACAAGGTGATCGTGGCGGCGCGCATCGCGGGCATCGATGCCATCGACGCGCCGTACCCGGACTATCAGGATCTCGCCGGCTATGAGCGGGACGCGCGCCGGGCCTCGCTGATGGGGTATACCGGCAAGTGGGCGATCCACCCCAGCCAGGTGCCGGTCGCAAACGGTGTCTACGCGCCGACCGCCGACGAAATCGCTGTAGCCAAGCGTAATGTCGCGGCCTACCGGGAAGCAGAAGCCAACGGTCGCGGCGCGGTCGGGGTGAACGGGGTGCTCGTCGACGCTGCCCACGTGAAGATGGCCGAGCAGACGCTGGCGCGCGCCACACTGATCAACGGGTCCTAGATTGCGATGACTATTGCGAAGATCCCTTGCGGGGATGGTTGACATACCACGATGGCAGCGATCTGCTACGCATGTGGTGAAGTGGCCACTTACCGCTGCGGATGTCTCGCAGTCGTTCTGGATGGGAGATACGGTGCCGTACGTCGAATCCGCGGTACGCACCAAGCAGGCAGTGGCCGCTGCGCGCGCAGTGCTGATGCGCGACGGGGTGGGCGGCACCACCATGCGCGCAGTCGCGACTGAAGCCGGCGTCCCGCTGGGCACCCTGCAGTACGTGTTCCCGTCCAAGCAGGGCCTGCTGCGGGCGGTGTTCGAAGACATCGTGGAAGAGATCGCCGAACTGCTGCGGATTTCGGCGGAACTCGAAGCCGGTCTGGAGCATGCGATTCGGGTGGGGTTGCGCAACTTCTGGACGGAGTTGGTGGTCAACCATCGCGAATTGCAGTTGGTACAGCTCGAACTCGTCACCCATGCGTTGCGGACGGCCGGTCTGGAGGAACTGCCGCGCTGGCAGTACGAGCGGTACATCGAAATCGTTGCGCAGTGGTGTGAGTCGGCCGCGACGCGGGCGGGGGAGACCACGACGATTCCCTTTGATCGGCTGGCCCGGCTACTGGTCGCCGGTATCGACGGCCTGATCCTGCAGCACGTGATCAGCGCGGACGCGGACCGGTCAAGGGCCGATCTCGACGCGCTGGTCGAGACGGTCGTGTCTCTCGCGGTGGTCCGGTCCCCCTCCAACTGACTCTTGCCCACGGCTCTGCAGTGCCCTAGTTTTAAGCCCAACTAAGTCATACGACTGTATGAGTTGGGAAGGTGAAGGCAATGGTGGATGTCGATGTGGTGATCGTCGGCGCTGGACTCGCGGGGCTGTCGGCGGCCCGCGAGCTGGTCGCCGCCCGGAAGTCCGTGTGCGTCCTGGAAGCCAGGGATCGCGTCGCAGGCCGCAACCGCGGCGGGTTTCTCAGCAACGGGGTTCCCGTCGAATTGGGCGGTCAGTGGGTCGGGCCAGGCCAGGACACGGTGCTGGCGCTGATCGACGAGCTCGGGCTCGAGACGTTCCCCACCTATGACACCGGTGAGGCGATCACTGCCATCGATGGTGAGACGTTGCGCTATAACGACGCATCGTTCGGACTTCCGGCCGACAACCTTGCCGAGATCGGCCGGGTCTGGGGCGAGCTCGAGACGCTGGCGGCCACGGTGCCGACGGCCTCGCCCTGGCAGGCGGCGGACGCTGCCGATCTGGATCGGCAGACCTTCGACGGCTGGTTGACGGCCCAAACCTCCGACCGGATCGCGCTCCGATTCTTCCGGCTCGTGGTGCCCACCTTGTTTTGTGCGGAGACGCCGGAACTCTCGTTGCTGCATCTGTTGTTCTACCTGCGGTCGGGTAGCGGCTTGGCCGGAATGCTCGCGGTGACCGGCGGTGCGCAGGAGCTGCGAGTACTGGGTGGGACGCACCAGATCTCCGAGCGATTGGCCGCGGAACTCGGTGACCGAGTCCAGTTGGGAGCGGTGGTCCGGACCATCGTGCAGGATCCGGATGGGGTCACGGTCACTTACGAGGACGCCGACGCGGCGAGCTCGGGCACGGTGACGGCCAGCCACGTGGTCGTCGCGATTCCGCCGACCCTGGCCGGCCGGATTCGGTATGTGCCGCCGCTGCCTTCCGCTCGCGACGCGTTGACCCAGCAGTTCCCGGCCGGGTCGGTGATCAAGGTCCAGGTCGGCTACTCGACACCGTTCTGGCGCGATGCCGGGCTGAGCGGCTTCGTGACCAGCCTCGACGATGCGTTGAGTGTTGTCATGGACAACTCACCGCCCGACGCATCCTGCGGGGTCTTGGTCGGGTTCATGGACGGCGCCCATGCCCGGGATGCGGCCGGGTTGCGGGCTGAGCAGCGCCGCAAGCTGATCATCGATGCGCTGGTGAAATATTTCGGGCCACAGGCCGCCGAGCCGTTCGACATCATCGAACTTGATTGGGCGGCAGAAGAATTCACCCGTGGTTGCTACGGCGGACGCCTCACCGCCGGCGCGCTGACCCAGTTCGGCAAGGCGCTGGCCGCTCCGGTCGGCCGGATCCACTGGGCCGGCGCCGAGACTGCCCAGCAGTGGTGCGGTTACATGGACGGCGCCATCACGTCGGGTCGCCGCGCAGCCGGGGAGATCCTCGACACCAGGTGACAATGCGGCACACTGGGTCGGTGGTCGAGGTAGCCGTCGAGTCAGGCGTAGTTCGCGGACGACGGCACCGCGACGTGGAGATGTGGCGGGCGATTCCCTATGCGGCACCGCCGGTCGGCCCGCTACGCTTCCGGGCGCCGCAGCCCGTCACGCCCTGGTCCGGCGTGCGCGATGCGACCCAGTTCGCCTATGCCGCGCACTCGCACCGGTTCAGCTCGCCACTCGGCGTCGTCAAGCGGCAGATTCAGCACGAGGACTGCCTGACGCTGAACGTGTGCGCACCCGCCAAACGCACCGACGGTCCGCTTCCGGTCCTGGTCTTCATTCACGGCGGCGGTTACTTCGAGGGCACATCCGCGCTGCCGGTGCACGATCCGACGCCGCTGGTGCGGCGCTTCGGGATTGTGCTCGTCACCATCAACTACCGGCTCGGTGGTTTGGGCTTCGTCGATTTCTCCGGCTACGCAACGGAATTCGAGTCCAACCTGGGGCTACGCGATCAAGTGGCCGCGTTGAGTTGGGTGCGGCGCAACATCGCAGCTTTCGGCGGTGATCCCGACTGCGTCACCGCCTGCGGCCAGTCCGCCGGTGCGAGCGCCGTCCTGACCCACCTCGCCGTGCCCGCTGCGCAGGGTCTGTTCCAGCGGGCGATCGCGCAGAGTCCGATACCCGACGCGGTGCGCACGCCGGAGCAGGCCGCAGACACCGCGCGTCAGGTCGTCGATGTGCTCGGCGGTGATCACACCCTGCTGCGCACGGCGCCTCCCGCCGCGATCACCCGGGCCGCGATCCGGGTGATGTTGCGGACCGCGCGCACCGTCCCGTGTCAGATGGCGCTGGCACCGGTGATCGACGGGGACTTCCTGCCCGAAGATCCGACGGCGGCGATCGGCGCCGGCCGCGCCCACCGCGTCCCGCTCATCATGGGGTCGATGCGCGACGAGATGGGGCACGCCGGCTGGGTGCCGGTGCGGCCGTTCGTCGATCTGTTCCCGACCACCCCGGCGCGGGTGGACCGCATGTTCGCGGCAACCGATCCCGCCGCCCGGAAAAACGTGTTGGCGCACTATCCGGATTACCCCAGCGCGGCGGCGCTGACCCGGCTCGCCACGGATTGCTTCTTCGTCCGGCCGATGATCGCCGCGGCCGAGGGCCACGCCCGACACGCGCCGACCTACCTCTATCGGATCGATTACGCCCCGCCGGTGCTGCGCCGGATCGGGATGGGCGCCATCCACGCCACCGATGTACCGCTGTTGTTCGGCAGCGCGGGTGCTGCGGCGCTGGCGGTCGGAGGACGCCGCGAACACCGCGCCATCGGCGACTGGGTACAACAGCACTGGGTCGAGTTCGCGCGGACCGGCAGCGCCGCTTGGCCCGCCTACGCCGACGGGGAGGCCGCCATGGTGATTGATCGCCCGGAACCGCGTATGGTCGACGGACTCTACAGCGCGACCCGCGACGCATGGTGTCATTACCGTGGACCGCAGCGGGACGCGAAACCTACTGCGGCGCATTAGCAGGCACCGATGCGCCGGGTAGCGATACTGGATGATTACGCGGGTCTTGCTCTGCAGCTGGCTGACTGGTCGGAGATTCAGAAACACTCTGAGATAACGGTTTTCGATCGGCACCTGACCGAAGACGAGGCAGCCGAGGAGCTGCTGCCGTTCGACGTGCTGTGCACGATGCGCGAGCGAATGGCGTTCCCGCGCGGCCTCATTGCACGGTTGCCGAATCTGAAGCTCATCACCATCGTCGGTCGCAGCCTGCCCAACCTCGACCTGGCCGCCGCTACCGAGCACGGGATACTGGTCGCCCATTCCGACTTCGCGCATCCGCGATTCCGCGCGGTGCGCGACGCCACCCCCGAACTGGCCTGGGGACTGATGATCGCGACCGTGCGGAATCTGGCCGAAGAGCACCGGCGCATGCGCGGTGGTGGATGGCAGAGCACCACCGGTATGACATTGTCCGGCAAGACTTTGGGATTGCTCGGACTCGGCCGAGTCGGTAAACGTATGGCCGAATATGCAACCGTATTCGGTATGGACGTGGTGGCCTGGAGTCAGAACCTGACCCCGGATGCCGCCGCGCAAGCGGGCGCACGGTGGGTCGAGAAGGCGGCGTTGTTCGAACAGTCCGACGTGGTGTCCATCCACCTCGTACTATCCGAGCGCACCCGCGGGCTGATCGGTGCGCCCGAGCTTGCCCTGATGAAGCCGACGGCGTTCCTGGTCAACACGTCTCGCGGACCGATCGTCGACGACACAGCGCTCGTCGAAGCCCTGCGCCGGGGCCGACTCTCCGGAGCGGGCCTGGACGTCTACGACACCGAACCGCTGCCCGTCGACCATCCGCTGCGGACGCTGCCGAACGTGACACTCTCGCCCCATCTCGGCTACGTCACGCGAGAAATGCTGAGCGCGTTCTATTCCGACGCCATCGAAGCCGTGGCCGCCTGGCTGGACGGTACTCCGTCGCGGATCGCGAATCCCGAAGCGCTGCGCTAGACGGTGCGGCCACGCCGTCAGCCCCGACCAGCAATCCAGCGGGGGCTTCGCACCGCCTCCAGGGCCTCAGCTACGCAGCGATCCAGCGGCTGCCGAGCCGGGTCTTGCCGCACCCAGCGCTGGAACCCGAAATCGGCGGCGGCAAAACTCAAATGCACCAACAGACCTGGCCGGATGTCGGTGTCAGGATCCACACCCATCCGGTGCGCGGTGATTCCGGTGGCTCGCTGCCGGTCATCAGCGGTGTGAAACTGCAGCCGCTCCAGGACTTCGGGTGCCACCAGCAGCGCCGACCGCCACTCTTCGATATCGGCCGCACCGAAGGATCGGGTGCGACCGACGATGGCATTGGCCAGTGCGACATCCGGTGATTCGGTGGCCGGCTGCTGTTCGAGCAGGCTTACCACTTCGGCTCCGCCATGCCGTGCCGGCGCCAGCAGCAGGTCCTCCTTGGTTGTCACGTGCCGGAACAAGGTGCGCGTGGAAACGCCTGCGGCGGTGGCGATCTGATCCGTCGTCACGCCGTCGTAGCCGCGCTCAGCGAACAATTTGAACGCAGCGCGACGGATGTCGGCGCGGATCTGGGCACGCTGGCGGTCCCGCAGCGACTCCCCCGAGACACTCACCGGAAGCTGCCGATCCCACCGTCGACATGGATGGTCTGCCCGGTGAGGAACGTCGAATCGGCGCCCAGCAGGAACGCAACCAGTGCACCCACATCAGTACGCACGTCCCCGATCCGCTTCATCGGGACCCGTCCGACTGCCTTGGCGTAGTCGTCGGGAGCGAGCTGCTTCCACAGCTTGACGCCGTCGGATTCGGCGAACGGGCAGATGACGTTCACCCGGATGTTGTCGCGGCCCCACTCCAGCGCCGCGACCTTCGACAGGCCGCGGATCGCTTCCTTGGCGGCGGCGTATCCACCGAACTTGGGTTCGCCGCCGGTGCCCGAACCCGAGCCGAGGTTGACGATCGAGCCGCCACCGGCAGCGACCATCACCGGGTATACCGCCTGCATCAGCAGAAACGTGGCGCGCGGACCGACGTCGTAGCCGAGTGCCAGGTCGGTGGGGGTGATGTCGACGAACGGCTTGGGCTCGTTGCTGGCGATCGCATTGTTCACCAGGCCGTGCACGGTGCCGAATGTGCCGACGGCGGCGGCCACGATCTGCGGCACACTGTCCACGTCCCGCAGGTTGGCCGATAGCGTCGAAACCCGTTCTCCGGCATCGAATTCCGCTCGCAGTTCAGCCGCGGTCGCGGAGAGCTTGTCGTCTTGGATGTCCACCAGCAACACCGAGGCACCCCGTTCCAGCAGTGCGGCGCTCACCCCTTTGCCGATGCCCTGCGCGGCGCCGGTGACGACGACGACCTGCCCGAGCAGCGAGTCCGGGTGCGAGTAACTCATCCGGCTGGGCCCAATCGCAGGGGCACCCCACGATGCAACTCGTAGGTGCTGCGTACCGCGCCCGGCAGTTCGATGAACTCGACCGCGGTACCGTCCGGGTCCTTGACGAAAAACATTCGCACACCGCTGATTTCGAAAGGCTCCTGCTCCGGGGCATAGCCGGCGTCCCGAACCCGGCGGTGGGTGTCGTCCAAATCGGTGACCGACAGGGACAGGTTGTGAATGCCGGCGATGCCGGGACGGGCCGGCTGGTGGTGCGGCGCGGCCGGCCCCAGCGAGAGCAGTTCGATCATCAGCCGGCCCAGCAGCCCACCGACCACCCGGCCCTGCTGCTTGTGGGTGGAATGCAGGACGGCGTCGAACGGCTCGCCGGAGATGGTCTGGTCGAACACCACGTCGAGGCCGAGCAGGTCGCGATAGAACCCCAGCGCGCGGTCCATGTCGGTCACCCCGACGACCAGGTGACAGAACGAAACATCCTCGAGCACGCTCATGGCTTCTCCCGCGCGCGAGCCGAAACCAGCGGTGGCGCAGGCAGATCGAACGAGGGCTTGGTGGTGCCGCCGTCGACCCGCAGGATCACCCCGGTCACCCAGGACGAGGCGGGCGAGGCGAGATAGAGCGCCGCGGCGGCGATGTCGCGTGGGGTCCCGATACGGCCCATCGGGGTGTTCGCCACGAACTCGGTGCGCAGCGCGTCGTTGGTCGTCACGAAATCCATCGACTGTGTCGCCACCCCACCGACACCGATCGCGTTGACCCGCACCAGGGGCGCGAGGTCGGCCGCCATGTCCTGAGTCATCATGTTCAGCGCCGCCTTGCCCGCGCCGTAGGCCGTCATGCAGCGCATCGCCATGTCACCGGACCGGGATGAGATGTTCACGATCGATCCGGATCCGTCGGTGTCCACCATGGCCTGCGCGGCTAGGCGACTCAACACGAACGGTGCGACGGCATTGAACTGCAGCGCGGTGCTCAGGTACCGCGAGGAGGTCTGCATGGCCGGGCGCGGCTGGGTTCCGCCGGCGTTGTTGACCAGGATGGACAGTCGGCCGAACTGCTCGACGGTCACTGCGACCAGCCGCTCCAGGTCGTCCTCGACCAGCACGTCGGTGACGACGGAAAGGCCACGGCGACCGGTCTTTTCGATCAGCCGCACGGTTTCGTCCAGATCGGACCTGGTGCGCGCGGCCACGACGACGTCCGCACCCGCCTCAGCGAACGCGACCGCGATGTCGCGACCGATCCCGGCGCCGGCGCCGGTCACGATGGCGACGCGGTCGGTCAGGCGAAAGGAGTCCAGGATCATCGGTTGCCGCCCGCGAGGTGCGGCGCCGGACGTCCGGCAAACAACGGCAGGTCCAGGTAGGTCTTGATACCGGGCTCGGCCGCGCACACGTCGGGGATGGCGTTGACGCAGTGGTTGGCGGTGGCGACCACGCCGGGATTGCGGATCAGACCCTCGGCGACGCTGGGCGGTTGCAGCCCCTTGAAGGTGAGGTTCACGGTGGGGTCACCGGTGATCTCGACCTCGAACCGCTCGCCTTCGCCGCCGAAGTTCCAGGCGGGTTCCAGGTTCTCCTCGCCCATCAGCCAGTTGACCGCGGCGGTGATGACCGGTTCGCCGTCGACGGTCGCTTGCCACCGAAACCGCCGTGCGGCAACGGTTCCCGCAGTGATGGCGAATGGCTCGTAGTCGATCTCGGCGGTGGCTACCGCGATCTCCTGAAGCGTCTGGATGCCGGAATCGATGCGGAAACCCATGTGGTCGGCGATCATCCGGACCGACATCTTGAAGCCTTGCTCCAGCAGCGCGGCCATCGGTCCCTGCACAGCCTCCTCGGGGGTGCCGCCGAATCCCATGATGTGTCGCACCACGTCCGGGGCGTTGTAGGTGCGGATGTCCGAGAATTCCTCGGCGCGCATGTGGGTGACCGCCGAGGACAGCCCGGACAGCATGAGCGGGAAGCGCTCGGTGATCCCGCCGGGGTGAATCCCCGACCCGTGCAACGTGACCCCGGCCTCGAGTGCGGCGTCGGCGACGGCCCGGTGTCGGGGATGGGTCAGGTCCGGGTAGACCCAGCCGACTGGGGTGACGATGTTCTTACCTGACCGCAGGATCGCCAGCACTTCGTCGTCGTTAGGGATCAGCGGGCTGTAAACGACGCAGTCGGCGTCCAGAGCCAGGATCTCGTCGACGTTGGTGGTGGCGGTGACACCTATGGGGTCGACTCCCACGATCTCGCCGACATCTCGGCCGTTCTTGTCCGCGGAGTGGACCCAGCAACCCACCAAATCGAGTTGCGGATGGTTCAGCACGCATTGGACGGCGGCTTTCCCGACGCCCCCGGTCGCCCACTGGATGACGCGAAGTGTGGGCGCAGCGATCATGGGACACCTTTCCGACGGAACTGAGGGCAGTGGTGGCAATGTATGACGATATGGCAGTGACTGTCAATATCGTCGGCACAAACCAGCCGCTACTGGACGGTCCGAACCCGACCGCGGTGTTACGCCTGTGGGGTGACGGCGGCGCGCTCGGCAGCCGCCTGATCGGTGCGGCGGACGAATCGGCGCAGCAGGGTGGTGGCGGTCCCGATGCAGGCGACCAGCAGGATCGGGCCGGTGGTGACGATCAGGATCTGCGAGATGTCCACCGGCAGAGCGAAGATGCACGCGACCGCGGCGATCGGGAACATCCCGCAGACCAGTCCGAGCTGCACGCACAGGCGGGTGTGCAGGCTGTGCCAGTCGCGGATCTCCCGCTCCGACCAGCCGCGCTGCGGTAGCGCCGCTTCCGCGAGGCTGGGCACGATCGCACCGGTGATCACCTTGGAACTTGGTTTGCGCAGCACACCGCTGACGACCACCGACCACACCAGGAACGTGGCCGGAATGAGCTCGGTGACCTGGACGATGCGCGGATTTTTAGTGGTGAACGCGACCGCGAGGGAGACGGCGGCGCACACCAGCACAGCCACGTTGAGAAACTCCACCTTGCGCTTGCGGACCACCGAGTACAGACCCTGCAGGGTCGCGACGACGATCGCACCCACCAGGGCCAGGTAGGGCGTGACGCCGAAGAGGCGCAGGCCGTAGTAAGCCAACACCGGCGGGACCATGTTGACGACGGTGGTCATGGCGTACTCGCGCAAGCTCTTCGGTGCATCGAACCCCGCGTTGGGGGCTTCGATGGTCACGGGCTCGGATTGGTGAGACACGGTTCGAGGGTAGCCGAACGTTAGGTACACCTAACATCGAGCGGGTGGCGAAGCTGAGCGCCGGTCTGCTGTTGTACCGGACACGAGCCGGGGTCGTCGACGTCTTGATAGCGCACCCGGGCGGCCCGTTCTGGGCGCGCAAGGACGACGGCGCGTGGTCGATCCCGAAAGGCGAGTACGCAGACTCCGACGATCCGTGGGCCACGGCGCAGCGCGAGTTCACCGAAGAGATCGGGCTGCCGGTGCCCGACGGACCGCGGACCGACCTCGGTGCGGTGCGACAACCCAGTGGCAAAGTGGTCACCGCCTTCGCCGTCCGCGGGGACCTCGACATCACCGATGCGAGTAGTAACACCTTCGAAATGGAGTGGCCGCGCGGGTCGGGGAAGATTCGCGAGTTCCCCGAGGTCGATCGCGTCGGCTGGTTTCCGGTGGCCCAGGCCCGAAGCAAGCTACTCAAGGGGCAGCGGGTCTTCCTCGATCGCCTGCTGGCCCAACCCGGCCTGCCCGGGTCGGGTCAGGATGCTCCGTGAGCGACTGTGTCGGACAACCACTTTCGCGGGTCAGCCAGCGGCGCGCGACAGCCCGTTGATGCAACGTGCGCCGGGCGGCGCGGCCGCCCCGTGCACAATGGGCAGCATGCCATCGACGCCAACCCAGGCCGACTCGCAGACGCTGCTGCTACGGCTGCTGGACCAGGCAAACCGCGCCAATCCGTATCCGGTGTGCGCGGAGCTGCGCGAGCTCGGACCCATCGAGCTGCCGGGCGGCAACTTCGTCCTGTTCTCCACCTACCGCGACTGCGACGAGGTGCTGCGGCATCCGGCCTCGAGCAGCGACCAGTTCAAGTCGACCGCGGCGCAGCAGATGATCGAGGCGGACCAGGCGATGCGCCGGGAAGTGCCGCCGGGCTTCCTGTTCCTGGACCCACCCGATCACACCCGGCTGCGCAAATTGGTCAGCAAAGCGTTCGCGCCCCGGGTGGTGAGTGCGCTGCAACCCGAGATCAGCGCGTTGGTGGATGGCATGCTGGACCGGATCGCCGAGCGGGGGAGTTTCGACGTGGTCGCAGACTTCGCCTACCCATTGCCGGTGGCAGTCATCTGCCGGTTGCTCGGGGTGCCCTTGGCGGATGAGCCGCAATTCAGCCGCGCCTCCGCGGTGGTGGCCAGGGCGTTGGACCCGTTCCTGGTCAACGATCAAGACGACGGTGTCGAAGAATCGCTGGATGCCGGGGCGAGTTTGCGCGAGTACTTACACGGCCAGATCGACCGTCGCCGTGCCCAACCCGGTGACGACCTGTTGTCTGCGCTGGTGGCCGTCAACGAATCGGGCGATCAACTGACCGAGGAGGAGATCGTCTCGACCTGCCTGCTGCTGCTGGTGGCCGGACACGAGACCACGGTGAACCTGATCGGGAATGCGATCCTGGCGATGTTGCGCGACGGCCGCCAGTGGGGTGCGCTCGGCGCTGATCCCGGTCGGGCCGCGGCGATCGTCGAGGAAACCCTGCGTTACGACCCGCCGGTGCAGCAGTTGAGTCGAATTGCCCTGGACGACATCAGGATTGGCGATACCGAAGTCGCCAGGGGTGACGTGATGCTGTTGCTGCTGGCCGCCGCGCATCGCGATCCCGCCGAGTTCGATCGACCGGACAGCTTTGATCCGGACCGAACCTCGTTGCGGCACTTGGGATTTGGTCGCGGTGTCCACTACTGCCTAGGGGCCCCGCTGGCTCGGTTGGAAGCGACGGTGGCGCTCTCAGCGGTGACGGCCCGCTTCCCGAACGCCCGGCTCGCCGGCGAACCGCTCTACAAACCCAACATCAACTTGCGGGGTCTGTCGACACTGCGGGTCGAGGTTTAACGGCGCCCGGCCAGGCTGATCAACAGCGGTATCGGAGTGCCTACCGGATCGAGGGCTTCCGCGTCGCGGTAGACGCCGATGGTGTATTCACCGGTGGTCTCGATGGCGAACGACAGTTGCGGGGTGAAGCACCGGTACTTCGACGGCTTGCCCTCTTCGTCCGGCCACTGCCAGGCCGAGCGGACGGTGCCGCGGATCGTCCCGCCCGGATCTTTGCAGACGATGAACAACTGCGGGTCGAAATCCCCACCTGCCGGTGCATGGACCACCAGCACCAGCGGGACCGTCAGCCAAATCGGAACCTGGTTGACGTCGTAGCTGGTGATCGGCAAACGGGTGGCGTCGATAGCGGAGTCGTCGATGTTGGCGGAGCCCGCCACGAGCAATGCGGCAACGTGCATCGCGCCAGCCTATTCGGGACTGTCGGCGTCTGGGGTGGCATCGGGCAAAACGATAGAAATCGGTACCGGCGTGGACAACTCGAATTTCCCGTCGGCGTCGTAGTACGCCCCGACCGTGTACTCGCCTTCGGACGCCACCTGGAACGAGAGTTCCTGGGTGAAACATCGGTACTTCGACGCGAGCTTTGCGTCATCGGGCCAGTGCCACGTCGCCCGCAGGGATCCCAGCGGTTGCCCGGATGGATCCTTGCACACGACGTGCAGGTCAGGGTCGTAGTCGCCACCTGCAGGTGCGTGCACCACCAAGACCACGGGAACTGTTGCCCACAAGGGCATTTGGTCAACCTGAAACCACGCCATCGGAATGGACGTGGCATTGATCGCGCCGTGTTCGTCGAACGCGGCGGTACGTGCAACGAACAACGCACACACGTGCAGCATCACGACATCCTAAGTGCGGGCCAGGCCAGGTCCGCGATCGCGATGCAGTACCCGTCGCCGACCGGCGTACCGCGCGCGAACATTCAGCGGCGCCAGGTCGTTCATCCGACAAGACCCGGCGCGTCCTGCGCTGGCCGGCGTGAACACAATGAACTGATGGAGCTACCCGTGATGCCGCCGGTCTCGCCGATGCTGGCCAAGTCGGTGAAGTCGATTCCGCCCGGGGCCTCGTATGAGCCCAAATGGGACGGTTTCCGCTCAATCTGTTTCCGCGATGTCGACGAGGTCGAGCTGGGCAGCCGCAACGAACGGCCGTTGACCCGCTACTTCCCGGAGTTGGTCGCGGCAGTCAAAGCCGAGTTGCCGCGACGCTGCGTCATCGACGGCGAGATAGTCATTGCCGGTGCTCAGGGCCTGGATTTCGAAGCATTGCAACAACGCATCCATCCGGCCGAGTCGCGGGTGCGGATGCTGGCCGAGCGCACTCCGGCGTCTTTCATCGCGTTCGACCTACTGGCCCTTGACGATGAGGACTACACGAAGCGGCCGTTCAGCGAGCGGCGTGCCGCCCTGGTCGAGGCGCTGGCCGGGTCGGGTCCGTCGATCCACGTCACGCCGGCCACCACGGATCCGGCCACCGCTCAGCGGTGGTTCGAAGAATTCGAGGGAGCCGGCCTCGACGGCGTCATCGCTAAGCCGATCGCCGGCACCTACCTGCCGGACAAGCGAGTCATGTTCAAGATCAAGCACGAACGCACCGCCGACTGCGTCGTCGCCGGCTACCGGGTGCACAAGTCCGGCGGTGACGCTATCGGTTCGCTGCTCCTCGGACTCTACGAGGATGGTGGCCCCTCAGGACAGCTGGCCTCGGTCGGCGTGATCGGTGCGTTCCCGATGGCCGAGCGTCGACGGTTGTTCACCGAATTGCAGCCGCTGGTCACCACTTTCGATGGCCATCCCTGGAATTGGGCGGCACATGAGGCGGGTGAACGCACTCCCCGCAAGAACGAGTTCTCCCGCTGGAACGCGGGCAAGGACCTGTCCTTTGTGCCGCTGCGCCCGGAGCGAGTCGTCGAGGTTCGCTACGACCACATGGAAGGCCGACGGTTCCGCCACACCGCGCAGTTCAACCGTTGGCGCCCCGATCGTGACCCACGGTCCTGCACCTACGAACAGCTGGAGCAGCCACTGACCTTCAGCCTGGGGGACATTGTGCCGGGCCTCGGCTAGGCGAACCGGGGGCGTAAAGCTGCTTCGACCCCCGCGGGATGGTCTGCTGCTAACTCGGCGTGCTGGAATCGACTCATGGCGGCCAAGGCAGAAGAGCTCGATGTCGACGGCATCGCCGTGCGGTTGACCAACCGGGACAAGATGTACTTCCCCGAACTCGGGACGGAAGGCACCAAGGGCCGACTCGTCGAGTACTACCTGGCGGTGGCCCGGGGGCCGATGCTGGCGGCGCTTCGTGACCGCCCCACGCACCTGCAACGTTTTCCCGACGGCATCGACGGCGAAGAGATCTACCAGAAACGGGTGCCGCAACACCATCCCGATTACCTGGAAACCTGCCGGATCACCTTCCCGTCCGGACGCACGGCCGATGCGTTGCAGGTGACCCATCCGGCGGCGATCGTGTGGGCGGCGCAGATGGGTACCGTCACGCTGCATCCATGGCAGGTGCGCTGCCCCGATACCGAGCACCCCGACGAGTTGCGCATCGACCTGGATCCGCAGCCCGGCACCGGTTTCGTCGAGGCGCGCACGGTGGCGGTGGACGTGCTGCGGCCGCTGCTGGACGAACTCGGGCTGGTGGGTTATCCGAAGACCTCCGGAGGCCGCGGCGTGCATGTATATCTGCGCATCGCCACCGACTGGGATTTCATTCAGGTGCGCCGCGCCGGCATCGCACTGGCCCGCGAGGTGGAACGGCGTGCGCCGGACGCGGTCACCACGTCCTGGTGGAAGGAAGAACGGGGGGAGCGGATCTTCATCGACTTCAACCAGAACGCCCGCGACCGCACCATGGCGTCGCCGTACTCGGTGCGGCGCACCCCGATCGCGACCGTGTCGATGCCGCTGAGCTGGGACGAACTGGCCGAGGCGGACCCGGATAATTACACCATGGCCACGGTGCCGGATTTCGTCGCCGCCCGGGACGATCCGTGGGCCGGCATGGACGATCACGCGCAGTCGCTGACGCCGTTGCTCGAGCTTGTCGAGACCGACGAAGAGCGCGGCCTGGGGGATATGCCGTATCCGCCCAACTATCCGAAGATGCCGGGCGAACCCAAACGCGTCCAGCCCAGTCGGGATACCGACCGGAAGAAGGCCTAGAGCCCGAACCTCCGCGTCCCTGAGTCTGCAATCTCCGCGTTTGCGCCGATGTTTTACGCGCGGTATTCCAATCGGCCAGCGGGCGGGAATAGCTGACCTCTACCGAGCGCGACGTGGTGCGACTGGTCACCGAGGGACTGGGCAACAACGACATCGCCGCAAGGCTTTTCGTCTCACCCCGCACGGTCCAGTCCCACCTGACGCACGTCTACCAGAAGCTGAGCCTGAGCTCCCGGGTGCAACTGGTGCAAGAAGCCGCCCGCCACCCCTGAGTGCTCAGATGGCGATGGACTTGGTCTCCAGGTAGGCGTCCAGGCCCTCCGGGCCCAGCTCCCGCCCGTAGCCACTGCCCTTCACGCCGCCGAACGGCGCGAACGGATCCATGGTGTAGCCCTGATTGATGCCAAGGGTTCCGGTGCGGATGCGGCGCGCGATCGCCAGCGCCCGGTCGGTGTCGCCGGTGAAGACCGAGCCGGCCAGGCCGTAGTCGGAGTCGTTGGCGATGGCCACCGCATCGTCTTCGTCCCGGTATCCGATGACGGTGATGACCGGACCGAAGATCTCCTCGCGCGCGATGCGCATGCTGTTGTCGGCATTGGCGAACAGGGTGGGTTTGACGTACCAGCCGGTGTCGAGGCCGTCGGGCATCTCGATACCGCCGATGACCAGTCGCGCGCCCTCCTGTTGGCCAAGCTCGATGTAATCGCGCACGCGGCTCTGCTGGCGCTGCGAGACCAGCGGGCCGAGCTGGGTTTCGGGGTCGTCGGGGTCGCCCACCCGCAGCCCGCTCATCTCGGCCGCGAGCGCGTCGACGTACTCGTCCTGGCGGTGCTCGGGGACCAGCACCCGGGTCAACGCGTTGCAGATCTGGCCGCTGTTGGCCAGGCTGGCCGATCGCACTCCGGCGGCGACCTTGTCGGGTGCCGCATCGTCGAGGACCACCGCTGCGGATTTGCCGCCGAGTTCGAGGCTGACCTTGGTGAGGTTGGCACCGCACGCGGCCGCGACAGCGCGCCCGGCCGCGGTGGATCCGGTGAACGACACCTTGTCCACACCGGGGTGCGAGACCAGCAGCTCGCCGACTTCGCGGTCGCCGGGGACGACGCTGACCACACCCGGCGGTAGGTCGACCGAACCCAGCATTTCAGTCAAAAGTAGTGCGTCCAAGGGTGATTCGAGTGCCGGCTTGAGTACCACCGCACAACCGGCCAGCAGTGCGGGCACCAGTTTGGTGACGATCAGGAACTGCGGCATGTTCCACGGCACGATGGCGGCGACCACACCCACCGGTTCCTTGCGGACGCGTACGTCGGCCCCGAAGTAGCCGGCCCGGGCCTCTTCCCACGGGTGACGCTCGGCCAGGTCGCAGAACGCACCCATCATCATCGCGGGCAGGCCTACCTGCGCACGCTTGGCGAAGGTGATGGGAGCGCCGATTTCGGAGCTGATGGTTTGGGCCATCTCCTTGCGCCGTTCCTGGTAGATCTCGGCGAGCCGGCGGACGGCGGCGATGCGCTGAGACGGCTCGGTGCGTCCCCATGCGTCGGCGGCCTCCCGCGCTGCCTGCACGGCGGCGTCGACGTCGGCGGCCCCGGCGGCAGTCAGCTCGGCGATCGGCTTCTCGGTGTGCGGGGAGATGACCTCGAAAACCTGCGATCCCATCCAGACCCTCCAGTATCAACTACTTGCGATTACCGGGACGAGCATATACCGTCGGCCCGACGGAGTATGGACAGGAGCCGTTATGCCCCGATTCCCCAAGCCCCCGGAGGGCAGCTGGACCCAGCACTACCCCGACCTGGGCACCGGTCCGGTGTCCTACGAGGACTCGATCAGCCCCGAGATCTACGACCTGGAGCGCGCCGCAATCTTCAAACGCGCCTGGCTCAATGTCGGTCGGGTAGAACAACTTCCACGTAAGGGCAGTTACTTCACCAAAGAACTGAAGGTAGCCAACACCTCGATCATCCTGGTGCGCAACACGTCCGGTGAGATCAACGCTTTCCATAATGTCTGCCGGCACCGCGGTAACAAGCTGGTGTGGAATGACATGCCGCTGGAGGAGACCCGCGGGGTGTGTCGCCAATTCACCTGTAAGTACCACGCGTGGCGGTACGACCTGGACGGGAACCTGACTTTCGTCCAGCAGGAGGAGGAGTTCTTCGACCTCGACAAGAGTCGGTACGGCCTGGTGCCGGTGCACTGCGAGGTCTGGGAAGGCTTCATCTTCGTCAACTTCGCCAAGCAGCCCGAACAGTCGTTGCGCGAGTTCCTGGGTCCGATGGTGACGGCGCTGGAAGGTTATCCATTCGATTTGATGACGTCGCGCTGGTACTACCGCTCAGAGGTGAAGGCGAACTGGAAGCTCTACATGGATGCGTTCCAGGAGTTCTACCACGCACCGGTATTGCATGCGAACCAGTCGCCCACCGCGTACTCGAAAGCCGCGGCCGAAGCCGGATTCGAGGCCCCGCATTATCGGCTGGAGGGTCCGCACCGGTTGGTCAGCACCTCGGGGGTGCGGGCCTGGGAGATGGCCGAAGAAATGCGCAAGCCGATCGAGGACATCTGCCAGAGTGGGCTGTTCGGGCCGTGGGACAAGCAGGATCTGGGTGAGATGCCGGCCGGTCTGAATCCCGCGAAATGTGAACCGTGGGGTCTGGACTCGTTCCAGCTGTTTCCCAATTTCGTCATCCTGTTCTGGGGGCAGGGGTGGTATCTGACCTACCACTATTGGCCGACGTCGTACAACAGCCACATCTTCGAAGGCACACTGTATTTTCCGCAGCCGCGCACCCCGCGCGAGCGGGTCGCGCAAGAGCTGGCCGCGGTGTCGTTCAAGGAGTACGGGCTGCAGGACGCCAACACGCTCGAAGCGACTCAGTCGATGATCGAGTCCAACGTCATCAACGACTTCCTGCTCTGTGATCAGGAGATCCTGATCCGGCATCTGCATGCCGAGACCGCGGCCTGGATCCAGGACTACCAACAGCGTGCCGGGGTGCGCGTCTGATGAACGAGTCCCCGGTTCTGCCAGTCGAATTCGCCGATCTGGAACCCTTCGTCGACTGGTGTCTGCCCACCGAACCGCAGCGCTACGCCAAACGGCTCGCCAGTTCGATGACCGAGATGAAGGCGTTCTACGACGCGATCACCCCGCGCGCCGAAGAGGCGTTGAGCTACTGCGACAAGTTCCCGCTCGACGACCTGCCCGAGGACGTCCTGAATTTGATGCACCTGCTGTACTCGATGATCATGGTGTCGTTCCCGGTGGAGTGCTGGAAGCAGCCACGCGTGCCCGACTCGGGTGCCTCCACCCTGGACTGCGTGTCCGAGCCCTACCCGTGATCACCGTCCTGCGGGCCGAGCGCTGGGCCGACGTCGATGCCGGGCAGGTCCGCTCACCCGCAGTGGTGGTGGTCGACGGGAATCGCATCCTGGCCGTCAATCCCGAAGGCGCACTGCCGGATTCGGCTGAGGTCATTGACCTCGGGGACGTGACGCTGTTGCCCGGGCTGATGGACATGGAACTGAACTTGTTCATCGGCGGTCCCGGCGGCCCGGAGGGTTTGCCGGCCCCCATGCACGGCGTCCAGGATGACCCTGCCTATCGCACGCTGCGCGCCGCGGTCAACGCGCGCACCACGCTGGAAGCCGGCTTCACCACGGTGCGCAACCTGGGGCTCATGGTCAAGACAGGCGGTTACCTGCTCGACGTCGCTCTGCAGCGCGCCGTCGAGCAGGGGTGGCACGCCGGCCCGCGGATCTATCCGGCCGGCCACGCCGTCACGCCCTACGGCGGGCACCTCGACCCGACCGTCTTTCAGCGCCTGGCGCCCGGGATCATGCCGCTCTCGATCGCCGAGGGCATCGCCAACGGCGTGCCCGACGTGATCGCTTGTGTGCGTTACCAAGTCCGGCACGGCGCCAAATTGATCAAGGTCTCGGCCTCCGGTGGAGTGATGTCGCACAGCACCGCTCCGGGTGCCCAGCAGTACTCCGATGCCGAATTCGCCGCGATCGCCGACGAGGCGCACCGCGCCGGGGTGCGGGTGGCCGCGCATGCGGTCGGGGACAGTGCGATCCGGGCGTGCATCCGAGCCGGTATCGACTGCATCGAGCACGGCTTCCTGGCCTCCGACGACACGATCCAGATGATGGTCGACCACGGCACCTTTCTGGTCTCCACCACCTACCTCACCGAGGCGATGGCGATCGACCGGATCGCACCCGAGTTGCGCAAGAAGGCCGAAGAAGTCTTTCCCCGCGCAAAGGCCATGTTGCCCAGGGCGATTGCCGCCGGGGTCCGGATCGCCTGCGGCACTGACGCACCAGCCATCCCGCACGGCCAGAATGCCAAGGAACTCGGGGCGCTGGTCTCGCGCGGCATGACGCCCATGCAGGCCATCCGGTCGGCCACGGTGGTGGCCGCCGAACTCGTCGAGGCCGACCACGAACTCGGCCGCCTCGCGCCGGGCTACCTCGCCGACATCATCGCGGTGCCCGGCGACCCGTCCCGCGACATCGCTACCACCCTGGAGGTGTCATTCGTGATGAAAGACGGCCAGCTGGTCAAGGTGCCGACATGATCGGCCAGGACCAGGATCCGGCGATGGAGCTCACCGAGAACCTGCTGTGGTTGCTCAAACAGGCGTTCTACTTCTCGCTCACCACCGTCAACGACGCGGTGAGTTCGCACGGCGTCAGCACCGCCCAGATCGGTGTGCTGCGTCAGCTTCTCAACGAACCGGGGTTGTCCGGCGCCGAATTGGCCCGACGGTTGTTGATCACGCCGCAGGGAGTGCAGCTCGCGCTGACCGCGCTGGAACGCCGCGGACTGGTGGAGCGCCGCCAAGATCCGCAACACAAGCGCATCCTGCGGGCCCACCTCACCGACCAGGGGAAAAACGTGGTGACCACGGTGGTCAGCGACGCGGTGGCCGCGCACGAGGAGGTGTTCGGCGTGCTTACCGGCGACGAGCAGGAAACCCTGCGTGACCTGCTGAGCCGCGTCGTCGAGAAGGGCACCGGCCACGAACTCGTCAAAGACCACGTCTGATCGGCCGTCAGTGTCTTCAGTACTTGATACCTATCGCAAGTACTTGATATTGTGGGAGCATCATGCCTGATCCCACGCCGGCTGTAGCCGACAGCACAGTCACCGAAGAGGTGACCATCGAGCTGAACCGACGCTCCACCACCGTCTCCTACAGTGCCGGGGACACCTTGTTGCAGACCGCCCGCATGGCCGGGTTGCAACCGCCGTCGTCCTGCGAAATCGGTTCCTGCGGAACGTGTATGGCCCAACTGACCGAAGGGTGCGCCCGGATGATCAACAACGACGCGCTCGAGGACGACGAGGTGGCCGAAGGTTGGGTGCTGACCTGCCAGGCCTTGCCCACCACTCCCACCGTGCGGGTGGTGTACGAGTGAGCCGGGTGGCGGTGGTGACCGGCGGAGCCTCGGGCATGGGCGAAGCGACCTGCCACGAACTGGGTCGGCTGGGGCACCGGGTCGCCGTTCTCGACATCGACGAGCAGGCGGCGCACCGCGTCGCCGAAGACCTACGGGCACAAGGCTGCACCGCCCTCGGGGTGCAGGCCGACGTCACCGACCGACCCGCCGTCGAGCGGGCCTTCGCCCAGGTACGCAGCGAACTCGGACCGGTCTCGGTCCTGGTGACCAGCGCCGGCCTGTTCGGGTTGGCACCGTTCCTCGAAATCACCCCCGAATCCTGGAACCAGATCGTCGACGTCAACCTCAACGGCACCTTCCACTGTTGCCAGGTGGCCCTGCCGGACATGCTGGCCGCCAACTGGGGCCGCATCGTGATGATCTCGTCGTCCAGCGCCCAGCGGGGCACTCCCTTCGCCGCGCATTACGCGTCGTCCAAGGGTGCGGTCATCACGCTCACCAAAGCGTTGGCGCGCGAATACGCAGCGCAGGGAATCACCGTCAACAATATTCCGCCGTCGGGCATCGAGACGCCGATGCAGCATCGCGCGCAGGCGGCCGGATACCTCAAATCCAACGAGGAGATCGCCGCAAATATCCCGATGGGCCGGCTGGGCGCCGGCGCCGACATCGCCGCGGCCGTCGGATTCCTGTGTTCAGAACAAGCCGGGTTCATCACCGGGCAGGTGTTGGGAGTCAATGGCGGAGCGGTGATGTGAGAGAGGTGGACCGATGACGCGAGAAGGCAGACCGGCTGAGGGCTCCTGGACCGAGCACTATCCCGAATTGGGCACCGGCCCAGTCTCTTTCGCTGACTCTACGTCGCCGGAGTTCTACGAGCTGGAACGCGAAGCCGTGTTCAAACGGGCCTGGCTCAACGTGGCCCGCGTCGAGGAACTGCCCCGGATCGGCAGCTACCTGACCAAGGAGATCGAGGTCGCGCGCGTCTCGATCATCCTGGTCAAGGGTCGTGACGAGGTCATCCGAGCTTTCTACAACGTGTGTCGGCACCGCGGAAACAAGCTGGTGTGGAACGACTTTCCCCACGAACCGACCCGCGGCACCTGCCGCCAGTTCACCTGCAAGTATCACGGCTGGCGCTACGGCCTGGACGGTGCGCTGAAATACGTGCAGCAGTCCTCGGAGTTCTTCGACCTCGATCCCGCCGAGCACGGTCTGGCCCCGGTGCACTGCGAGGTGTGGAACGGGTTCGTCTTCATCAACTTCGACCCCGAACCGCGACAGACCCTGCGCGAATTCCTGGGCCCAATGATCACCGGCCTCGACGACTACCCCTTCGGCAAGCTGACCGAACGCTACGAGTGGGTCGCGCACAACAACAGCAACTGGAAGATTTTCGCCGACGCCTTCCAGGAGTACTACCACGTGCCCTCGCTGCATACCCAGCAGGTGCCCCCGGAGGTTCGCGACCCGAACGCCGGATTCACCTGCGGCCATTTCCAACTCGACGGACCGCACCGGCTGGTGTCGACGGCGGGGCGGCGTCGCTGGCTGCTGCCGCCCGAGTACATGTACCCGATCGAGCGCGCCACCCGCAGCGGGCTGGTCGGTCCCTGGCGCACCCCGGACATCGGCGAACTACCCGCCGGTCTGAACCCGGGTGGCATCGACCCGTGGGGGATCAGCAACTTCCAGATCTTCCCCAACACCGAGATCCTGATCTACGGCGGCTGGTATCTGCTCTACCGGTACTGGCCGACCTCCTACAACACCCATCGATTCGAGGCCTACACCTACTTCTCTCCGGCGAGCACGGTGCGGGAACGCATCGAGCACGAAGTCGCCTCGGTGGTGCTCAAGGAATTTGCGTTGCAGGACGCGGGCATGCTCGGCGGCACCCAGGCCGCGCTCGAATACGGGATCGTCGACGACTTCCCGCTCAACGACCAGGAGATCCTGGTACGCCATCTGCACAAGGTCGTGGTGGACTGGGTGGAGTCGTACCAGCGCGAAATCGCACCGGCGCCGGCAGGGGTGTGATCGTGCCGGAACCATTGCTGCCCAGTGCATTTGCCGAGCTGGAGGACTACGCCAAGATTTGGTGTCTGGCCACCGAAACCGAACGGTGGAACCAGCGACTGGCCAGCACCATGCCCGAGATGCGTCAGTTCTACGACGCGTTCTTCCCGCGCCTGGAAGAGGCGATCGAGTATTGCGACAAGTTCGCCCTCGACGACCTGCCCGAGGACGTGCTGAATCTGCTCCACCTGATCTATTCGCTGATCATGGTCGCCATGGCCGTGGAGATCATGCATCAACCTGCCCCGACCGACGCCGCGGACGCGGTGATGGTCCGCACCGGCGAACCAACGCCCTGATCACGTAATCCGAGGGGAACACCGACATGAGTCTGCTCACCATCACCAAGCTCAACCAATCGGTCGGCGCCGAAGTCACCGGCCTGGACCCGGGTCGGTTGGCCTCCGACGACACCAGCGCCGAGGCGATCCTGGATGCGTTGGAGGACAACGGAGTTCTGGTTTTCCGGGATCTGCGACTGGACCCGGAGGCGCAGGTGGCCTTCTGCCGTCGTCTCGGCGAGGTCGACCACTCTTCCGACGGCCACCACCCCGTCGCCGGCATCTATCCGATCACACTGGACCCGGCCAAGAACGCGTCAGCCGCCTACCTGAAGGCGACCTTCGACTGGCACATCGACGGGTGCACCCCCACCGGGGACGAGTGCCCACAGAAGGCCACCGTGTTGTCGGCCGTCCAGGTTGCCGAGTGGGGCGGTGAGACCGAATTCGCCAATTCCTATGCGGCATATGATGCCTTGACCGAAGAAGAGAAACAGCGCTACGGCGCGTTGCGGGTGGTCCACTCGCTGGAGGCCTCGCAACGGCGGGTGACACCCGACCCCACCCCGGAGCAGCTGGCGCGCTGGCGGTCCCGGCGCACCCACGAACACCCGTTGGTGTGGACGCATCGCAGTGGCCGAAAGTCGTTGGTGCTCGGCGCTTCTGCTGACTATGTGGTCGGTATGGATGTTGATGAGGGCCGAAATCTGTTGGCGGAGCTGCTGGAACGGGCCACGGTGCCCGAGCGGGTGTACAGCCACAACTGGTCGGTCGGGGACACCGTGATCTGGGACAACCGCGGCGTCTTGCATCGGGCCGCGCCGTACGACCCGGATTCGCCCCGCGAGATGTTGCGTACCACCGTCCTGGGTGACGAACCGATTCAGTGAGGCCATGTGGCCGACAGCACGGTTAGACAGCTCGATCAGCGGGAATTGTCTCGGCATGTCTCTGGGATTCAAGGACGTGATCCAGTCCAAGTACTTGCTGTTGACCACCTTCACCAAAGACGGCCGCGCCAAGCCCACGGCAATATGGGGCGTCCCCGACGGCGATAAGCTGTTGATCATCACCGATGACAACTCGTGGAAGGTCAAGCGGATTCGCAACACCCCCCGGGTGACCATCGCCCGCAGCGGCGCGCTCGGCAAGCCGAAGAGCGAAGCCGTCGAAGGTGTCGCGCGGGTGCTGCCGAAATCGGAAACCCGCCGGGTCTACAACGCCGTGCTCAAGCGGTACTGGTATCACGCCCCGTGGTTCTACGTGCACTCGCTGGTGCGCGGCGGTATCGACAAGGTGCACGTCGGACTCGAGGTCGAGCCCGCCGCGTAACGCGCAATTCCTGGCACGATAGAGAGCGTGACCACCGCAATCATCGTGGTGACGGCCGTGCTGCTGGGCCTCGGGATTCTGATCAACGGATTACTGAGGCTCAAAGACTGGTTGAAGAATTCACCGCCGTTGCCGCCGCTGCTCGACCCGGACGACGAGGACGACTGAGCTAGCCGCGCAGGGCGGCCACCGTGTCGGCGATCGTGGTACGCGGATCCCGGTACGAAACTCCCAGTTCCTCTTCGCTGGGCGAGTCGTCGGACTGCGGCATCTGCGTGTAGTACTGCATGCCCGCGGCTGTGACCGGATTCTCGAACGGCAGGTATGGGCCCGCCAGATCGAGCACCCTGCCGGCGACCCGCAGCACGGTGTCGGGCACCGGGACAGTGAGCATCGTGGTATCGGCGGCCTGGCCCAGCATGTCCGCCAGGTCGCCGACCGGCACCCGATGCCCGCCCACCATGTACCGGCGCGGTCCGCGACCCGGTTCCAACAGCGCGGCATGCACCGCAGCGACGTCGCGAGCGTCGATCACCAGCCAGGCCGCGCTGCGACCCGGGATCGCGTGCATCTGCAGTGCCGCCCGCACGCCCTCGCCGGCCTCGCCGTATTGGTCGCCGACGGGTGGGCCCAGCACCATCCCGGGATAGGTGATGTTCACCGGCGCGCCGGCGTCCTGCAGGCCGCGCGCATAGATCTCCACCTGCGCTTTGGACGTTCCGTAGCCGTCGGTGCCGCCTACCACCGGCAGGTCCGCGCGCAGTGTCTCCAACCCGGGGTGGAACAGCGCGGTGAAGCTCGACACGTGGATCACCGGGTCCAGGCCCAGCTGGACGGCCTGGCCGAGCACGTTGCGGGCGCCGTCCATATTCGTGCTCAGCATCTGCGGAGTCTGGCGCGGGTCGGTGGCGACCAGGGCGGCGCTGTGCACGACGGCGTCGCACCCGGTCAGCGCCGCCCGAACCGAGTCGCGGTCCTTGATGTCGCCCTGGACGTAGTCGGACACGTCGACGCCCAGTTTGCCGACGGAAGTCTCCAGCTTGCCCGGGGTACGGACGAAAAACCGGACCTGGTGGCCCGCGTCGGCGATGGCCTTGGCGGTCCAGCCGCCCACAAATCCCGTCCCGCCAGTAACCAGCACACGCATGTTGCGATTGTGCCGTTACAGGTGACTGGCGGCGAACTCGGCTGCCTGATTGGTCATGCCGTTGACGGAATAGGAAATGTGCTCGAATCCCGGCGGGCCGGGAGCGCCCGAACAGATGTTGTCCCCGTCAGCGCAGAGCTGGATGGTCTTGGCCTGATACAGCGGCCCGATGGTGATCTGGGGTGCCCCGTACTGGCTCAGGAACTGCGGTGACGGCGTGCCGAACAGGGCGACCGCCGCAACGTGACTCGCGACCTGCGGCGACAGCGGTTGCGGTACCGCCGAGGCTGGTACGCCGGCCGGGACGGCCGGTGAAGTCACGTAGCCGGCCAGTGCCGCACCCTGGGAGTAACCGCCGAGCACCTCCCTGGTGTTGGGGCAACTGGACGCCATCGACTGGATGTGCCCGCCCGCGTCGCGGATACCGTCGATGACGGTCGTGGCGAAGTCGCTGCTGCTGAAGTCGGTGCTGGCGGCGTAATTGACCGCGTAGATGCCGAGCGACCTGGCACCGATCGCGGTCTGCAGCGCATCGGCGAAGGATTGGCCCACTCCGCCGAGGCCAGGGGGCTCACCACTGCCGCGGGCGAATACCACCTCGACGTCCGGGCACGGCGCGGCGGAAGCGGCCGGCGCCGGCTCGGACAGCAGGGCAAACGCGCCGACCAGCGCGGTGATTCCGATCGCGACCGCGACCCGGCGTAGCACAGTGGTGCCGAACATATGCGAAAACCTTTCCATGACGATCAGCCAGGGATAGCCAGAATCCGGCACCTCAACCAGGCCAGAAAACAAGCTGTCCCGCGCGGATTTTTCGCGCGGGACAGCTTGGGAGAGGACTTATTTCTTGAAGGCGTCCTTGATCTTCTCGCCGGCGTCCTTCAGGCTCGACTTCGCCTGGTCCACGCGGCCCTCGTTTTCGGTATCCCGGTCGCCCGAGACACGACCGACAGCTTCCTTGGCCTTGCCGCCCAGGTCTTCGATCTTGTTCTTTGCTTTGTCTTCGGTGCTCATCTGCGTCAGCGCTCCTGTCGGTTATTTCGTTGACCGTCAGCGGGTACCCGATTGCGGGTGGCCCCGAAACCCACCTCGAAACCCGCGACCAAGCCCCCGCCGCTGGCGCCGGAACGCGTCCCGCGCGCGCAACCCGGTGTCTTTGACGTTTGCCCTGGTCTGGTCGAAGATGCCCTCGAACTCGGTGCGCCGGTTGCCGGTGAGCCTGCCGACGGCTTCTTTAGCCCTGCCGCCCCAGTACTGGGCAGCGTTGCTCAATCTGTTGTTCGCCATGCGGGGAGGCATACCCGCTGGCCGATGCCATTATTCAGGCGCCGCGCGGCACCGTTCCGCGCGGCAGGGTCAACGGCAGATCGGCGTAGGTGGCAATGCCGGGCGCGGCGGCCACCACCGCTGGTATCGCGTTGATTGCGGGCATGGCGGTCATGATGTGTCCGATCGCCATGAACTCGGCCAGCGTGGTGGCCTGGAAGTACGGCGGCGGCAGGAAGCCGACTCGGGTGGTCACCGTCGGCTGGCCGTCGACCTGGATGACCCAGCCGTCCTGGTCGATCTGCCAGTCCGGTTCCAGGGTCTGGCCTTTGCGCCACCGCACGTTGAGGTCGACGACGGTGTTGCCGCCGACGATGCCCTGCCAGCTGATGTAAGTCCCCGCGACGCATCCCGCGGGGATGGTCCAGGATTCCATCACGAGATCTTCGGTGGTCTGGGCGAATTCGGCCACGCACCGCACCTCGTCCAGCTCGACGCCCAGCGCATCGGCGACCAACCGGACCGCCTCGCCGAAGATCGCCGTCCCCTTCTCCGCCATTTGCGGCAGTTCCGGGTTGTCGATCGGCTGACCGAACCCGACCGGCTTCTCGGTGTCCGGGGAGTCGTAGAACGTGGTGTCCGCCGCCTCGTTGACGGTGACCTTGTCGACGCGATTGCACACCATCGCCGACACGATGGCCAACAGCTCGGCGAAGCCGGGGCTCACCCCGGACCCGAACATCGTCGCGCCACCTTTCTCGCACGCCTCCAGGATCCGGTCCCGCCCGGCGCCCAGGTTGTGTCCAGTGATGAACGACGCCGTCGTCACCACGTTGACCCCCGCCGACAAGATGCGAACCAACTCGTCGACGTCGATCCACATCGGGTTGTAGACCACGCAGTCCGGTTTGAGGGCGAGCAGCTCGTCGACGTCGTTGGTGGCCGGCACGCCGAGCGGGTCGATGCCGACCAACTCACCGGCATCACGGCCGACCTTCTCCGCCGACCAGGCATAGCAACCGACGAGTTCGAACTGGGGGTTGGTGGCGATCGACTGTAGCGAGCTGGTACCGACGTTTCCGGTGGTCCACTGCACGACGCGATATTTGTTGGGCACTCGCTCAGCATAGGCAGGTTAGACGCGCTCAGTAAGAGGCTTCAGCCGCCAGGATCTCGGCGAGGAACGCGTCCGGCGGTGGTTGGTTCAGTCGCAGCCGCACCCAGCGGCGGATCCGGTCGCGTACGTCGCGGGGTTCGCTGACCGGCACGCCGACGACCACGGACGTCGCGGGCCAGTCCTGGTTCCAGGCGGCCGACTCTGTCAGCGCCTGTTGTTGCGCATCGAACAGGGGAACAGTGGCCCGGCCACCGGGATCCAGGGCGCCGGCGCCGCTGACCTTCCCCGACCTCACCCGCACGGCGATGTCGGTGGCCGGGCCGGGGCCCAGGACGGCCGTCCGGACGACGGCGACAACCGCCGGACCCGCTGCCTGCACACTCCACTCGACGGTGTCCTCAGCCGCGTCGAACACGCCCGGCGGCACCGCGGCCCAGTTGATCGACGCGACTCCGCGGCCGATCGCGGCGGCGGACCGCGGACCCGCGTCAGCGCCGGCAGCCAGCGCGTAGTCGTCGCGTCGTCCGGCCGGAACAGTCTCGGTGATCTTCGAATCCTGCAGTGCGACAGCCAGTTCCGGCCATCCGTCACCGTCGACGCCGACCTCGTCGGCAAGCTCGGACCCCGCCCGCACCAACTCGCGAACCCGCGGATCGCCGGTGCCCAGGTGGGCGGTCAGCGCCGCGCCGTGCGGACTCAGCAAGGCGGCGACGTCCGAATCCAGGGTGTCGTCGATGAAAAAGTCCTGCAAGCCGACCGTCAGCAGCGCCACCTCGGCGTCGAGCAGGGGCTGATCAAGACCGGGAATGCCGTCACGCCGACTGGCCGGCCACCAGCGCCGCAGCCAATGACCGATCGCCAGCCGGCGCAGTGGTTCCATCGAATCGGCTGCCACGTCGAGTTCGACCGGCCCGGTGCCGGCGATCAGCCCGAGGTGACCAGCTGACCCGACGACGCGCCACAACCAGTCGGCGCGGGCCACGTCGGTGAAGGTCACGGTGGGCGAGTCCGCGGCCGGCTCGTCCACCAGCCAGGACAACACGGCACCGCTGACCTCCAGCACCGCGACCAGCGGAGCCGGCTGCCCGAGCGGATCGTCGACAACCCTCACCCCGCCACCTGCAATTCCAGCATCGACTTGATCCGCTGCCGGTGATCCAGGCTCACCGACCTGGCGACGCCGTCCAGCAACGCGCGGACGTCCTCGACGTCTGCACACGGTTCCTGCCACACGTCGCGTCCATGCAGGCGTGCCCACAAACGGCTCAGATACGGCTGCGCGAACGCGGCGAGATCGTCGATGATCTGTTGCTGGCGCGGGTGGATCGGGCCGTTCCCGGCCACATACCGTCGGGCGTGCAGGACGTAGGCCTCCTTGCGCAACCGGGACTGGATCTGCGCGGCCAGCGCGTAGCGGGCGGTGACCGTGCGGTCCAGTGGCGCCAGTCCGACCGCTACCTCGATGCCGGCCACCATGGTGGCCTGCTTGTCCTCAGCCAGCAGACCCCAGGGCGCGCTCGCCCGGTCCACCTCCTCGGCGCACAGCAGCGGGATGTCGGGCAAGGCGTCCCGGTCCAGGGTGCGCCGCAGTGTCGACCGCACCCGATCCACCACCGTGCGATCCAGCGGGCGGTCGCTGTCGGCGCCACCGGCAATTTCCGGCGGGCGTTGTGGCGCAACAGAACTCAAGCCCAGCTCGACGATGGACCACGGCAGCTCGGCCTCGTGGACGCGGGCCAGGGCACCCAGGTTGTATGGCGTGGTGTCGGCTATTACCGCCGACCACACCCGCTGGCGCGCAGTGGTCGCGTTGTGACTGTCGGCCGGCCCGAGCACGGTGGCCAACTCGGCCAGAAACGGTTCGAGCACCGCGTCCTGCGCCCGCACATCACACCAGCTCCGTTGGAGCTGGGCTGCCAAGGTAGCGACGACCTGCGGATCGGCGATGTAATCGTTGAGCACCTCGACCGCAGTGCGGTCCCGGCCGCGGTGGATCTCCTGCAGCACCGCACCAGCGGTCTCGCGGTCTTGCGGCGCGGGTGCGCCTCTGGTCACCGCGAGCTCGAAGCACACCGGGAAATACAGCTCCTGGGCGTTGCCGCTGCGGATCCGCAATCGACGCCGCTCGATCTTGAGCACCTCGAACCAGGCTGCGGCGCAGCGTAACTGGACGGAATTCCCGACGATCAGGTCATGCATGGCCGCCGCGGTGCCGGCTGCGACCACCGGCGCCGAATACTGCGGATTGGACCGCAGCCGAAGCACTAGTGGATCGATGATGCGTTTCACGGTCCTGCTCAACGGCCCGCCATCATCGCTGCTGAGCACCTCGACACCGGAACCGATTGCGCGCCAGCCCCGATCGATGACCGCACGGCGGGGATAGCCGGGATCGTTTCCGCTGTAGAAGGCAGCCGCTACCTCCTGCGGATCGGCGCTCATGACGACAGAATAGGGGCACCGGGCACGATATCGGTATCTGCGAAGTTGGGTTCGGTAGCCGGTCGGGTCCGCGGCGCTGGTCGTATCCGCAGGGCGGACAGCGCAATTGGCCCCCACCTGAGGTCACCGCGCCCGGTCGACAGCGAAAGTGACCAGCGCGCCCCAGTACAGCGGACTGGCGGTGACATCGCCGTCTCGCCAGCGCCGCAGCTGGGCGCGCTGCCAGCGGTTCACGGCGCAGCCCGCGGCGTCCTCCTCGTGTGCGTCGTCGACGGCAGCGACCAGGTCGGACATCGGGTCCGGGAACTGACCGGTCGGGTCGGCGGCGACCGTGCCGAATTGTCGGTATGCCGCGGTGGTGGGCAGCGACCAGAGCGTGGCAGTCACCAACTGTGCCCCGCACAGGATCATCGCCGCCACCAGACCGGTCGCTTCGTCGAACTGATAGTCACCGCCGGATGCGCAGGCCAGCAGCGCCACCCGCGGTGGTACCGGCAATCGCAGGGCCATCAGATCCGAGGCGGTCAACGGCCGATGGTCGCCGATCGCCGCGGCGTCTCCGGGGGTCGCGGCGGTACATGCCAGGTGCAGCGAAGCTCGGTCTGCGTGCCCAGCTGCGCCGTCGGCCGAGCTCGCGTGACCGACGTAGAGGAGCCGGCTTGGTTGTTGCGCAAGCAGTCCCGCCAACCAGTCGCGGTCGGCGTCTGGACGGCGGAACAATTCGACAGCCGTGTCGACGCGGGGCAACACCGCGCGGTGTTGCTTGAGGGCAGCGAAATGCCTGGCCAGCGCAGTCTTTTCGGACGGTCTGCCGAGCACCGATCCGAGGGCCGAGTCGGGTCGCTGGCCCGGAACCCGGGGATCCAGGATCAGTACCGCCGGCCCGTCGCGCCGGGTGCGCCATTGCGCGGGGACGCGAGGTGCGTGCGTAATGTGCTGCGGCACCGCCAACAGGATGTCGACCAACTCCATCAGCCGATAGCCATCGGTGTGCTGCTCGATATCGGCCAGCTGCCAAGCTATGTGGGCGGCCGTCGGACCGCTGGCGGTGAATGCGCCGTGGCGGGCCTGAACCAGATCTGCGGTGCTGGGCCCCGACTTGGGCAGCGCGAGCTGACCCCAGGGCACCCGCGCCAGCCGGGCGCTGGGTGAGACGAACAACCTGGGCCGCGGCGAGGCCACGCACTGCGTCAGCAGTTGCCACCCGGCCGTTCCGATCAACAGCGCACCGAGGATGTAAGAGGTGGTCAGTTCGGCCGCAGGCGACGCGAACGGACCTCGGGTCAGGGCCCGTTCGATCGCGTCATGCCGGTTCTCGGCACCGACCGGTTCGGGTAATGCGTCGGCCAGTTCCTGTAAGGTGGCCAACAGGATTGGCTCCTCGATCACCCAGGTGACGGTGCTGGACGGATCGCCGACCACCCGCAGGCTCGCATAGGTGGCGACGCCCAGATCGGCGTAGCGCAGGATGAGCGTCACCGAGTCAGTCATGCCAGGTCGACCACGGTGGCTCGGCGGCGGTGACCTGCCGGCCGTACCGCTGCAGCGCCAGCGCGCGATACCGATCCAGGATCGGCGCCGAGTCCGGCTGCATCTGCAACGGAGGCAACGGCCCGATCCGGATCAGGGACCTGCCGCCCGACCTGACCGGCCCCGCGGCTGCCGTCGCCATCTCGTCCGCTCTCCCGGTGACCGCCGGTGGCACGGCCGTCGACTCCCACTCGCCGGGTTGCCGGGTTGGCAGGTCGCTGTGGAAAGTACCACGCGCACTGTGATATTCGACGAGATCGCTGAGCAACGCGGTGTTCTCCGACTCCCAGGCGACCGCGAAGGCACCGGCCAGCACGGGTGCCGCGACATGGTTCGCCCAGCGGGATCTCGCATCGGCATCGACGATCGAATAACGCACCGAGTCGACGGCCAGTGCCGCGGGCACTTTGAGGTCGGCCGCCTGTTCGAGCTTGGTCATCGCTCGTCGATGCTGCCGGGTGCCGCCCTCGCCGTGCAGGACGCCGAGTGAGGTGAGGTGGCGGTACTCGACGTGCCGCAACGGCTCGTCGGGATCTCCATAGGCATCAAAACCCATATCCGCCAATGCATCTGCACGCCACACGGTGCCCAACTGATTGTCGAGCAATGCGTACTGCAGCCAGCTGCTGCGTGGCGAGGAGTCGAGCAGCTCCCGGGCTTGGGCTATCAGCTCCACTGCCTGGGCGAACCGTCCCCAGAATATCGCAATCCAGCTGCGCTGCAGCAGAATACGGTGTAAATGCAGCGGCTTGCCCAATTCGCGCCAGTGCCGTTCGGCATGCTCCCAACATTCGTCGGCAGCCTCCAGTGCACCGCCGGACAGCCGGGTCAGGCCCAGGTACAGCCAGCAGCGCGACACCTCATGGGCCCGCGCGTAGCGGGCGATCACCGGATAGGCCGCCGAGACCAATTGCTCGGTCGTGTGATGGTCACCGACCGACCAGCTGGCCGCTGCCCGCTCCAATTGTGCTCTGGCGCAGTCGAGCTCCCAGCCGCGTGCCCGTGCCCGGGCGTCTGCGCGGCGCAACCAGGGCTCGGCCTCGACAAGGCGTCCGGTCTCGACGCAGAACCTGCCGTACCCGGTGGCTGCCAGTACCCAGAGGTGATCGGCGTATGCACCGCCGTCCGTCGCACCATCCAGCCAGGTGAGCACCCGTTCCCATAGCGGTACCGACCGGACGTGCAGATCGTCGTCGCACAGAGCCGTCGCGGACAGCAGCTGGGCGTAGCAGAGTAACTGCCGGTGCTCGGCGACGAGATCGGGAAAGGCGTCGTCGGAATCGGCCAGGGCAGCCAGCGCTGCTTCGACCCCCTCGTGATCACCTTGTGCCGCAGCCAATCCCGTCTGCAGGAACTGGGCCCGCCGGGTGTAACGGCACACCATGTGTGCGATCGCGGTGTGCGAGATGTGCACCTGCGCCGCGGCCTCCGGCATGGTCCCGGCCAGGATTGCACGGTAGATTGCCAACGGGTCCAGAATCCGTCGAATACATTCCCGCACTCCGTCATTCGCGCCGCGGACCAGGTAGATCTCGCCCAGCTGAGCGAACACCTCCAGTAGCAGGTCGTCTCGATCTTCCTGCTCGGTCCGCGGCATCAGCGACAGCAACAGATCGCGGGCCGCCTCGTCCTCGGCAGCGCACCCCAGATGACGAGCGCGCTGCAGGTCGTCACCGATCGACACGGCTGCATCATAAGTCCGTCTGACCACCCGGAACGGCGGACGTGCGTCGCACGTCCGCCGGGCCGAACCGCGGCGCATCAGCCGCAGGTCACCTTGATGCTGAAGTCCTTGGTGACCATGCCGGCCATCGGGTTCTTCAGGTCGGCACCCTGCGCCTGTCCGGTGATGGTGTAGGTCTTGCCGTCCACCGAAACCTTGGCCGAACCGACCTTGGAGCCCATGCTGTCGGCCACCGACAGTGCGTTGCCTTCGACCACCAGCGCCAACGAGTCCACGGTCGGCGGGTTCGCGTCGGTCATCACCACGGCCAGCGCCTGCTGGGGGCCACCGGTGGATCCACTGCCGATGTTGATCTTCCCGGCCTGCTTCACACAGGTCACCGAGGCGGGGTCCAGGCCGGCAAGGTCGGCGCCGGCCACCTTGACCTCGGTCTTTCCGCCGCCGGTGGACACACTCGCCGGCGCGTTCGGCGCCGGGGTGGCCGTCTGGCCGCCGCTGGAGCAGCCCACCAACACCGAAGCGCAGCCAAGGGCGCCAATCGCAGCAGCGATAACACGTTTCATCGGACTTCCTTCCGTCATGCGCCGCCCCGATGGCGTCGTCATTGCTGAAGTACAGCCCGCAGCGATCGCTACCGATCCCAACAAATGAGACCGACGGCAACGCAGCTACCGCCCTGGGGAATCACCGCAGTCGCAGTAGTTCTGGTGTAGTAGTGAGCGTGATCGAAATCGAAGCTGTGGGTGGGGTGCGGGTACTGACGTTGTCGGCGGGACGGGTGAACACCCTCGACGTCGAGTTCCTCGGTGAGCTGACGGAGGCTGTGCGGGAACAGGAACGATCGGGCGGGCCACCGTTGGTCCTCTCCGGCGCCGGTCGGGTGTTTTCTGCCGGGGTAGACCTCAACCGCCTCGTGGCGGGCGGGGCCGCATACACCGACCAATTGGTTCCGGCGTTGTCGAGTGCGTTCGACGCGGTGTTCCGGTATCCGGGACCGACGGTGGCCGCGATCAACGGCGCCGCGATAGCCGGCGGATGCGTGCTGGCCTGCGCCTGTGATTGGCGGCTGGCTGCTCCGGGCGCCCAGATCGGCGCCGCCGAGGTCCGGGTGGGGGTGCCGTTCCCGGTCGCCGCGCTCGAAGTGATGCGCTACGCGTGTGGTGACCGCGCCGAAGAGGTCCTGCTGAGTGGGCGGAGTTACCGCGGCGACGAGGCCGTGGCCCGCGGGCTGGCCCATCGCATCGTCGCCGACAATCTGCTGGACGCGGCTGTTGCCGAGGCGTCCGACCTGGGTGAGATCCCGGCGGCGGCGTACAGCCACACCAAAGCACAGTTGCGGGCGCCCACGCTGGCGCGCATCGACGCCGGCACCAACATCGACATCGAGGTTCGCCGGGTGTGGGCATCGGACCAGACTCAGCAGGGCGTGGCCGCCTACGTCGAACGGTTGAAGAACCGCTGAGGCCTATTCCTCGACCGTGACCCCACCCCGGGTGCGTCGCCGACGATGCGAGGTCTTGCCGGTCGGACGGCGGTTGCGCAACCGCGGCTGCACGGCGGCTTCGACGGTTTCTTCCGCCGGTGCGTCTTCCCCGTCAGCCTTGGCCGCCGGTGCCGGCTCATCGTCGGAGTCTTTGTCCAGGCTGACACCCGCGGGTGCCTCGACGGTCTCCGCTTCGACAGGTTCGGCCTCGGCGCTCGGCGCTACGACAGTGTCGGCCTCGACCTCTTCTGCCGCCTCGACCTCTTCTGCGTCCGCGATGTCGGAATCGGCGCCCTCGGCGGCGTCCTCAGTTCCGTCAGCCTCGTCGTCGAGCTCATCTTCCTCAGCGTCTTCGACGTCGGCGGCGGCGACCTTGCCCCGCTGCTTGCCCCGGACGCGGCGTTTCTTGTCCTTCTTCGGCTTGATCGGTTTCGGCGGCGGCGGCGGGAGTTCGGCAGCGAACGACAGGTAGAACATGAAAATCCCGAGCACCGCGATGGCGGCGGCGGCACCGTAGATCGCAAACAACCACTGACCGGCCTTGTCCAGGCTGAGCCAGTACTCGCTGATCGCGGTACCGATGATCAGCACCCCCGCCAGCACGTGGGCCACGATTGCCCACGTCCGGATCGATAGCGCCAGCTGCGGCACGCCGAGTTCGGGCTTGCGGGTCCGCGACAGGTCGAACACCACCGGCAACGCGGCCAGACCGATCAGCACGCCGGTCAGGATGCGAAGGGCGTTGCCCAGGCCGTGCGAGGTGTCACCCACCAGTTCGGGCCACCGGGGCAATACGAAATAGAAGAAGAGGACGCCGGCGCCGATCGAAAACGACGCGTGCCAAAGCACGGCGACTTTGCGCCCCATACCCCTCCTCAGGCAGATCACTCTGCTGCCGACAGGCGACCAGGATAGACATCCGCCCTGGTCACCCGGCAGACCATACAGCGGAGGATGCGGGATTTGAACCCGCGAGGGCTGTTAACCCAACCCGCGTTCCAGGCGAGCGCCATAGGCCACTAGGCGAATCCTCCGTGGTCATGGTAGCCGTTGGACCGCGCAGAGTGCCTCCGGCACCTGCCTCCGCCGCTGACGAGTCGCCAAGAACGGGTCGGCGGCCAGGTACTACACTCGCCGATGGACCCCGCGCGGCGTCTATCCTGTGAACTCCCCCAGGGCCGGAAGGCAGCAAGGGTCAATGGGCTCTGTCGGGTGCGCGGGGTCCCCTTCATGTCACGACGGTGAAAGGGCCGCATGGCTTCGCTCGATTCCCTCAGCCCTGAAGATCTGTCGGCGGTGCACGCGCGCCACCAGCAGGAGTACGCGGGGCTACAGGCCAAGAAGCTGTCGCTCGACCTGACCCGAGGGAAACCGTCACCCGAGCAGCTCGACCTGTCCAACCGGCTGCTGAGCCTGCCCGGAGACGAATTCAAAGACCCGGAAGGCACCGACACCCGCAACTACGGCGGTTTGCACGGACTGCCGGGTCTGCGCGGAATCTTCGCCGAGTTGTTGGGCCTTCCGGTGCAGAACCTGATCGCCGGCAACAACGCCAGCCTGGAATTCATGCACGATGTCGTCGTCTACTCCATGCTGCACGGTGGCGTGGATTCGCCGCGGCCCTGGATACAAGAGCCGGGCGGCGTCAAATTCCTGTGCCCGGTGCCCGGATACGACCGTCACTTCGCCATCACCGAGACCCTGGGCATCGAGATGATCCCGGTTCCGATGCTCGAAGACGGTCCGGATGTCGACCTGATCGAGGAGCTGGTGGCGGTCGACCCGGCCATCAAAGGCATGTGGACGGTGCCGGTCTTCGGAAACCCCACCGGGATCACCTACTCGTGGGAAACCGTGCGCCGGCTGGTGCAGATGCAGACCGCGGCCCCCGACTTCCGCCTGTTCTGGGACAACGCCTACGCAGTGCACACGCTGACCCACGACTTCACCCGTCAGGTCGATGTCCTCGGCCTGGCCACCAAGGCCGGCAACCCCAACCGGCCCTACATCTTCGCCTCCACGTCCAAGATCACCTTCGCCGGCGCCGGGGTGAGCTTCTTCGGCGGGTCGCTGGGCAACATCGCGTGGTATCTGCAGTACGCCGCCAAGAAATCGATCGGCCCGGACAAGGTGAATCAGCTCCGGCACCTGCGCTTCTTCGGGGATGCGGACGGGGTGCGCCTGCACATGCTGCGCCACCAGCAGATTCTGGCGCCGAAGTTCGCGCTGGCGGCCGAGATCCTGGAGCAGCGGCTCGGCGGGTCGAAGATCGCCTCCTGGACCGACCCCAAGGGCGGCTACTTCATCAGCCTCGACGTCCTGCCCGGCACCGCGCGCCGCACCGTCGCCCTGGCCAAGGACGCCGGCATCGCCGTGACCGAGGCCGGCGCATCCTTCCCGTACCGCAAGGATCCCGACGACACCAACATCCGGATCGCGCCGTCGTTCCCGTCACTGACAGATTTACGCAACGCGGTGGACGGGCTCGCTACCTGCGCGCTGCTGGCCGCCACCGAATCGCTGCTGGCGGTCAGGGCCGCCGCAGGCTGACGACGGCGACGTCGTCGTCAGTGGCACCCATCACTGATGCCATCGCCGACCAGATCCGCGACGCGGAGGCGTTGCCGACCCGGGCGAGAGTTTCGGCCAGGCGGTCCAGACCGGCATCGATCGGTTCGCCCCGGCGTTCCACCAAGCCGTCGGAGTACATCACGAGCCCCTGGCCGGGCCCGATGGTGAACGTGCTCGGGGCGTAGGTCACCCCGCGGATGCCGATCGGCGGCGAAAGCTGGACCGAGGCCGCCAGCACCCCCGGATTCGTCAGGTACGGCATCAGGTGGCCGGCGCACGCCGCCTCAACGAGCCCCGAATCGAGGTCAATCCGCGCCACGATGACGGTCGCGAACGCGCCGGGCAACATGTGCACCGAGAAGTCGTTCAGTTGATTCAGGGCTTCGGCCGGCGTGGCGCCGCCGAACAGCTGCGCGCGCAGCGCGTTGCGCAGTTGCGCCATGGTGCCGGCCGCCGCGACACCGTGACCCGCGACGTCGCCGAGCAGCAGGATCAGCCGGCCGTCGCGCAGTTCGAAAGCGTCGTACCAGTCGCCGCCGACGTTGTCGCCCGCCGCCGGCTCGTAGTGCGCCGACAGCTGCCAGCTGTCCAGCTTCGGGATCGATTCCGGCAGCAGACTGCGCTGCAGGGTCTCGGCCATGCGCAACGCGCCGCGCGTGCGGCGGTACAGCGATTCGACCAGGTGGCGGCGCAGCGATTCGGCAGAATCCGCTTCGCTGGGCGTCCACGCCTCGCTGCGTTCCCGCACGATCTCGCGCCACCGCTCGAAAGACTTTCGCGGGCTGAGCCGGATGCCGTCGCTGCCCTCGCGGATCGCGATGGCCTTGTTGTGCGGGTCGCCGCCCCAGTCGACTGACCGCTGGACCTCGCGGCGAAACCAGATCGCGTACTGCCCGTCGGGCAGGTTGAGAGCGAGCGCCCCGGCGACGAGCTTCGGATCGAGATCCAGCGCCGACAACTCCTGGGTCAGGCACTCGGTACTGGCGACCTCCTCGCCCGCGCCGCGGGCCCACGCCGCGACCATGGATGCGACCTCGGGCGGCGGCACCGCCCCGATGACCCGGTATTCACCCTGGATGTTGACGACGACTCCGTCAGCTGGCACCAGGTCGAGCAAGTTCGGCGCGCCGAGCAGCGCCGCCGCCAGGGACTCGCTGTCGTCCAGCGTGGCCGCAATCAATTTCGTCAGCACCGCATTAGCAGCTAACCGCTGGTGCAACTGGTCGTCTTCGAACCGGTCGACCAGTCGCAGCGACAGGGTCGAACCGAGGAACTCCGCCGCCACCCGGGTGCCGTACGGCGGCAGGTGTGGCCCGGCGTAGTGGTGGCAGGCGATCAGGCCCCACAACCGGCCGTGTCGTAGCAGCGAGATCGACATGGACGCGTGCACACCCATGTTCTGGAGGTACTCGATGTGGATAGGGGAGACGCTGCGCAACGTGGCATAGGTGAGGTCCAACGGTTGGCCGCCGGCGGGGTCGATCGCGGGGACCAGGGGAGCCGGCGTGTAGTTGACGTCGGAGATGAGCCGAATCCAGTTCTTCTCATACAACGCCCGCGCCTGGGCCGGGATATCGGTCGAGGGGTAGTGCAGGCCGAGAAAAGAGTTGAGGTCGTCGCGCCTGGATTCGGCGACCACCTCGCCGTTGTAGTCCTCGTCGTACCGGTACACCATCACGCGGTCGAAGCCAGTGAGCGCGCGGACCGATTCCGCGGTGGTGTCATACAGTTCGGTGAGCGTGGTGGCCCGGTTCAGCTCCTCGACGGAGTTGCGCACCGCCTGGTACGTGTTCGGAAACGAAAACGGGCGTTCGCCGTACGCGATCTCGAGTTCAACCAGCAGGATCCCGCCCGGCTCGCGGCGCAGGATGACGTCGAACGCCCGCGTTTCGCCGCCGACATCGATATCGCACTCGAGCGGGTTGCGTTGCCGGAGATCGCCGAAAGTCGACGCCGTCTGCTCGACCCGGGCGGCTTGCGCGGTGCCGATCAGATTCGACAGCGGCCGGTTCAGCACGGCCTCGGTAGGGCGGCCGAGCAAATCCGCGACGTTGGCGCTGACCTGGCGCACCACGAAGTCGGGTTCATGCACCACCGCCAGCACCCCGCGCGGCTGGATGCTGCCGGGAATGTGGATCGGCTCCCGGGCGCAGTTCTCCAGGTCGATGGGGGTGCCGACCGGCACCAGATCGTTGTTGATCACACGATCAACCCCGTTGTGTGCGTGACGTGCACGTCCCACATGTCATCAATAGACTCCTCGCTGCGCAACGCTCCTGTGAGGTGCAGCAGTGACTGGTGAGTGCCACCGGCTTTCGTCGAATCATGATTGCCCGAATCAATTACTACAGGGATTGACGGGGCGACCTATTTTCAACCCCGCTCAGGCCACGAGTGGTCCGCGCCACTCCGCGGCGCGCATCGTCACCGGGCGTGGTTGATTGCCCGCCTCCTCCTCGCGCCACTCCGCCGCGCGATCACGCGCGACTCCGCGGCGCGCATCGTCACCGGGCGTGGCGGATTGCCCGCCTCCTCCTCGCGCCACTCCGCCGCGCGATCACGCGCGACTCCGCGGCGCGCATCGTCACCGGGCGTGGTTGATTGCCCGCCTCCTCCTCGCGCCACTCCGCCGCGCGATCACGCGCGACTCCGCGGCGCGCATCGTCACCGGGCCAAAGTAGCCTGCTCACCGTGGCCCTCTACCGCAAGTATCGACCGGCAACCTTCGCCGAAGTGGTGGGGCAGGAACACGTCACTGAACCGCTGTCGGTGGCCCTGGAAGCGGGCCGGATCAACCACGCGTACCTGTTTTCCGGGCCGCGCGGTTGCGGGAAGACGTCGTCGGCGCGGATCCTGGCCCGCTCGCTGAACTGTGCGCAGGGTCCCACCGCCACGCCCTGCGGTGTCTGCGATTCCTGCCAGGCGCTGGCACCCAACGCCCCGGGCAGCATCGACGTGGTCGAGCTGGACGCGGCCAGCCACGGCGGCGTCGACGACACCCGCGAGCTGCGCGACCGCGCCTTCTACGCGCCTGCTCAGTCGCGCTACCGGGTGTTCATCGTCGACGAAGCCCACATGGTGACCACCGCGGGCTTCAACGCGCTGCTGAAAATCGTCGAAGAACCACCCGAGCACCTCATCTTCATCTTCGCCACCACCGAACCGGAGAAGGTGCTTCCGACGATTCGGTCGCGCACCCACCACTATCCGTTCCGGTTGCTGCCGCCGCGCACCATGCGCGGCCTTATCGCCCGGATCTGCGAACAGGAGCGTGTCGTCGTCGACGACGCGGTGTATCCGCTGGTCATCCGGGCCGGCGGCGGTTCGCCACGGGACACCCTTTCGGTGCTGGATCAGCTGGTAGCCGGTTCCGACGGGGGGCGGGTGACCTACCAGCGGGCGCTGGGGTTGCTGGGGGCCACCGACGTCGCCCTGATCGATGACGCCGTCGACGCGCTGGGCGCCGGCGACGCCGCGGCACTGTTCGGTGCGGTCGAATCGGTGATCGATGCCGGGCACGACCCCCGGCGCTTCGCCACCGATCTGCTGGAGCGGTTCCGCGACCTCATCCTGCTGCAGGCGGTGCCGGACGCTGTGTCCCGCGGCGTGGTGGACGCACCCGAGGACGTGCTGGAACGCATGCGCGAACAGGCCGCACGCATCGGGCCGGCGACCCTCACCCGCTACGCCGAGGTGGTGCAGGCCGGGCTGGGGGAGATGCGCGGCGCGACGGCGCCGCGGTTGCTGTTGGAGGTGGTGTGCGCGCGGCTGCTGCTGCCGTCGGCCTCGGACGCCGAGTCGGCGCTGCTGCAGCGGGTCGAACGCATCGAGACCCGGCTGGCCATCTCGGTACCGGCAGCGGAGGCAGCTACGTCCACCCCGCCTGCGGTTGCCCGCCCCGCGGTGACGCCGGTGCGCCGGTCTACTGCGCCGCAGGTCGCGCGCCCGGCCGCAGCACCTGACCCCCCGGTTCGGCCGGAACCCGCCCCCCGGCCGGCGGCTCGACCCGAACCCGCGCCCGAGCGCAAACCCGCGCCCGAGCGCAAACCCGAGCCGGCCGCGGCGCCCGGTGAACTCAACGCGACCGCGGTCCGCAGCATGTGGCCCACCGTGCGCGACAAAGTCCGTGAGCGCAGTCGCACCACCGCGGTGATGCTGGCGGGCGCCACCGTCCTTGCCTTGGAGGGCGACACGCTGGTGCTGACGCACGAAGCGGCGCCGCTGGCCAGACGGCTGTCAGAACAGCGCAACGCCGACGTGATCGTCGAGGCACTCAAAGACGCGCTCGGAGTCAACTGGCGGGTGCGCTGCGAAGCCGGCCCACCGGCCGGGGCCGATATCAGCGTCGCTGCGCCGACAGTGGCCGAGCCGGACCCGGCGCCCGACACCTCAGCGCGCGACGACGAGGAGAGCATGCTCGCCGAAGCCGGCCGCGCTGACCCCGCAGAACCACGGCGCGACCCCGAAGAGGTTGCCCTGGAGCTGTTGCAGAACGAGCTGGGTGCCCGCCGCATCGACGGGTAGCGATCACCGCCACCTATATCGTGGTCCTACACAATCGACACGAAGGAGTTGCACCCGATGGGACAGGTAAGGGCAGCCAGCACGATCTTGATCAACGCTGAGCCTGACGCCGTGCTCAGTGCGGTCGCCGATTACGAGAAGGTCCGCCCCACGATCCTGCCCTCGCAATACAGCGAGTACCAGGTGCTGCAGGGCGGCCAGGGCCGCGGCACCGTCGCCAAGTGGCGGCTGCAGGCAACCGAGTCGCGGGTGCGCAACGTCCAGGTCGACGTGGACGTCGCCGGTCACACCGTCATCGAGAAAGACGCCAACTCATCGATGGTCACCAACTGGACGGTCGCACCGGCCGGACCCGGGGCCAGCGTCACCGTCACGACCACCTGGACCGGCGCCGGCGGGATCAAGGGTTTCTTCGAAAAGACATTCGCGCCGCTGGGGCTGAAGAAGATTCAGGCTGAGACGCTGCAGAACCTGAAAGGTGCCATAGAAGGGCGTGGCTAGCGGGCCTGGCCCTGGGTGGCCAGAAACCCTGCGACGCCGCGGACCAGCGCGTCGGCGTACTTCTGGCGCCCCTCCGCTGACTCCATCAACGCCGAATCCGCCGGGTTCTTCATGTTTCCCAGTTCGACCAGGATCGACGGATACTGCGCCAGGTTCAATCCGGTCAGGTCCGAACGTCCGTACAGGCCACTTTGGCCGATGTAGGTGGCGGGCGTCAGTCCCGACGCTTGGAGTTGGTCCCGCATCACCCGGGCGAACTGCACCGACGGTCCGGATTGGGCCGCGTTGAGCGGCGGCGACGAATAGTTGACGTGGAATCCGCGCCCGGAGGCCGGTCCGCCGTCCGCGTGCAGGCTGACGACGGCGTTGGGGTGCAGTGCGTTAGCCATGTTGGCGCGTTCGTCGACGCAGGGACCTAACGCGTTGTCATTGCCGCGGGACATGGCGGTCCGCACGCCCAGCGCGTTCAGAGCGGCCCGCAACCGCAGGGCGGTGTCCCACGTAAAGGTGTGTTCGGCATATCCGCTGTTGGTCGACGTGCCACTGGCCTGGCAGTCTTTCGTGCCGCCGCGACCGGTGGGTACCTGACGGCTGATCGACGCGTCATTGGCGCCATTGTGGCCGGGATCGATGAACACGACCATGCCGGCCAGGCTGCCCGGGGCTGCGCCGGCAGCGGGCAGCAACGGCTCGGCGAACGGTGCCACCGCGGCTACCAGCATCCCCAACAACAGGGCCACCCCGACACGAAGGCACATCCGTACGTCCACTGCGCCAAGGTAACGCGGTGCGGACTACGCTGAAGTTTTCGAATCGCCCGACACCCGCAGGCGAAACCAACTCGAGACCAAGATGCGAGGGGACTGTCATGCAACCCGGAGGCGATATGTCGCAGCTGCTGGCTCAGGCGCAGCAGATGCAGCAGAAACTGCTCGAGGCTCAGCAACAGCTGGCTAATTCCGAGGTGCATGGTCAAGCCGGTGGCGGGCTGGTCGAGGTCGTCGTCAAAGGCAGCGGCGAGGTCGTCGGCGTCAAGATCGACCCGAAGGTCGTCGACCCCAACGACATCGAGACCCTGCAGGACCTGATCGTCGGGGCGATGGGTGACGCATCCAAGCAAGTCACTCGGATGGCTCAGGAGCGGCTCGGTGCGCTGGCAGGTGGGATGCGTCCGCCCGCACCGTCCGCGCCTCCCGCGCCGCCGGGTACGCCGCCCGGTGCGCCGGGTGTGCCGGGCCTGTAGACCGGCCGCATGTTCGAAGGGCCCGTCCAGGATCTGATCGACGAACTCGGCAAGCTGCCGGGCATCGGACCCAAGAGCGCGCAACGCATCGCTTTCCACCTGCTGTCGGTCGAGCCACCGGAGATCGATCGGTTGACCGCCGTGCTGGGCAAGGTTCGGGACGGAGTTCAGTTCTGCGCGGTATGCGGCAACGTGTCCGACGACGAACGGTGCCGGATCTGTGCCGATCCGCGCCGGGACGGTTCGCTGGTGTGCGTCGTGGAGGAGCCCAAGGACATTCAGGCCGTGGAGCGCACCCGGGAGTTCCGCGGTCGCTACCACGTGCTGGGCGGGGCGCTGGACCCGCTGTCCGGCATCGGCCCTGAACAGCTGCGGATCCGGGAGTTGCTGACCCGGATCGGCGAGCGGGTGGACGGCGTCGACATCGCCGAGGTGATCATCGCCACCGATCCCAACACCGAGGGCGAGGCCACCGCCACCTATCTGGTGCGGATGCTGCGCGACATCCCCGGCCTCACAGTGACGCGGATCGCCTCAGGCTTGCCGATGGGCGGCGATCTGGAATTCGCCGACGAGCTGACCTTGGGGCGCGCTCTCATCGGCCGCCGCGCGATGGTCTAACGCGCCGACAGCCGCTCGCGGCGCAGCAGGTCCACCTCCGGAAGCTGTAGCGGCGACAGCTCGCCTACTACTTTGCTCAGCAGCTGATCGGCGAGTTCGGGATTGCGGGCCAGGCACGGGCCGTGCATGTAGGTCGCGATGACGTTGCCCTGCACCACCCCGTCGAATCCGTCGCCCGCCCGGTTGCCGGCACCCTTGACGACCGCACTCAACGGCCTGGCCAGGGAACCAAGATCTGTTCCGCCCCGGTGGTTCTCAAAGCCGGTGAGGCGTTCGGTCAGACCGGGCAGCAGAGGTTTGGCCACCAGTTCGCCGATGGTCCGCACCTGCTGCGGCGATGTCGTCGCATCCAGCATTCCGACACCGTCGACCCGTTCGCCCGACGACGTCTCATACCAGTGCCCCAGCACCTGCACGGCCGCGCAGATCGCCAGCACAGGGGCGCCGCGGTCGGCCGCCCGCTGCAGGCCGGGGTGGCGGATCAGGTGGCGGGTGGCCAGGCGTTGCGCATAGTCTTCCGCGCCGCCGAGGGTGTAGAGGTCCAATGAATCCGGGACCGGGTCGGCCAGGGTGATCTCGACAATCTCGGCCGGGATATCGCGCAGCAGTAGCCGTTGCCGCAACACCACGGCGTTGCCGCCGTCGCCGTAGGTGCCCATCACGTCGGGCAACACCAGCCCGATCCGCACGCGGGATTCAGCCATTGCGGGCCAGCCTCCGGTTGAGCTGCAGGAAGGCGGTGTAGTTGGCGACTACCTCCACCCGGCCGGGTGGACACGACGCGATGGCTGCCACCGTGTCGTGCACCAGGGTGTGCTTGACGCCCGCGTACCCCAGCCGCACCGCGAGGTCGGTGCCCCGCTCGCCTGCCGCGACAACGGCGGTGTTCTCGAAGTGCTCGAACCGGACGTCCCACAGCCAGGACAGATCCTCCCCGTCCGGCACCTGTCCGTTGACCGCGATCACCACACCGTCGGCGTGCTTGTCGACCATCGACAACGCTTCCTGCCAGCCGGCCGGGTTCTTGGCCAGCAGGATCCGCGCCTCGTGCGCGCCCACCCGCACCGTCCGGTACCGCCCGGCGACCTCGTCGACCCCGGCCACCGCCGCGACCGCGTCGGCGGGGTCAGCGCCCAGCGCGACGGCGGCCGCCACCGCCTGCGCCGCGTTGCCCCTGTTCACCGCGCCGGGCAGGCCCAACTGCATCGGCAACGCCAGCCCGTCGGGCCCGTATAGCGTCTCCTCGTCGAACCACCACTGCGGGCTGGGCCGTTTGAAGTCGGCACCGGTGGAATACCAGTGACCCCGGTCCCGGACGATGACCTCACCGCTGCGCGGGCAACTCACCGAGTCGTTGGCCCACGATCCGCCCGCAGCCACCCAGACCACGTCCGGGCTGTCGTACGCGGCCGACGTCATCAGCACGTCGTCGCAGTTGGCCACGACGACCGCCGTGGGATGGCGGGCCAGCCCGGCGCGCAGGGTGCGTTCGATGACGTTGATCTCGCCGACCCGGTCCAGCTGGTCGCGGGACAGGTTGAGCAGCACGATGGCGGCCGGTTCGACCGCGTCCGACACGTGCGGCACATGCATCTCGTCGACTTCCAGGGCGGCCAACCCGGCCCGACGGTCGGCGGCCAGCGCCGCCACCAGGCCGGCGTCCATGTTGGCGCCTTCGGCGTTGGTGGCCACCGCCCCGAGCGTGCTCAGCGCGGCAGCGGTCATCCGGGTGGTCGTGGACTTGCCGTTGGTGCCGGTCACGATGACGGTGCGCCGACCCACTCCGAGTTGCCGCAGCACCGAGCGGTCCAGCGTCATCGCGACCAGGCCACCGATCATCGCGCCGGCCCCGCGACCGGTGACGCGCGACGCCCACCGCGCACTTGCTCCGGCGGCAAGGGCCAGTCGTGCGCGAGCGGTGATCACCCGGGGAAGTTTAAGGCGATCGCGAGCGCGGCGCTTTTCCGGGCGAAGCGGGTCGCCGTCAGAAACCGAGCCGATCGCAAGGGCGGCGCTTTTCCGGGCGAAGCGGGTCGCCGTCAGAAACCGAGCCGATCGCGAGCGCGGCGCTTTTCCGGGCGAAGCGGGTCGCCCGTCAATCATGTTCAGCGCCGACACGGCGCGCTGCTTTGTCGGCGATGTCGGCCGGGCGTGCCATCCTCGACCCATGAACCGGATGTCCTGGGGCCGGCCCGCCCGAGAGCAGGACGGGGGATGGGCCGTCATCGACGTCGAGACTTCGGGCTTTCGCCCAGGTCAGGCCCGGGTCATCAGTATCGCCGCACTGGGTCTCGATCAGTTCGGGCAGGTCGAGCAGTCAGTGGTCAGCCTGCTCAACCCGGGCGTGGACCCGGGTCCTACGCATGTGCACGGACTGACCCCCGCGATGCTCGAGGACCAGCCGCAATTCGCCGACATCGTCGACGACGTGATCGAGGTGTTGCGCGGCCGCACCCTGGTGGCCCACAACGTCGCGTTCGACTATTCGTTCCTGGCGGCGGAGGCCGAGATGGCCGGGGCCGAACTGCCGATCGACTCAGTCATGTGCACGGTCGAGTTGGCCCGACGCCTGGAACTCGGCGTGCAGAATCTGCGGCTGCAGACGTTGGCCGCGCACTGGGGTGTGACTCAGGAACGCCCGCATGACGCGTTCGACGATGCGATGGTGTTGACCGAAGTGCTCGCCGCTGCCCTGCAGCGGGCGCGGGCCCGCGACATCTGGCTCCCCGTGCGCCCGGTGACCCGGCGCTGCTGGCCGAACGGGCGGATCACCCATGAGGAGCTGCGACCGCTCAAAGCGCTGGCTGCCCGGATGCCCTGTCCTTATCTGAACCCGGGTCGCTACATCTCGGGCCGGCCACTGGTACAGGGCATGCGGGTGGCGCTGGCGGCCGAGGTCGGCCGCACCCACGAGGAACTGGTCGAGCGGATCCTGCACGCCGGGTTGGCCTACAGCGATGACGTCGACCGCGAGACTTCGCTGGTGGTGTGTAACGACGCCGCACCGGAGCACGGCAAGGGCTATCACGCCAGGCAGTTGGGGGTCCCGGTGGTGCCCGACGCGCTGTTCATGGACAGCGTCGAGTCCGTCGTCGGTGGCCGGAGCATGGAGCACTTCGTCGACGCCACCGCGGACGACGAGCAGTTCGTTCTGTTCTGACGTCGTGCCGAATGTGCCGCAAATCGCGGTTCGACGTTTCGTACCGCAGCCTCCGGGCTATTCAACACATGTAAGAGAGAGACTCGAAACGCTTATCCGGTAAGCGATTTCGACCGGGGACTCACTCTTCAGCTAACAAACCGCAAACCCGGCCCGACCCCCGACCCCCCAGGGCCGGGTTTGCCCTGTGGAACGCAATTCTCAGCGGGAGGCCCGGTTCACCGCTGACACCACCGCCCGTAGCGATGCCGTGGTGATTGACGGGGCGATCCCGACACCCCACACCGTCTTTCCGGCGACCGAAGCCTCGACATACGCCGCGGCCTGCGCGTCGTCACCGGCGCTCATCGCGTGCTCGGAATAGTCCAGCACCGCCACGTCGAATCCGACGGTCCCCAGCGCGTCGATGAACGCGGCAAGTGGGCCGTTTCCGGCGCCGCTGATCTCGGTCTCCACCCCGTCGATCTTGACCGTGGCCGCAATGGTGGTGGTGCCGGTGTCTTCTTCGGACGCGTCCACCCGCTGCTTGACCCGTTCCAGCGGCAGGACCGGGGCGAGGTACTCCTCGGAGAACGCTTCCCACATCTCCTTGGGCGATACTTCACCGCCGTCCCCGTCCGCCATTTTCTGAATGACTTGGGAAAACTCGATCTGCAGCCGGCGTGGCAGGGCCAGGCCGTGGTCGGCCTTCATGATGTAGGCCACGCCGCCCTTGCCGGACTGCGAGTTGACCCGGATCACCGCCTCGTAGGTGCGACCCACGTCCTTGGGGTCGATCGGCAGATACGGCACCTGCCACAACATGTCCTCGACGTCCGAGTTCGCGGCATCGGCATCGACCTTCATCTGGTCCAGCCCCTTGTTGATGGCGTCCTGATGGCTACCCGAGAACGCGGTATAGACCAGGTCGCCACCATAGGGATGGCGTTCGTGGACCGGCAGCTGATTGCAGTACTCCACCGTGCGGCGGATCTCGTCGATGTTGGAGAAGTCGATCTGGGGGTCCACGCCGCGGGAGAACAGATTCAGGCCCAGCGTGACCAGGCACACGTTCCCGGTGCGTTCGCCGTTGCCGAACAGGCATCCCTCGATCCGGTCGGCACCGGCCTGGTAGCCGAGTTCGGCTGCGGCGACGGCGGTTCCGCGGTCATTGTGCGGGTGCAGGCTCAGGATGACGGAGTCGCGACGCGCCAAGTTACGGCTCATCCACTCGATCGAGTCGGCGTAGACGTTGGGTGTGGCCATCTCCACGGTGGCTGGCAGGTTGAAGATGATCGGGTTGTCCGGCGTCGGCTGGATGACAGCTCCCACGGCGTCGCACACGTCGCGGGCGTACTCCAGCTCGGTTCCGGTGTAGGACTCCGGCGAATATTCGAAGCGCCACCGGGTTCCCGGGTACTTGGCCGCTTCCTCGACGCACTTGCGCGCGCCGTCGGTCGCGATGGCCTGCACCGTGTCCCGGTCGGCGCGGAACACCACCCGGCGCTGCAGGATCGACGTCGAGTTGTAGAAGTGCACGATCGCCTGCGGCGCGCCGTCGCACGCGAGGAAGGTGCGTTCGATCAATTCGGGACGACACTGGGTCAGCACCTGAATGGTGACGTCGTCCGGGATGGCGCCGTCGTTGATGATCTCGCGGACGAAGTCGAAGTCGGTCTGGCTGGCTGAGGGGAAACCGACCTCAATCTCCTTATAGCCCATCCGGACCAGCAGATCGAACATGCGCCGTTTGCGGGCCGGACTCATCGGGTCGATCAACGCCTGATTTCCGTCGCGCAGGTCGACGGCACACCACAGCGGTGCGTGCTCGATGACGCGGTCGGGCCAGGTGCGGTCGGTCAGCCGGATCGGCTCGACCTCGTCGGCGAACGGGCGGTAGCGGTTGACCGGCATCGATGTGCCGCGTTGCGGGTTCCAGGCGGGCTGACCGGACCGCGGCGGGCCGGCGGGTTTGATGACGGTGCGGGCCGATACGTAGGCATCGGATGAATTGGGATTAGTCACGGTGGGTGCTCCAGGGGGTGTGAATGAGGAACCTCAGACCGGCGCATCGCGAAACACCCGCGACGGGAAGCCGGTCTGGATCAGACCCCGTCGCGGCGTCCGAGAAGGAGCACCCGCTGCACGTGCTGAACTCTACCGCGGTCGGCCCGATCACCAAAACCGCATGGATTCACCTTTGTAGCGGGCTCTTCAGCCAATCCCAGTCCAACCCCACCAGTCCGGCCACCCAGCCGAAACTGCCCAGCAGCCACAATGTCGCAACCGTCACGGCGGCGGTGAGCAATGTCGCGGCGGCCCGTACCGCCGGATGCTGTCGGCCAAGCCACTGCATGACAGCGTCGTAGCGACCACGGACGTACTTCAGCAGCCGCCGGAAAACGTCGAACTCGGTGGCCAGCACGGCCAGCCCCAGGAACACGATCGCCCAGCCCGGTCCCGGATAGGGGATGGCGATGATCCCCACTGTCAGTAGCGCCACGCCTACGACGCCCACCAGGATGCGGTAGCCGAAATCCACCGTGGGCCACTCCCGCAGCCGATCCCGTGCCCGGCCCAATCGGCGCCTGACCGGCTTGTGCTCCTTGCTCACCCCTGCACCGTATCGACTACGCGTCGATGTAAATCGAGATGCGTCGCCGCGTATCCTGTTGTGGACTTAGAGCCGGTTAAGTAATCCCAGACAGGACAATTCAGTGGCGCTCGTCGTGCAGAAGTACGGCGGATCCTCGGTGGCTGACGCCGACCGGATTCGTCGCGTTGCCGAGCGGATCGTGGAGACCAAGAAGCAGGGCAATGACGTCGTCGTAGTGGTGTCCGCGATGGGCGATACCACCGATGACCTGCTCGACCTGGCCCAACAGGTCTGCCCGGTGCCCCCGCCGCGCGAACTCGACATGCTGCTGACCGCGGGTGAGCGCATCTCCAATGCGCTGGTAGCCATGGCGATCGAGTCGTTGGGCGCCCACGCCCGCTCATTCACCGGTTCGCAGGCCGGTGTCATCACCACCGGCACGCACGGCAACGCCAAAATCATCAACGTCACGCCCGGCCGGTTGCAGGCCGCGCTGGACGAGGGCCGGATCGTCCTGGTGGCCGGCTTCCAGGGTGTCAGCCAGGACACCCGCGACGTCACCACGCTGGGTCGCGGCGGGTCGGACACCACGGCGGTCGCGCTGGCTTCGGCGCTCGGCGCCGACGTCTGCGAGATCTACACCGATGTAGACGGCATTTTCAGCGCCGACCCGCGGATCGTCCCCAATGCCCGCAAGCTCGACACCGTCACCTTCGAGGAGATGCTCGAGATGGCGGCCTGCGGGGCCAAGGTGCTGATGCTGCGGTGCGTCGAATATGCCCGCCGTTACAACCTGCCGGTGCATGTTCGGTCGTCCTACTCGGACCGGCCAGGCACCGTCGTCGTCGGATCGATCAAGGACATCGCCATGGAAGACCCCATCCTGACCGGAGTCGCGCACGACCGCAGCGAGGCCAAGGTAACCATCGTCGGGATCCCCGACATCCCCGGCTATGCGGCCAAAGTGTTCCGAGCCGTCGCCGACGCCGACGTGAACATCGACATGGTGTTGCAGAACGTGTCCAAGGTGGAGGACGGCAAGACCGACATCACCTTCACCTGCGCTCGCGACAGCGGGCCGACCGCGGTGGCCAAGCTGGACTCGCTCAAAGACGAGATCGGCTTCCTGCAACTGCTCTACGACGACCACATCGGCAAAGTGTCGCTGATCGGAGCCGGTATGCGCAGCCACCCCGGCGTCACCGCGACGTTCTGTGAGGCGCTGGCCGCGGTCGGCGTCAACATCGAGCTGATCTCCACCTCTGAGATCAGGATCTCAGTACTGTGCCGCGACACCGAACTGGACAAGGCCGTCGTGGCGTTGCACGAAGCCTTCGGCCTGGGCGGCGAGGAGGAGGCGACGGTGTACGCGGGGACGGGCCGGTAGATGGGCCTGTCGATTGGTGTAGTCGGCGCCACCGGCCAGGTAGGCCAGGTGATGCGCACCCTGCTCGAGGAACGGGATTTCCCGGCCGAATCCGTGCGGTTCTTCGCCTCGGCCCGCTCCCAGGGCCGCAAGCTACCGTTCCGGGGCCAGGAGATCGAGGTCGAGGACGCCGAAACCGCAGACCCGACCGGCCTGGACATCGCGCTGTTCTCCGCCGGGGGAGCCATGTCGAAGGTGCAGGCGCCGCGGTTCGCCGCGGCCGGAGTGACGGTGATCGACAACTCCTCGGCCTGGCGCAAGGACCCCGATGTGCCGCTGGTGGTCTCCGAAGTGAATTTCGAACGGGATGCCGGTAATCGCCCGAGAGGCATCATCGCCAACCCGAACTGCACCACGATGGCCGCGATGCCGGTCCTCAAAGTGCTGCATGACGAGGCGCAGCTGACCCGTTTCGTCGCGTCGTCCTACCAGGCGGTTTCGGGCAGTGGCCTGGCCGGGGTCGAGGAACTTGCCACCCAGGCGCGTGCGGTGATCGACGGCGCCGAGCAGTTGGTGCACGACGGACGTGCGGTCGATTTTCCCCCGCCGAGCAAGTACGTCGCCCCGATCGCGTTCAACGTGGTGCCACTGGCGGGGTCCCTGGTCGACGACGGCTCCGGGGAGACCGACGAGGACCAGAAGCTGCGTTCGGAGAGCCGCAAGATTCTGGGCATTCCGGACCTGCTGGTCAGCGGCACCTGTGTACGGGTCCCGGTGTTCACCGGGCACTCGCTGTCCATCAACGCCGAGTTCGCCCGACCACTCTCCCCCGAGCGGGCGCGCGAACTGTTGGACGGCGCGGCGGGGGTCAAACTGGTCGACGTGCCCACCCCGCTGGCCGCCGCCGGTGTCGACGAGTCCCTGGTCGGCCGGATCCGCCACGACCCCGGCGTCCCGGACGGGCGCGGACTGGCGCTGTTCATCTCCGGGGACAATCTGCGCAAGGGCGCCGCGCTGAACACCATTCAGATCGCGGAGCTGCTGGCTGCGCAGTCATAGCTGCTACATAGCTTGCCCATAGCGGTCACTACTGGTTGGCCCGGCATCATCCATTTCATGAGCCAAATTTCTGACACCCCGCCCACTACGACCACCACCGCGGTCGCCCCTGCAGAACGCGTCGAACACCGCACGCCGAAGGTCTTCAAGGCCGCGGCTTGGGTCGCCATCGTCGCCGGCATCGTGTTCATCGTCTCGGTCATCTTCTTCACCGGATTCCGGCTGGGCCTGGCCGCCGGGCACGGCGGCGGCCATCACCGCCACCACAAGCACCACCCGGCGATGTTCCATCGCTCGGGTTACCCCGGGGGCGGGGCCCCGTCAGTTGCCCCCGGCAACGGGCCCGGCGGTCCCGGCCAGGTACCTCCCTCGGTCTCGCCGTCCACCACGGTCGCCCCGACTCCCGGTCGCTGACTCTCGGCATAATCGACACCCGGCGCTCGTCAGAGCGCCGGGCTTCATCAATTCACGGCAACTTTGTTGCCGCATCCCTTTACGGTGCCGCGGACCTAGGCAATATTCGAAGATGTGAGTGATACCGCCCTGCCGCCGACTTCCACCGCCTCGACCGACACCGCCCCGCCACCCCCGCCGCCGCGCCACTACGAAAAACCGCCGCCCCTCTTCCGGGTTGCCGCGTGGGTGGTGATCGTCGCCGGCATCACGTTCATCGCCTCGACCCTGTTCTTCGCCGGGGCAATGGTGGTCGGTGCCGGCAAGTGCCACCACCATCACCGCCATCACCACGGCATGTTCCAGCCCGGTGGTTCGGGTTGGCAACCCGGACCTCCGCCGCCTGGGATGGGGCCCGGCTTCCCGCCCGGGGGTCCCAGTGGTCCGCCAGGTCCGGGTCAGTCCCCGAATACCTCCGGACCCGGCGCGCCGTCCACCAGTGCGCCCGGGCGCTAGCCGTCTTTCTCGAATAACTTTGCAGCCCTTGAGTTTTCCGTTAACAGCCCAGTTACAGGAGATAACGTAATGACGGAGCGTTACACCACCACCGACGGTGGCAGCCCGGCACCCAGCGACAAGGAGTCATTGTCCATCGGTCCGGACGGCCCACTGCTGCTGCAGGACCACTACCTGATCGAGCAGATGGCGCAATTCAACCGGGAGCGCATCCCGGAGCGTCAGCCCCACGCCAAAGGCGGCGGCGCGTTCGGCCAGTTCGAGGTGACCAACGACGTGAGCCAGTACACCCGGGCCGCGGTATTCCAGCCGGGTGCCAAGACCGAGATGGTGGCCAGGTTCTCGACGGTGGCCGGCGAGCGCGGCAGCCCAGACACCTGGCGCGACCCCCGTGGCTTCGCGCTGAAGTTCTACACCAGCGAAGGCAACTTCGACATGGTCGGCAACAACACCCCGGTTTTCTTCATTCGCGACCCATTGAAGTTCCAGCACTTCATCCGGTCCCAGAAGCGGCTCCAGGCAAGCAATGTGCGCGACCACAACATGCAGTGGGACTTCTGGACTCTCACGCCGGAGTCGGCGCATCAGGTGACGTGGTTGATGGGGGATCGCGGTATCCCGAAGAACTGGCGGCACATGAACGGATACAGCAGCCACACCTACAGCTGGATCAACGCCAACGACGAGATCTTCTGGGTGAAGTATCACTTCATCACCGACCAGGGCATCGACTTCCTCACGCAGGAGGACGCCGACCGGCTGGCCGGTGAGGACGGCGACTATCACCAGCGCGATCTGTACGACAGCATCGAGGCCGGAAACTTCCCCAGCTGGACGCTCAAGATGCAGATCATGCCGTTCGAGGAGGCCAAGACCTACCGGTTCAATCCCTTCGACCTCACCAAGGTGTGGCCGCACGGCGACTACCCGCTGATCGACGTCGGCAAGATGACGCTGAACCGCAACGTCACCGACTATCACGCCGAAATGGAGCAGGCGGCGTTCGAGCCCAACAACATCGTGCCGGGCACCGGGTTGAGCCCGGACAAGATGTTGCTGGGCCGGGGTTTCTCCTACGCCGACGCGCACCGGGCCCGGTTGGGCGTCAACTACAAGCAGATTCCGGTGAATTCGCCTCACGTTGAAGTCAACAGCTATTCCAAGGATGGGGCGATGCGGATCAAGAATGCGTCCGACCCGGTGTATGCGCCCAATTCGTTCGGTGGGCCGCACGCAGATCCGCGTCGCGCTGCCGAGGTGCGCTGGTTCGCCGACGGCGAGATGGTCCGCTCGGCGTACACGCTGCGGCCGGAGGACGACGACTGGGGCCAGGCCGGCACCCTGGTCCGCGACGTTCTCGACGACGCCCAGCGGGATCGGTTGGCGCATAACATCATCGGGCATGTCTCTGATGGTGTGAAGGAGCCGGTCCTGTCGCGGGTGTTCGAGTACTGGCGAAACGTCGACCCCGACTTGGGCAAGAAGGTGGAGGAGGGCGTGCGGGCGAATCTGGGTTGACGCCGGTATTCCGGGGCCAGCTCGAGGGGCCGCCAGGCCGAGCGGCCGGACGGAAATTGGGTACATGTTTAACCCGTGCACTCCAACCGTGCGGGAATATGTCGGCGCCGTCTGGAAGATGAAGTGATGGTGGTTGTCGTAATCACCGTTGCGAATCAGCTGGGTTCCGGAGGGATGGTGCTATGACCCGGACCGCCGGCACCGCCGCCGCGCTGTCGCTCGATGCCGAGCTGGACAGCTCGGCCGCGGTTGCGCAGCTCATCGCCGATGAATGCCTGGTGGACGGTCCGCTCGGGCGGGTCGGTCTGGAGGTCGAGGCACACTGCTTCGACCCCGCCGATCCGGCCCGTCGTCCGAGCTGGGGGGAGATCTCCGGCGTGCTCGATTGGCTGGGTCCGCTCCCGGGCGGCAGTGCGGTCACCGTGGAACCCGGTGGTGCGGTGGAACTTTCCGGTCCGCCGGCCGACGGCGTGCTGAACGCGATCGACGCGATGCGCCGCGATCAGGCGGTATTGCGGGCAGCTGTCGCTGAGGCGGGGCTGGGATTGGTGTTTCTGGGCACCGACCCGTTGCGGTCACCGGCCAGGATCAATCCCGGCGCACGGTACCGGGCCATGGAGCAGTTTTTCGCAGCCAGTGACAGTGGGGCGGCCGGCGCGGCCATGATGACCTCGACGGCGTCGATCCAGGTCAATCTGGACGCCGGCCCGGAGTCAGGCTGGGCGGGTCGGGTGCGGCTGGCCCATGCCCTGGGGCCGACCATGATCGCGATCGCCGCCAACTCCCCGATGCTCAATGGCGAGTTCTCGGGCTGGCAGTCCACCCGGCAGCGGGTCTGGGGCCAGATGGACTCCGCGCGGTGCGGGCCGGTGCTCGGGGTCAGCGGCGACGATCCCGGCACCGACTGGGCACGGTACGCGCTGAAGGCGCCGGTGATGCTGGTCCGAAGTCCGGGATCCCAGCAGGCATCCCCGGTTACGCACTATGTGCCGTTCACCGACTGGGTGGACGGGCGGGTTCTGCTCGACGCGCGCCGCCCCAACCTCGCCGACCTGCAGTATCACCTGACCACGCTGTTTCCGCCGGTGCGGCCGCGGCGATGGCTGGAGATCCGTTACCTCGACAGCCTCCCCGCGAACATCTGGCCGGCGCTGGTGTTCACCCTGGTCACTCTCCTCGATGATCCTGTGGCGGCACAGCTCGCAGCTGAGGCTGTCGAGCCGGTGGCCACCGCGTGGGACACCGCGGCCCGGGTCGGGCTGCTTGACCGGCGCCTGTACACCGCGGCCAACCGCTGTGTCGCGATCGCCGCCGAGCGCGCGCCCGCCGCGCTCGCTCCGGCGGTGCAGCGGCTGCTACTCGACGTCGAACTCGGGCGATGTCCCGCCGACGACTTCGCCGACCGGGTGATCGAACACGGCATCGCCGCCACGGTCACCCGGTTGGCGCAGGGTGACTCGTGATCGCACGCGACCGGCTCGCCGAGGATCTGGAGCGGGCACGGACACGCACCCTGCGGCTGGTGGACTTCGATGACGACGAACTGCTGCGCCAGTACGACCCGCTGATGAGTCCGCTGGTGTGGGACCTGGCCCACATCGGGCAGCAGGAAGAACTATGGCTCTTGCGCGGCGGCGACGTGCGGTGTCCAGGCACCCTGCCCCCGGAGATCGAGGGGCTGTACGACGCTTTCGTGCACTCCCGCGCCAGCCGGGTCGATCTGCCGTTGCTGTCCCCGGCCGAGGCCCGGTCCTACTGCCGCACCGTGCGGGCGGCCGCGTTGGACGCGCTGGATGCGCTCCCCGAGGACGCCGGCGACTTCCAGTTCGGCCTGGTCATCAGCCATGAGAACCAGCACGGCGAAACCATGCTGCAGGCCCTCAACCTGCGCACCGGTGCGCCGCTGCTGGCCAACGCCACCGTGCTGCCGACGGGCCGGGCCGGCTTGCCGGGAACGTCGGTGCTGGTGCCTGCCGGGCCGTTCGTGCTGGGTGTGGACGCCGCGACGGAGCCGCACTCGCTGGACAACGAACGTCCCGCGCACGTCGTGGAGGTGCCGGCCTTCCGGATCGGCCGGGTGCCGGTCACCAACGGCGAATGGCGGCACTTCGTCGACGACGGCGGGTACGCGGATCCGCGCTGGTGGTCGCGCCGCGGTTGGCAACACCGGCAGCAGGCGGGTCTGCAGGCGCCGCAGTTCTGGAGTCCGGACGGCCGGACGCGAACCAGGTTCGGCTATGTCGAGCACATTCCCGCGGACGAACCGGTCCAGCACGTCAGCTACTTCGAGGCCCAGGCCTACGCGGCGTGGGCCGGTGCCCGGCTGCCCACCGAAATCGAATGGGAGAAGGCCTGCGCCTGGGATCCCGCGACCGGCTCGCGCCGCCGCTACCCCTGGGGAGATGACGAGCCCTGCGCCCGACGCGCCAACCTCGGCGGGGAGTCCCTGCGTCCGGCACCCGTCGGCGCCTACCCGTCCGGCGCGTCGGCATACGGCGTCGAGCAGATGCTCGGGGATGTCTGGGAGTGGACTAGTTCGCCGCTGCGCCCGTGGCCCGGTTTCGTGCCGATGATTTATGAGCGTTACTCCCAACCGTTCTTCGACGGGGACTACCGGGTGCTGCGCGGCGGGTCCTGGGCGGTGGCGCCGTCCATCCTGCGGCCGAGCTTTCGCAACTGGGATCACCCCTACCGTCGGCAGATCTTCTCCGGTGTGCGCCTTGCGTGGTCGGTCTGATGTGCCGTCATCTGGGGTGGTTCGGAACGTCCGTCAGCGTCGCTTCGCTGGTGCTCGATCCGCCGCAGGCTCTGCGGGTGCAGTCCTATGCGCCGCGCCGCCAGCAGCACGGGTTGATGAACGCGGACGGCTGGGGCGTGGGCTTTTTCGACGGTGACACGCCGCGACGCTGGCGCAGCGCGGCCCCGTTGTGGGCAGACCCATCGTTCGCGTCGGTGGCGCCGGCGTTGCACAGCCATTGCGTGGTGGCGGCGGTGCGTTCGGCGACCATCGGTATGCCCATCGAGCCGAGTGCGACAGCGCCGTTCACCGACGGCCAGTGGTTGCTCTCGCATAACGGCGTGGTCGACCGGACGGTGCTGCCTGCGACTGGTGCGGCCGAATCCGTGTGCGACAGTGCGGTTCTCGCCGCATATGTGTTCGCCCAGGGGGTAGACACTCTGGCTCAGACCATCGTCGAGATCGGTACCGCCGATCCGCTGGCCAGACTGAACATCCTGGCCGCCAACGGTTCGCGTCTCATCGCCACTGCGTGGGGTGACACGCTGTCCATCCTGCGTCGCGGCGACGGCGTCGTGCTGGCCAGCGAACCCTACGATGACGACCCGGATTGGGAAGACGTGCCCGACCGCCATCTGGTGGAGGTCGACCACGGCGGTGTGACCGTCGTAGCGCTCAACCGCCCGAAAGGAATCTGATGACGCTCACGCTATCGAACCATCTCGCAGCCGACGCGGCCCTGCGCGCGTTGCGCCGTGACGTATTCGCCGGTCTGCAGCAGACACCGAAATCGTTGCCGCCCAAGTGGTTCTACGATGCGGTCGGCAGCGAGTTGTTCGACCAGATCACCCGGTTGCCGGAGTACTACCCGACCCGGGCCGAGGCCGCGATCCTGCGCGCCCGCGCTGCCGAAATCGCCGCGGCCAGCCAGGCCGACACATTGGTCGAACTGGGCAGCGGAACCTCGGAGAAGACCCGGCTCCTGCTCGACGCGTTGCGCGCAGGTGGGGCGCTGCGCAGCTTCGTACCGTTCGACGTCGATGCCAGCGTGCTGTCCGGGGCTGCCGCCGCCATTCAGCGTGAATACGCGGGCATCGAGATCAACGCCGTGTGCGGGGATTTCGAAGAGCACCTGACCGAGATCCCCTCCGGTGGCCGGCGGTTGTTCGTGTTCTTGGGCTCCACGATCGGCAATTTGACGCCGGGCCCGCGCTCGGACTTCCTGACGGCGCTTTCCGGGGTGATGCGTCCCGGTGACAGCCTGCTGTTGGGTACCGATCTGGTGAAGGACACCGCCCGGTTGATCAGAGCCTACGACGACGCCGCGGGTGTCACCGCTCAGTTCAACCGCAACGTGCTGGCGGTGATCAACCGCCAGCTCGCCGGGGATTTCGACGTCGACGCCTTTGAGCACGTCGCGCGGTGGAACGCCGAGGAGGAACGCATCGAGATGTGGCTGCGCTCGACCCGACCCCAGCGGGTCCGCGTTGGTGCGCTCGACCTGACCGTCGACTTCGACGCGGGCGAAGAGATGCTGACGGAGGTGTCGTGCAAGTTCCGCCCGGATGCGGTCGAAGCCGAATTGGCCGCCGCCGGCCTGCGCCGCCTGCGGTGGTGGACCGACGACGCGGGTGACTTCGGTTTGTCGCTGGCCGTTAAATGACGTCGTTGCAGCAGCTTTGGCGAGATTCCCGGCCGTCGGCGGCCGGGTTGCACCTGGACAGTGCTGCCTGTTCGCGGCAGAGTTTCGCCGCGCTGGACGCTGCGGCGCGGCACGCCGTGCACGAGGCGGAGGTCGGCGGATACGTCGCTGCTGAGGCCGCGACGTCGGTCCTGGACGCCGGGCGTGTCGGCGTCGCAACCCTGTGCGGGGCGCTCGATGCGGAGGTGGTGTTCACCACCGGGTCGTTGCACGCGCTGGATCTGCTGCTGAGCAGTTGGCCGGCCGACCGCAGGGTGCTGGCCTGCCTGCCCGGTGAGTACGGTCCGAACCTGACCGTGATGGCTGCGCACGGGTTCGAGGTGCGTCAGCTGCCGACGCTGGACGACGGCCGGCTGGCGATCGACGACGCGGCTTTCGACCTCGAGGAGAACCCCCCGGACCTGGTGCATCTCACCCCGGTGGCCAGCCACCGCGGCACGGTGCAACCGCTGGCGATGGTGGCCGAGTTGTGCCGGGAGCTGAGTTTGCCGCTGGTGGTGGATGCCGCTCAGGCACTGGGTCAGATCGACTGCGCGGTGGGTGCCGACGTCACCTATGCGTCGTCGCGCAAATGGCTCGCCGGGCCGCGGGGCGTTGGCGTGCTTGCGGTGCGACCCGATCTGATGCAGCGGTTGACGCCGCGGGTGCCGGGCGCGGAGCTCGGCTTTGGTGAGGCGAATGTCGCGGCGCACGTGGGTTTCTCGGTGGCGGTAGGGGAGTACCTGGCCTGTGGGCCGGAGTCGGTGCGTGCCGGGTTGGCGGACCTCGGCGCGGCGGCGCGGTCGCTGTTGGCCGATGTCGACGGTTGGCTGGTGATCGAGGAGGTGAACGAAGCCAGCGCGATCACCACGCTGCTGCCGGTCGACGGCGCTGACGTCGAAGCGGTGCGGGCCTGGTTGCTGGCCGAGCGAGGCATCCTGACCACCTATGCTGGGCTGCCGCGTGCCCCATTGGAGTTGACCGCGCCCGTACTGCGCATTTCGCCGCACCTGGACACCACGGCCGAAGATCTGGAGATGTTCGCCGAATCGCTGATCGAGGCGACTGCGGCGACCACCGCCGACTAGACATACCGCGAAGTTTGGCCGGAGCATTTGATCCATCCAAAAGGTCCCGGGAAATGCCGTCGAGGTACTAGTCACGTTGCACGCGTGTGGAGTAACTTGACGCTCGGTACGCGTTTGGGTGCAGGGTGGGCACCTATGCCCTTTCGCTGCAGGTCGCTGACGACTCCGGTGAAACGTCCCTGATGAGTTTCTTTGTGCTGCCACCCGAACTCAACTCGTTGCGGCTCTTCACCGGCGCCGGACCAGGCCCGCTGCTGGAGGCCGCTGCGGCCTGGGACGGTCTGTCCGCGGAATTGAGTTCAGCCGCTGAGACTTTCGCGTCAGTGACCTCGGGTCTGGCCGGCCAGGCGTGGCAGGGGCCGGCGGCGGCAGCGATGGCGTCAGCGGCACTGCCGTACGCGGGGTGGCTGAGTTCGGCGGCCACGCATGCTTCCGTCGCCGCGGCGCAGGCCCAAGCGGCGGTGAGTGCTTTCGAATCGGCGGTGGCGGCTGCCGTGCATCCCCTTGCCGTGGCCGCCAATCGAACCGACTTCGTGCGCCTGGTGGTGTCGAACATCTTCGGGTTCAACGCGCCGGCGATCGCGGCCGCCGAAGCGGTCTACGAGGAGATGTGGGCCGCCGATGTCGCCGCGATGGTTGGCTATTACAGCGGCGCGTCGGCCGCGGTCTCCGCGCTCGTACCGTTCGCGCAGCCACTGCAAGCGCTGGCCGGTATGGCCGGGAGCACGCCGTTGGCCGCAGCGGCCACTCGGACGATCGACATCACCATCGGCCTGGCTAACGTCGGTGCCTCGAATATCGGTCTGGGCAACGTTGGTATCGGCAACTTCGGCAATGGCAACTCCGGCAACGGCAACATCGGCTCAGCCAACTTGGGTAATTCCAACATCGGCTGGGGCAACCTGGGTATCTCGAACCTCGGATTCGGTAATTTCGGTGGCGGCAATCAGGGTTTCGCTAATTCCGGTAACTTCAACGTCGGGTTCGGAAACACTGGTAACAACAACTTCGGCATCGGGCTCACCGGGGACAACCAAGTCGGCATCCAGCTGAATTCGGGTACCAACAACATCGGTCTGTTCAACTCCGGCAGCGGGAACATCGGTTTCTTCAACTCGGGAACCGGCAACTTCGGGCTTTTCAACTCCGGTAGCTACAACACGGGCTTTGGCAACTCGGGTATTGCCAACACTGGATTCTTCAACCCCGGCTCCTTCAATACCGGTAACTTCAACGCGGGTTCAACCAACTCCGGGAGCTACAACGTCGGTAGCTTCAACACCGGTGACGTCAACCCGGGCTCGACGAACACCGGAAGCTTCAACATCGGCAACACCAACACCGGATTCTTCAATTCGGGCAACCTCAACACCGGTGCCTTCAACTTCGGTAACCAGAACAACGGTTTCTTCTTCACCGGTGACCACCAGGGCGGGGCCTACGTCAGGTTCGCCACTCCCGACATCACCCTGCCACCGATACATGTACCGCCAATATCAGTAGCCGATTTCAATCTTCCTCAGATTGAGATCCCGTCGATCTATTTTCCGGGGTTTGTTACTCCGCCGCTGACCGTGGCCCCGTTCAGTCTGCCGGAGATCACAATCCCCGAGCTCACAATTCCGGCCGGTCACACACCTACGCTTGGAGTGGGCGGATTCAACACGCCGGAGATCACCACTCCCACTATTGCGATACCGAGAATCGCGCTTCCCGAGATCGTATTCCCGGCGATCGAGACGCCTTTGGTCACGATCGGCGACTGGGGCTTGCCCGTCATAAGTATAGGCCAATTCAATCTGCCCAATGTATCGATTCCGGGCTTCGTGCTCAATATAGCGGGTGGCGGTAACCAAATTGTCAGCCTCGATGTGCCAATCATCGGAAATGTCGGTATCAATCTGAACAATATAAACCTACCAATACAAATCTTTAACGCAGGAGGTATTATCGGTCAGTTCGATCTGCCGACCGTTGATTTCAGCAGCTTCAACCTTCCGACTATCAAAATCAGTTCGCCCTCCGGAGGCTCTTGGAGTATCGACTCCATACAACTTCTGAATCTCCAGATCGACCCCTTTACCATCCCGTCCTTCCCGATCGGTCCGTTCAATCTGCCGCAGATCAGCTGGCCCGATCTGACATTCCCGGAGTTCGTTATCCCGCCGATCGGCCTCGGTGAGTTCACCATTCCGCCAATTACGATCCCGGATTTCTACACTCCGGGATTGACGATTCCGCCGATCGGATTGGGCGCATTCAGCCTGCCGGCGATCGACATACCTAGCATCACTCTGGATTCAACCGTGCTGGCCGAAATACAGGTGCCCCCGGCCCCCGGCTTCTTCAACGCCGTCGACTACCCGTCGTCGGGATTCTTCAACAGCGGCGTCGGTGGCAGTTCGGGCTTCTACAACCGGGGAACCGGGTTGTCGGGCTTCGTCAACCAGAACCCGCTGGGAATTCTGTCGACCTCGGGCTGGAATGTCTTCGGCGAAGGGTCGTCAGGGATTTCGAACTGGGGCAGCGCGATCTCCGGATTCGGCAATATCGGCACGCTTGGGGTGGCCGCCAACAACGTGCTTTCCGGCATCGAGAACATCGGGCATCACCTGGCCGGTATCTTCCTGCAAGGCACCACCTAAGCCTTACGCGCGGAAAGTAAGAACGCCGGCATCATCACGCGGCCCTTGTCGTCGCGCGGATGCGGCCACGGTGGCGCGTCCGGGAGGTCGGGCATCCGGGCGTGCACAGCGGCCGGGCGCACCTCGTCGATTTCGAAGTACTTGCCGACGGCGGCGCGCAACTCGTCCTCGTCCACTTCGTTCGGCTTGACCGGAAGATCCTCGGGGAACGCGCCTTTGGCGAACACCAGCACGTAATAGTTCGCGCCGGGAGCCGCCGCGCGATGTACCGCTTGCAGATACGCGTCGCGATCCTCGACCGGCAACGAATGGAACAGCGTGCTGTCGATCACCGTGCCGAACCGTTCGTCGTATCCGGAGAACTTGGTGATGTCGTCGACGGCGAACGTGACATTACCCAGTCCGCGCTCTTCCGCCGCCTTGATGGCCGCAGCAATGGCGGTCGGCGAATTATCGACGCCGACAACGGTGTATCCAGCAGCTGCCAGTGTCAACGACAATTCGGCGACCCCGCATCCGGCGTCCAGGACCACGCCGTGCACCTTTCCCGCAGAGATCAGTGCGGCAAGCTCTGGTTGCGGTTCGCCGATATTCCACGGTGGCGGCGCCTGGAAGACTTCCTCTTTGTACGCCGCGTCCCAGTCCATCGGCTCCGGTGTCGTCATGACCCCAACGTACGCGCCGCTAGATATCCCAGGTGTGCACCGGTTCGTTGGCGTGCATGTGCGCACAGTATCGGCGCAACATCTCGGCCAGGGCCTGTGGCCGGGTCATTCCCGCTTCCTCCAATGCTGCGACGGTGGCCACCTGCCAACTCGCACCGTTACGCCGGGCCTTCGCGCGGGCCTCGATCACGCCGAGAAACCGGTCCCGCACTGCCACCTCGACACCCCAGCGCTGCAGGCCGGCATCCGCCATCGGAAGCAACGTGTCCAACACCAATCGTTGAGTACCGATCACCCCGACGCCGGGCCAGTGCAACTGTGCCTCGATACCCTGCTGCGCCGCCTGCAAGAAATTACGTTGTGCCACCGGAAAACCCATCTCCGTCCACACCGGCCGCTCGGCCTCCGACAAGCTGCGCAGCATGCCGTAATAGAAAGCCGAATTTGCAAGCATGTCAACAACACTGGGTCCGGCCGGTAATACGCGGTTCTCCAGCCGTAGATGCGGGCGGCCGTCCACCACGTCGTACACCGGGCGATTCCACCGGTAGACCGTGCCGTTGTGCAGACGAAGTTCCGACAGCGCCGGGGCGCGTCCCGCGGTCAGTTCGGCGACGGGGTCTTCGTCGGACACCTCGGGCAGGAGAGACGGAAAATAGCGGACGTTCTCCTTGAACAGGTCGGCAACAGAGCCGATCCAGCGCTCACCGAACCACACCCGGGGCCGTACGCCCTGAACTTTCAATTCCTCCGATCGGGTGTCGGTGGACTGTGCGAACAGTTCGATACGGGTTTCCGACCAGAGTCGGTGGCCGAAGAAGAACGGCGAATTCGCGGCCAATGCCAATTGCGGTCCCGCCAGGACCTGCGCCGCATTCCAGTTGGCGGCGAAATCCTCCGGTGCCACCTGCAGGTGCAATTGCATGCTGGTGCAGGCGGATTCGGGTGCTATCGAGCCGGCCTGCCAGTGCAGCGGCTCCGGACCGGCAATGTTGATGGGGATGTCCTCACCGCGGGCGCGGAAGATGGACTCGTTGAGAGCGGTGTAACGCAGCGATTCGCTCATCCATCCGCTGTCCGAGAGATGTTGGGGCATCAGGGTGGGCAGGATGCCGATCATGACGATGTGCGATCCGCTTGAATTCGCTTTCAGCTCCGCGTCATTGAGGCTGGTGCGGACCTCTTGTTCGAGGTCCAGACCGGTGCGACCGCGCAGCGGACGGGGTGGCACGTTGAATTCGATGTTGTAGGCCCCCAATTCGGTTTGGTAGGCCGGGTCGGCGATCGCCTCCAGCACGAATCGGTTGGACATGGCTGGTTGATAGTCGGCATCGACAAGATTGCATTCGATCTCCATGCCGGTCAGCGGCTGCTCGACGTCGAAGCTGCTGCGGGTGAGCATCGTCTCGAGGACATCGAGACACAGCTGCACCTTGCGCCGGTATTCCCGCCGATGTGCACGGTCATACGTGGTGCGCTTGACTTCTTCGCCCACAACAACGATGCAACAGGTTCAGCGGGCGCTGCGCAACCGGCTTGCCACCGCGACCAGCGGCAGGGGCCGTAAGGACCTGTTGAACACGGTGCCGCCCCGCAACGTGACTTCGATCGCAGGGTCGGCGTGCCGGGCCAGCGCGAGGAGCGCGGAGCGGCTGTACGCTCGCAGCGAGCTGATCACGCCGTCATGCGGCATCGCGAACATCGCCAGCGGCAGCATGTGCGCCAGTCGCAGGATGTGCAGCGCCGGCCGCGGCCGGGGCAGATCGATGATCACCAAGTCGCCGCGACGCGCGTGCCTTCGGCGAACACCCGGGCCGCCGGCAGCGGCGGCAGATGGTGAAACGACGGCCACCAGTGCCGGATCCACGTCGGTGACGGTGAGCCGCACGCCGGGGTGCATGCTCAGCAGGGTGCGGGAGAGCCCGCCGTGGCCGGACCCGAGTTCGAGGATCCTGGGTTCGACCACGTCGCGGACTTCCTCGAGCACGATGCCGGCGATGGTCTTGTGCAGCCCGAACAGCCGTCCCATGCGATCCAGGGAACGGATCGCCGCCCGCTTCTTCCTCGCTGCGTCGTCGCGGTCGATGTACTCCAGCCGTTGGGTTTCCAGCCGCCGGTCGAGCCACGACGCGTCGGGACCGCCGCGTGGCATCCCCTCGATGTCAACAGCCACATAAGCAATCATGAACGATGAAGCAATCCCGCCACTTTAGGAGTGCATCTTGGCCGAATCTCCTGACTTGATAGCTGCCATCGATCAGGGCACCACCAGCACCCGCTGCATGATCTTCGATCAGGACGGCACCGAAGTGGGTCGCCATCAACTCGAGCACGACCAGATCCTGCCCAAGGCCGGTTGGGTCGAGCACAACCCGGTGGAGATCTGGGAGCGTACCGTCTCGGTGCTGCGGACTGTGTTGAACTCGTCCAAGTTCACCTCGAAAGACATTGCGGCACTGGGCATTACCAACCAGCGCGAGACGACTCTGGTGTGGGATCGCAAGACCGGGCGGCCGTATTACAACGCGATTGTCTGGCAAGACACCCGCACCGACCGCATTGCCACCGCGTTGGACCGCGACGGTCGCGGCGACGTAATCCGCCGTAAAGCCGGACTGCCGCCGGCGACATACTTCTCCGGCGGGAAGTTGCAGTGGATCTTGGAGAATGTCGACGAGGTGCGCGACGCGGGCCGTCGCGGCGACGCGCTGTTCGGCACCGCCGACAGTTGGGTGCTGTGGAACCTGACCGGCGGGGTGCACGTCACCGACGTCACCAACGCCAGCCGGACCATGCTGATGAACTTGGAGACACTGGACTGGGACGACGAGCTGCTGTCGTTTTTCGACATCCCGCGGGAGATGCTGCCCAAAATCGAGCCGTCGTCGGCGCTGCAACCCTACGGCGTCACGACCGAAGACGGGCCGGTCGGCGGTGAGGTTCCGATCACCGGTGTGCTCGGCGACCAGCACGCCGCGATGGTCGGCCAGGTCTGCCTGAACTCCGGCGAGGCGAAGAACACCTACGGCACCGGCAATTTCCTGTTGCTGAACACTGGTGAGACGATTGTGCGGTCCGAGAACGGTCTGCTGACCACCGTCTGCTACCAATTCGGTGACGCCAAACCTGTTTATGCACTTGAGGGTTCGATCGCAGTAACCGGATCGGCGGTGCAGTGGCTGCGGGATCAGCTCGGCATCATCAGCGGCGCCGCACAAAGCGAGTCACTGGCCCGTCAGGTCGACGACAACGGCGGGGTCTACTTCGTGCCGGCATTCTCCGGATTGTTCGCCCCCTATTGGCGATCCGACGCCCGCGGCGCAATCGTCGGTCTGTCGCGGTACAACACCAACGCGCACGTGGCCCGTGCGACGCTGGAGGCGATCTGTTATCAAAGCCGCGACGTGGTGGATGCGATGGCTGCCGATTCCGGTGTGCGACTTGAGATATTGAAGGTCGACGGTGGTATCACCGCCAACGATCTGTGTATGCAGATCCAGGCCGACGTGTTGGGTGTGGACGTGGTACGACCGGTGGTCGCCGAGACCACTGCACTGGGTGCGGCCTACGCGGCGGGTCTGGCGGTCGGAGTCTGGAACGACGCGTCTGATCTGCGCGCCAACTGGCAGGAAGACCGGCGCTGGACGCCGAATTGGGACGACGACCAGCGTGCCGCCGGGTACGAGGGTTGGCGAAAGGCGGTGCAGCGGACCCTGGACTGGGTTGATGTGTCCTGAGGTCCAGGGTCCACTGCCACGACGGCAGCTTCAGTCCTCGCCGAGAATGCCGTAGATCTCCCGACGCGCGTTGTTGAGCACGTCGACAATGCGTTGCTGCTGCTCGGAGTTGGCCGCCTGGGCCGACTGGCCCACCGCGCCGAACAGCTGGCGCGCTGCGGTCCGCAACTTCAGATGGGCGGGGTCCACGCCGTCGGCGATCTCCTCCCAAGGCGGGGTGGCAACCTGTTGTGCGGCAGCGCGACCCTCATCGGTCAGCTCGAAAAGCTTTTTGCTGCCATCGGTTTCGTTGGCGGTGATCAGGCCTTCGTCATCCAGGAGTTGCAAGGTCGGGTAGACCGAACCGGGGCTCGGCTTCCAGAAACCGTTGCTGCGTTCGGCGATCTGCTGGATCATCTCGTAGCCGTGCATGGGCCGCTCGCCGAGCAGCACCAGGATCGCGGCGCGCACGTCGCCGCGACGACCGCGGCCGCCTCGCCGTCCGCCGCCGCGGGGTCCGCCGAATCCCGGTCGGCCGAAACCGAAACCAGGTCCGAAGCCGGGGCCGGGTCCGAAGCCGGGGCCGAAACCGAACGGTCCGTCCTGGTCACCGGCGTTTTCACGCAGGTTCTCGATGAATTCGCGTCGGGCGTGTCGCTTGGTGCCGTGGAACGCCCGTCGCTGGGCGGGGCCCGGACCGAAGCCGAATCCGGGGCGGGCGCCCAACGGACCGGGGCCGAATGGGCCGGTAGGGGGTGTGAATGGGGTGTTCAATGGTATGTCCTTCGAATATTTCGATGTGTTGGTTAATATCACGATATATCGGACAAGAGCGTAGTGCAACACTCTGCCGGTGGGACCGGTGGGACCGGTGGGCCGGGGTGGCGTGCGGTATCAGCTCGGCGGCGAGAATCCGCCGGGATCGGCACTCGTCGACGGTGTCGTCGTGGGCGGCGGTTGCCAGGCCACCGGTGGCGGCGGTTGCCAGGCCGCCGGTTGTGGGGGTGACCAATTCGGCGGTGGCATCGGCGGTCCGACGCTCGGCCGCAATCGCGCGAGTTCCCGCCGGTGCCGTTCGGCCAATACCGCGGCCAGCAGCAGTTGGGGTGGAACCCCCGGCGGTGGCGGCGGCGCTATGTGTGCTACCACATCGCCGGCTATCCGGTAAGCCATCTGCTCACCCAGCGGGGGATCGAGTTGCATTGCCCGGGAGAGGAATTGGCGGGCAACCTCGGCCTGGCCAGCGGTCAACCCGGACAGTTGCAGGGACGCGGCCCACCCCGCCAGCTGGGGCGGCATCATGGGCGGAGGCGCCAGCCGCGGACCCCGTTCGCTCACCACGACGGTGCCCGCGAATAAGTCACCGACCCGCTTGCCTTTAGGCGAGAACAAGCTACAGATCACTGCGGGGCTGCCGAATAGCATCCAGATCTCGATCACCGCCGCCAATGCGCGAAACAGCGCCTGCCGGAAGCGTTCCGGACCGCCGTCGTCGGAGACTACACGCAGACCCAACGCCATCTTGCCCAGTGAACGTCCGCGCGTCGCCACCTCGATGCCCACCGGATAGCCGACCATGGCCAACACCGTGAAGATGATCAGGAACGCGATCGTCAACGCCTGGTCGAACTGCGACAGGGTGGCCGCCCACAACACCAGACCCACGAAGTAGGCGAAGGCGATCACAGTGATGTCGATGATCGCGCTGAGCGCGCGCACCGGTAGCTGCGCGATCTGGACGTCGAGCACCACGGCGTCCCCGGTCACCACCTCCGACATACCTGGGAACGCTACAGGGGCGGTGGCCCGCCGGTAGGCTGCGCAGCGTGGACGTCGACGCGTTCTTGCTCACCCACCGGGGCACCTGGGACCGGCTGGAACAGCTGATCAAGAAGCGTCGTTCGCTGACCGGCGCCGAGGTCGACGAACTCGTGGAGCTGTACCAGCGGGTGTCCACCCACCTGTCGATCCTGCGGTCGGTGTCGTCGGACTCGCTGGTGACGGGCCGGCTCTCGAGTCTCGTCGCCCGCGCCCGGTCCGCGGTCACCGGTGCCTACGCCCCGATGAGCAGCACCATTGTGCGTTTCTGGACGGTGTCGTTCCCCGTCGTCGCCTATCGCGCGTGGCGCTGGTGGTTGGCGACGGCGGTGGCCTTCTTCGCCGTCGTTGTCGTCATGGCGTTGTGGGTCGCCGGGAACCCCGAGGTGCAGTCCATGCTGGGGACGCCGGCCGAGATCGACGAACTGATCAATCACGACGTCGAGTCCTATTACAGCGAGCACCCGGCTGCGGCGTTCGCCCTGCAGGTGTGGCTGAACAACTCCTGGGTGGCGGCCAAATGCATCGCGATGTCGGTCGTGCTGGGACTGCCGATACCGTTTGTGCTCTTCGACAACGCCGCCAACGTGGCGGTGATCGCGGGTCTGATGTTCCCGGCCGGCAAAGGGGGTTTGCTGCTCGGACTGTTGCTGCCCCACGGGTTGCTGGAGTTGACCGCGGTTTTCCTGGCCGCCGCGGTCGGGATGCGGTTGGGCTGGTCGGTGATTTCGCCGGGCGATCGGCCGCGCGGGCAGGTGCTGGCCGAAGAGGGCCGTGGCGTGGTGTCGGTGGCGGTAGGGCTGGTGGCGGTCTTGCTGGTCTCGGGGTTGATCGAAGCAATGGTGACGCCGTCGCCGCTGCCGACGTTCGCCCGCATCGGTATCGGCGTGCTGGCCGAGGTGGCGTTCCTGTCCTACATCGTCTACTTCGGCCGGCGCGGGGTGGCCGCCGGCGAAACCGGCGACATCGAGGACGCGCCCGACTTCGTGCCGACCGGGTAGCGTCGGCACGTCCTACAGCTGGCCGGTGGCTTTCATGGCCAGGTAACGGTCGGCGAGCCCGGGCGCGATCTCGCTCGGCGGCGCGTCGACGACCTCGACCCCGTTGCGGCGTAGTCGCGACGCGATCGCCCGCCGCTCGTTGCGGGAGCGTTCGGCTGCCGCGGCGTCGTAGACGGCGGCCGCGTCGGAACGTCCGGCGGCCAGCTGGTCGACGCGCGGGTCGGCGACCGCGGCCACCAACACGTGGTGCTTGGCGGACAGCTGAGGAAGCACCGGCAGCAGGCCCTCATCCAGAGCGGTGGCATTCAGATCGGTCAGCAGCACCACCAGCGACCGTCGGCGCGTACGCCTCAAGATAGTGGCAACCATTGTCCGCCAATCGGATTCGATGAGCGCGGGTTGCAGCGGCGCCATCGCGTCGACCAATTGAGCCAGCAACTCGGTGCGCGAGGCGCCGAACACCGCGGCCCGGCTCACCCGGTCATGGGCCAGGAAGTCGACATGATCACCAGCGCGAGATGCCAACGCCGCCAGCAGCAGAGCAGCATCCATCGCCCAGTCCAGCCGGGGCCAGCCCGCCGGGTCGCCGGCCGTCGGATCGACACCCACCCGCCCGGCGGCCATGCGTCCGGTGTCGAGCACGATCACCACCCGCCGGTCCCGCTCGGGCCGCCAGGTACGGACCATCACGTCGGTGCGCCGGGCGCTGGCCCGCCAGTCGATCGAGCGGACGTCGTCACCTACGACATACTCACGCAGCGAGTCGAATTCGGTGCCCTGCCCGCGGATCAGGGTAGGCAGCAGCCCGTCGATCTCCCGCAGTTTGGCCAGCCGCGACGGTAAATGCTTGCGGGACAGGAACGGCGGCAGCACCCGCACGTGACCGGGCACCGTCTGTGAACCCTGTCGGCCCGCGAACCCCAGTGGACCAATCGAACGGGCGGTGACCACCGCCGCACGCTGATCGCCACGGCGAACCGGGCGCAGGTGGGTGGCCACCTGCTGACGTTGCCCGCCGGCGATCACCAGTCGATGGGCACGCGGCTCGCCGCGTGCACTGGGCGGCCATGCATCGCGCACCTGGCCGCGAAATCGTCGGCGACTGTCGTTGTGAATCAACAGACCCGCGTCCACCGGTTGCCCCAATCGCACCGACGAGTCCGGCGAACGGCTGTAACGCAGTCGCCGCGGACTCGCCGCCAACAGCACGTCGATCGTCACCAAGCTGACGAGCACCAGCAACAGGATCACGAAAGCCCTTGCCGGCCAAGGAGCTACCGCGATCGGAAAGACGCAGATCAGCGCCAGCAGCCCGGTGCGTCCGGTCAGGATCACTAGCGTGGCACCGGTACCGAGGCCAGGATGCCGTCCAGCACACCGTCAGGCGTGGCGCCTTCCAACTCCGCCTCCGGGCGCAGCATGACCCGGTGCCGCAGCGTCGGCCGGGCCATCGCCTTCACGTCGTCGGGAGTGACGTAGTTGCGACCGGACAACCACGCCCACGACCGCGCGGTGCCCAGCAGTGCGGTCGCCCCGCGCGGGGACACCCCGAGTTGCAGGGCGGGGGAAGACCGGGTGGCCCCGACGATGTCGACGATGTAACCCAGCACCTCATCGGCGATCAACACCTGACGTACCGCCTCCCGACCGGCCGCCAGCTCGGCGGGACCGGCGACGGGTTTGACGGCGGACAGATCACGCGGGTCGAAACCATGCGCGTGCCGGCCGAGGATCGCGATCTCGGCGTCGCGCGGCGGCAGGGTCACGTTCAATTTCAACAGGAATCGGTCTAGCTGAGCTTCGGGCAACTGGTAGGTGCCTTCGTATTCGATCGGGTTCTGCGTAGCGGCGACGATGAACGGATCCGGCAACGGCTTGGCTTCACCGTCGATGCTGACCTGGCGCTCCTCCATCGCCTCGAGCAGGGCAGCCTGGGTCTTCGGCGGAGTGCGGTTGATTTCGTCGGCGAGTAGCAGGTTGGTGAACACCGGGCCGGCCCGAAACGCGAATTCCGCGGTGTGGGTGTCGTAGATGAGCGAGCCGGTGATATCACCCGGCATCAGGTCCGGGGTGAACTGCACCCGCTTGAAATCCAGCTGCAGTGCGGCGGCCAGGGCGCGCACCATCAACGTCTTCGCCACTCCCGGAACGCCTTCCAGCAACACGTGACCCTGACACAACAGCGCGATCACCAGACCGCTGATCACCCCCTCTTGTCCGACAACGGCTTTGGCGATCTCGTTGCGCAACCCCAGTAGTGCGTCTCGAGCCGGATCTGCGACAGAGGACTGCGCGGGCGGGGACTGTGTCACGAGTGGGTGACCTGCCTTTCGATGTCGTCGAGCGCAAGGGCGAGGTTTCGTAGGTCGGTGTCGTTGTTCGGGGCGGGACCATACAAGTGGTACTGCACAAAGTCCGGGTCGACCCCGCTGCGCCGGCTGACGGTTGTCACCACGGCCGGCGGTACGGGGTTGGGACCCAGGCCCAGTCGCGGCACCAGCCGCTGCAGCGTCGCGGTGCGCAACGCCTCAGCAGCGCGGTCACGGGCGCGACGGGATCGGTACAACCGGCCCCGACCCTCGACCGTCTCCGAGGCGCGCACGACGACCGGGAGTTCCTCGGCCACCAACGGACCGACCCGACGGCCACGCCACAACGCCAGCAGCGCGACGACCAGGCATAGTTGCCAGACGATCCATGTCACGTTGTCCGGGAACAGGTCCGTGATCGACTCCGGTGCCGAATTGTGTCCCTCGGCTCGTCGGGGCGCGAACCAGACGACCCGGGGGCGCATGCCGGCGAGGTTCATCGCCAGCGCGGCGTTGCCCGCCTCGAGTAACCCGTCGTTCGTCATGAAACGGCTGCTGCCGACCACGGTGATGGTTCGGCCGTCGTCGTGGTAGCTGACCAATGCGCCGCCGTAACAACTGACCAAATCCAGGTCACCCCTGGCCCGGTAGGAATCACTCGGCCCCAGATTCACCGACCCGGCCCGGTTCGCCTGTGGCAGCGGACAATTGGGCTCAATAGCAAGCTTGCTGGCAGCACCCACTCGCAACCGGGGCGTCAGCGCGGTGCGTGCCCGGGAGGTGGGGTCCACCAACAACAGGTCGCCGGGAACCCTGCCCACCCGCTCCAGCAGCGAGTTGTCGCTCAGGTACTGCGTCCGTGCGACCACCAGCAGCGTGTCGGGTCGGGCCGCGCGCTCGACTTCGGCGACCGTATCGGCCACGACGACCTCGACGCCACCGTCCCGCAGCAACGTCACCAGTGCATGCGCACCCGCCGGACTGGTGGCCTCCGGGTCCAGCGTCCCGCCGGGGCGCGGCGCCGTCAGATATGTGGTGATGAAGGCCACCACCGTCACCGCGGCCAGCGCAAGCAGGACCGCGCGCCACGGACGTCGTTGCCGGACGGAGCCGGGCGGCGGGCGGGTGGCGATCACCGGATCTGAGCCCAATCCGACGCCGGCAACCGGGCCGGCACCGTCGAAGTCATTGAGCGCGAACAAATATGATCGTCGAGGTCGGCGATCAACTGGTAGGTGGCCTGGGTGCCCGGTCGCTCACCGTAGGTCACATCGTTGAAAGCCGTTGCCGCCTGCGACAGTTCACCCACCAGATGCGGAAGTACCACCCCGGCGTCGGTGGACAGTTCGTTGGCGGTCCGGCCGGGCACCTGGCTGAGCACGCCCGTCTCCTCCAGTTCACGCGCTACCGCGCGCAACCTGTGGCGGATCGCAGCGGACCAGTTACCTTCTGCCGCAAAGCCTTCCGCGGTAGCGCGATGCTGGGCCGCGGTCAGTTGACCGGCGTCGAACAGCTCGTAGTCGCCGCCGCGGTTGGTGCGAAGGGTGCGTCGCGCGATGTGTATGGCAACCGCGACGGCGATCGCCACCAGGATGAGCAACACGCTGACAGTGAACCAGCCGCCCGGCAGTGACGAGGTCTTCTGTAGCAACCGGAGCAGGAACGCGGTGATCTTGTCGGCGATGTCGTCGGTCAGTGAGTGTTTGGGATAGATCGGCTTGTTGAGTTCGCGCTGCGCTGCGTCGTGGGCGGCATCGCGGTCGATGTCAATGGCTGGCACCAGTTGTTCTCCGTCAGATGGGGCGCGTCAGCCACAGATTGTCGGTGGATTCCACCGCGGCGGGACCATTGAGGGCGCCAGACTGCAGTACCAGGTCGAACGCTTCGGCACGCATGCGGCGGTCGGTGTACAGCAGCACCACCACGCCGGCGGTGAAGGGCGCGGTCACGATCTGGCTGATGGCGCCCCCGATAGCTGACAAGGTGGACCCCACCAGCACGCCGGTGGTGCCCGAGGCGCCGATCAACATGATCTCGGCGACAATGGTGAACGGCATCGAGATTGCGCCGCCGACGATTCCAACGACCAGGGCAGCCAGCAGCTGGATGCCCAGGACCCGCCAAAAACCGTTGCGCACCAACGCGAACGACCGGGCGATCGCGTCGAATACCGGCAGCCTTTCCAGCACGATCAACACCGGGGCGAAGACCAGCACGGTGTAGGCGTAGGCCAACAGCAGGACGACCACGAACAGCAGCGGAAAGCCGAGCAGCACCGCTACGCCGGAATTGGCCACGTACCCGACTCCGACCAGGATCACCACGACCAAGCCGATGATCACCGCCGTCCCGACGCCTTCCAGCACCGCCAGTCCCAGCAGGGCGAGAATGCGGCCGCGCACCTTGGCCCAGGCTTCGCCCATGGTGATCGGCGAGCCGAATACCGCGCGCCCGACCACCACGGTCAGCATTCCGCTCAGCAGCATGCCGCCCAACCAGGTGACCAGGGCGCTGCCACCTACCGAAGCCAGGTAGGCGCCCGCTGCCCCGGCCCGTGCAGCGGATCGGTCGGAGTCCAACGAGTTGAGCGCGGTCAACGGGCCGATCATGGTGAGCAACGAAATGACCTGCATGACGACCACGACCAGGGCGGTCAACCCCAGGGTCGGCTTGGGGTTGGCGCGGATGTAGCCGACGGCGCCGTTGAACATATCGCTGAGGGTCAGGGGTCGCAGCGGGATGATGCCGGGTTTCGCGGCACCCGGCATGAGTGCGGGGCCGAACTGGGTGCCGTAGGCCTGAGGCGGGGGGCCGTAGCCCGGGGGCGGACCGTAGCCCGGGGGCGGGGGCCCGTAGCCCGGGGGCGGGGGCCCGTAGCCCGGGGGCGGACCGTAGCCCGGGGGCGGGTAGCCGGGAGGCGGCCCGTAGCCCGGCGGCGGGGGCGGGGAGGCGTATGCGGGCGGCGGTCCATAAGCGGGCGGCGGAGCGTAGGCGGCGTCGATCGGTGCCGCACCATCAGCCACGGCGGATCCGCTCTCCATACTCTGAGGACCGTTGGAAGGGTCAGGCGGCAGCGTGCTCACCGGCGGCGGCGGCTGTCGACGTGCGTCATGGGGTCCATCCTGTCGGCGGTCGCGGCATTTCTCAACGTAGGGCCGTGACCGCTCTCTCGCGCGCGTAGCGTCTCTGAGATGGCGGAATTGAAGTCCCGGCTTCGGGCGGACCTGACCGACGCGATGAAGGCGCAGGAAAAGCTGCGAACGGCGACCCTGCGAATGGTGCTCGCCGCTATCCAAACCGAGGAGGTAGCGGGCAAGGAGGCCAGAGAACTTTCCGACGACGAGGTGCTCAAAGTCCTGGCCAGAGAGTCGCGTAAACGCGGGGAGGCGGCCGAGATCTACACCCAGAACGGACGCGGAGAGCTTGCGGCCAACGAGCACGCCGAGGCTCGGATCATCGACGAGTACCTGCCCACCCCGCTGACGGATGCCGAGGTGGCCGACGTCGTGGACACTGCGATCGCCCAAGTGGCCGAGACCCTCGGTCAGCGACCGACCATGAAGCAGATGGGGCTGGTCATGAAGGTGGCCACCGGAATCGCCGAGGGTAAGGCCGACGGGTCCCGGTTGTCGGCGGCCGCCAAGGAACGTCTCTGACGCGCGCCCGTGTTATAGGCGTTTATCTCGGCAGAAACGTGCAGCTTTGCCGGCAAGTTCGAGCCGGTAGAGGCTGCTATAATCGAACGTATGTTCGAGCAGTTGTGCGATGAGGCGCCGCCGCCGCGGGATGACCCGTCGCTGTATTGGGCCTGGATTGATGACATGACCAAGGTGTGGCACCACGTCCTGAAAACGCCGACCGAGCAATCTCGGGGTTGGATCGAGGCGATCCGGGCCGGTCAGCGGATGGAAAGCCAGGCCGCCGCGGCACAGTTGATGGCCATCGGGGAGTT